>NZ_JAAIXZ010000007.1:157338-457338 GCF_010894435.1 Pyxidicoccus trucidator | reverse complement strand
TCGGCCTACGTGGAGGCGATGACGGCGGTGAAGGGGCGGCCCGCGGGCACGCTGGTGGTGGACTCGCAGCCGACCGGCGCCCGCGTGCTGGTGCGCGGCCAGGAGGTGGGCGTCACCCCGCTGCGCGGCGTGGAGGTGCCCGCCGGCCTGCACCCGGTGGTGGTGTCGCTGCCCGGCTACGTGCCCTCCGCCTACTACACGGAGGTGAAGTCCTCCGCGTCCGCCGAGGTGAAGGCGAAGCTGGAGCCCTCGCCGGGCCTGTCCGCCATGCGCGACGCCGCCGCCGCGGCCGCCACGGAGAAGGCCTTCGACCAGGACGCGGTCCCCGCCGAGGCGCGGGCCGTGGGCGAGCGGCTGAGCGCGCGCTACGTGGTGCTGGCCGCGGTGTCCCGGGACAAGAAGGGCCGCGCCGAGGCGGAGCTCCAGGCGTGGGATTTGCGCTCCAAGGCGCGGCTGCGCGGCGTGGAAATCGAGCTGACGCCGCGTGACGCCCAGCAGAACACGGCCGCCGCCGCGGAGCAGGTGCGCGGCTTCGTCAATGGAGCCATGGCGCCCCGCGTCGCGGAGAGTGGCCCCTCGCGCGCGCCCCAGTTCCTGAAGAAGCCCTGGTTCTGGGCGGTGGTGGGCGGGGCGGCGGCGGTGACGGCCGGCGCCGTCTACGTGGCCAACCAGGACAGGGGCGGAAACGGCTGGAATCCCGTGTCCGGCGGCGTCGGGTTCTGAGACGCAGGGTTTGAATGTCCGGCGGGCGGCTCGCGTCGCCTGCTCCGAGGTTCCCCATGAAAGCCCTTCTCCTCGCCCTCCTCCCCACGCTGGCCCTGGCGGCCCCCCCCCCGGCGCGGCGCGTCTCCAGTCTCCTGGTGCCCATGGACCCGGCCTCCGAGTCCGCGGGGGTGCGGATGGAGACCTACATGAACGATGCCCTGGGGAACTTCGACGGCTTCGCCGTGCGCAAGCCCGAGGAGCTGTTCGGCATGCCGGAGGACACGGCCTCCAAGGCATCGTTGGACCGTGCGCGCAAGAGCTTCTCGGAGAGCGTCGCCGCCTTCGACAAGAAGGAGTACGAGGAGGCGGAGAAGAAGGTGCGCGGCACCCTCAAGGAGCTGGAGTCGGCCGCGGGTGCCATGCGCGGCTGCTCGCCGCTGTGTGAGGCGCTGGCCCTCTACGGCGCGGTGCTCCACCTGCGCGGCGACGTGGAGGAGGCGAAGCTGGTGCTGATGGACCTGATTGCCCTCAACCCCACCTACGAGCTGTCCCCCAAGCGCTTCAACCGGGAGTACCTCGCCCTGCGCGTGCAGGTGGCCACCGGCCGCACCGCGCAGTTGCGCGGCGGTGCCACGCTGAAGTCCCGGCCGTCGGGCGCGCGGGTGTACGTGGACGGAGAGCTGGTGGGCTACACGCCGGTGACGCTGCCCGCGCTGGCCATCGGCAAGCACCTGGTGCGGATGGAGCGCCCCGGTTTCCGGCAGCACGGCCAGCTGCTGGAGGTGACGACGGACGACGTGGAGATGAGCACGGACCTGGTGCCCACGGCCGCGTACAAGGCCTATGACGTACAGCTGGACCGGGTGGCGGGCGAGGTGATGCGCGCCGGACAGAAGTCCTCCGGTGTCACGGCCATGGGCCAGTCGCTGGGGCTGGACAGGGTCATGGTGGGCACGCTGAAGGCGCTGGAGGAAGGCGCCGAGCTGCACCTGGGCTACTACGACGTGAAGAGCGGCCAGCGGCTGGGCGGCCGGCGCGTGGCGCTCCAGGGCGACGAGTTCGGCCAGCTGAAGGCGGAGATGGAGCGCATGGTGAACCAGCTGGTGAACGGCAGCGGCGAGAAGGTGACTCGCAGCTCGGACCCGCTGGACAACCGCGGCGGCACCGAGGACTGGAGCGCCGAGGACCGCGGCGGTCGCACCAAGGCGTCGGAGAAGAAGAAGAAAGCGGACGACCCGCTGGACGGGGTGTCCGGAACCGAGGATTGGTGACGCGCGGCGCTTGTCCCGGGGCCCTCGACGCCTAGAGTCCCGGGGCGTATGCGCCTGCTCGCCCTCCTGCTGCTCCCCTCGCTTGCCCTTGCCCAGACGGGCGCCATCGACAGCGCCCAGCAGCCCTCGCGGGGGGTGACGCTGCCACCCACCGGCGCGGCCCTGGTGGACGAGGCCACGTCCCTCTCGCTCAACCCGGCGGGGCTCGGCTACGTCAGCGGCAGCCAGCTCTTCTACCTGCACGAGCGCAACCTGGTGCGCGACGGCGTGGGAGACGGCGTCTTCCTGGCCACGCGGCTGCTGGGCCTGGGCCTGGGCGGCGCCATGGAGTGGGTGCGCGGCCACGCGGAGCCGGACTACCGCAAGACGTCGCTGGGCCTGTCGCTGGGCTCGCGCACGCTGCAGCTGGGCGGCGCGTGGCACGGCTTCAGCTCGGACGATGACGACCTCGATGACTTGTCCAGCTTCGACCTGGGCCTCACCGCGAGGCCGGCGCGCGGGCTGTCGCTGGCGGCGGTGGTGAAGGACCTCAACGCCCCCGAGGAGGGCGAGGTGAAGCTGGAGCGCCAGTACAACCTGGGCCTGGGGCTGAGGCCGCTGGACGAGCGCTACACGCTGGGCGTGGACTGGCTCTTCTCGGAGGGGGCCTTCCGCCAGGGGCGGGCCACGTACACGCTGAACGCGGAGGTGATTCCCGGGGTGCGCCTGGGCGCGGGCGTGTCGCACGGCTTCGTCAGCGGCGTGCCGCTGGCGCTCCAGGTGGCGGCGACGGTGGACACGTCCGGCCTCGGCCTCACCTACGCGGCGGGCGGCACCGAGGACGGGACGGACCACGTGGTGGCGCTGCGCCTGTCCAGCGAGAGCTACCGGAGCCTGCGCCCGCCCGGCGGCGTGGTGACGATGCTGGACCTCAACGACGTGCTGGCCGGCGGCACCAGCTCGCTGCTGGCCCTGCTGGGGGCGAGAGACACGGACCCGTATCTGCGGCTGACGCGGTGGCTGGACCTGGCCGCGAAGGACGAGCGGCTGACGGGCGTGGTGCTGAAGATGGAGGGCCTGCCGGGGGTGGACTGGGGCAAGGCGGAGGAGTTGCGTCAGGCGGTGCTGCGGCTGCGCGCTTCCGGCAAGCGCGTCATGGCGGTGCTGCTGTCGGCGGACGACCGGGGCTACTTCATCGCCTCGGCGGCGGACCGCGTCTACGCGGTGCCCGAGGCGATGCTGCCCATCAACGGCCTGGTGGCGCACCTCCAGACGGTGGGCGGGACGATGCAGAAGCTGGGCGTGCGCTGGGACGTGGCGCGCGTGGGGCAGTACAAGACGGCGCCCGAGCAGCTCACCCAGACCGAGCCCAGCGATGCGTGGCGGGAGACGGTGAACGCGTACCTGGACACGCAGGTGGCCTGGTACGAGAAGGGCGTGGCCGAGTCGCGCAAGCACCCGCCGGAGCGGCTGCGCGAGCTGTGGGCCACGGGCCTGGCCACCGCGAAGCAGGCGCACGCGCTGGGCTTCCTGGACGGCGTCATCCTCCCCACCGAGCTGGACGCGAAGGTGAAGGAGCTGGTGCCGGGGGGCCGCTTCAAGACCACCTACGCGCCCCGGGACGAGCGTGAGGGGCGCTGGGGCCGTCGGCGCCGCGTGGCGGTGGTGCCGGTGCTGGGCACCATCTCCGGGGGCCGCAGCCGCGAGGACCCGCTGGGCTTCAGCCAGATTGCCGGCGCCGAGACAGTCATCCGGGCGCTGGAGCAGGCACAGGACGACGCGTCCGTGGTGGCCATCGTCATCCGCGTCGACTCGGGCGGCGGCGACGTGCTGGCCTCGCACCTGATGTACCAGGCGGTGCTGGAGGCGGCGAAGCACAAGCCCGTCATCGCCTCCATGGGCGACGTCGCGGCGTCCGGCGGCTACTACGCCGCCATGGGCGCGCACGAGGTGCTCGCGCTGGCCCCCACGATTACCGGCAGCATCGGCGTCTTCTACATCAAGCCCGCGCTCCAGGAGCTGCTGGGCGGCGTGCTCGGCATCGGCCAGGAGACGATTGCCCGGGCGCCGCTGGCGAACATGTTCGACACGTGGAGCCCGTGGACGCCAGAGGAGCAGAAGGCGGCCCAGGCGTGGGTGGATGCCTCGTACGACGTCTTCATCACCGAGGTGGCCGCGCGCCGGAAGCTGGACAAGGCGCAGGTGGACGCGGTGGCGCGGGGGCGCGTGTGGAGCGGCCAGGACGCGCTAGCGCGCGGGCTGGTGGACCGGCTGGGCGGGCTGCCCGAGGCGGTGGAGGCCGCGCGCAAGCGGGCCGGCGTGGCCCCCGACGAGGACCTGGACGTGGTCATCCTCGGCGAGGCGCGGGGCTTCTTCTCCGGGCTCGGAGGGGAGCCGGGCGTCCAGGCGGCGCTCTCCCTCCTGCCCGAGCCCCCGCCCGCCATTCCCGAGCCGCTGCGGGCGCTGGCGCGCTCCGCGGGAGTGAATCTGGAGCTGCTCCAGCCGGGGATGAAGGCGATGATGCCCTTCACCCTCACCGTGGATTGAGGTCCGAAGCCCAACATCGGGTGAAAAAAGCGGCGGCGCCGCCCCCGGCCTCTGTTAGTGTTGTTCATGCATCCCGGACGGCCTCAGGGCCGCCAGGGTGCTCCAGGGACCGGCGGTTCGGCCTGCTCGCTTCAAGGCCCCGCGTCCGGCTCCCTGTCCCACAGCCTGAGTCACCCTGCGTCTCCGCCTCCCCTCCGGGATGGCCTGCATGGGACGCGCGCCGTCTGGAAACCCATGAGCGAAAATCCCGATAACAGCGACCCCCGAGACCCTCCTCCGATGCCCGTGGCCGCCCGGCCGGCACCTCCGCCCGAAGCGGATGACGACGGCGGCGACGAGGGCGACGACGAGGGTCCCGACGACGGCGATGGCGCGAGCGCGGGAGGCCCCTCCCAGGGAGGCGCCCCCGGACAGCCCGGCCAGGCAGGCGGCCGCCGCCGCCGCCGCCGCCGCCGCCGTCGTGGCGCACAGGTGCTCTTCACCCCGGATGGCCAGGCCTACCGGATGCAGCCCGGGCCGGACGGGCAACAGGTCCAGGTCTTCCTGACGCCGCAGGAGCTGGAGCAGTACCGCCAGCGGCAGGCGCAGCAGCAGCAGGGCCAGGCCGCCCCGCAGCACGCGCCGCAGCAGGCGCGGGAGCAGCACCACCCGCAGCGCCAGCAGCAGCACGGGGGCGGCGAGCGGCAGCGCGAGGCCGCGCCGCAGTCCAACCTGTCGCCGGTGGAGGGCGTGCTGGACACGGAGTCCAAGGGCCCCAACGCCTACCTGCGGCAGCTCAAGCGCAACCTGCTGGCGGCGCCGGACGACCCGGAGCTGCCGAAGAACCTGGTGCAGAAGCTGAAGCTGCGGCAGGGCCAGTACCTCACGGCCTTCGCGCAGATGCGCGGCAACAAGGGCATCATCCAGAAGGTGGACACCGTGGACGGCCGGCCCCTGGAGGGCGCCCCGCGGCTGCCGCACTTCGCGGACCTGACGTCGGTGGACCCCACCGAGCGGCTCAAGCTGGAGAACGGCCACAAGGAGCTGGTGACACGGGTGCTGGACCTCATCGCCCCCATCGGCAAGGGTCAGCGCGCGCTCATCGTCGCCCCGCCGAAGACGGGTAAGACCATCATGCTCCAGCGCATCGCCCAGGCGGTGCTCTCCAACCACCCCGAGTGCCACGTCATGGTGGTGCTCATCGACGAGCGGCCCGAGGAAGTCACGGACATGCGCCGGGGCATCAAGGCCGAGGTGCTGGCCTCCAGCTCGGACCGGCCCACGGTGGACCACCTCAAGGTGGCGGAGCTGGCCATCGAGCGCGCCCGCCGGCTGGTGGAGTCCGGCAAGGACGTGGTCATCCTGCTCGACTCGATTACCCGCCTGGCGCGCGCCTTCAACAAGGAGATCGACAACTCCGGCCGCACCATGTCCGGCGGCGTGGACAGCCGCGCCCTGGAGCGCCCCAAGCGCATCTTCGGCGCCGCCCGCGCGACGGAAGAGGCCGGCTCGCTGACCATCATCGGCACGGCGCTCATCGACACCGGCAGCCGCATGGACGAGGTCATCTTCGAGGAGTTCAAGGGCACCGGTAACTCCGAGGTGACGCTGGACCGGCTGCTCGCGGAGAAGCGCGTCTTCCCGGCCGTCAACATCGCCCAGTCCGGCACGCGCAAGGAGGAGAAGCTCTTCACCCTGCGTGAGTACGAGAAGGTGAAGAAGCTGCGGCAGATGCTCCACTCGGTGAAGCCGGTAGAGGCCATGGAGGCGCTCGTCAAGCGACTGTCGCGCTACACGTACAACGACGAGTTCCTCGACGAGTTGTAGGCGCCCTCTTCGGGGGGTGGTGCGGCGGGCCCGGGTTTGCGTAAGGTGGCGTCATGATTCAGGGCTCGGGCCGCTGCCACTACCACCCGGAGCGCGCCGGCCTCGGCGTCTGCGTGGAGTGCCGGCGCGTCATCTGCCGGGAGTGCACCACGCAGTTCGAGGGCATCAACCGCTGCGCGAGCTGCCTGGACCGGCGCCTCAAGGCGCTGGAGGGCCCGGGCGAGCGGCGGGAGTGGACCGTGGGCAACGTGGTGCTGGCGCTGGTGGGGATGGGCCTCGTCTGGGGTGGCATCCTGCTCGTGGCTCAGATGGCGGCGGGCTAGCGCATGGCCGTCTCCGCTCTCGAGCTGCGCCCCCGGGGCGCGGTGGCCCTCATGGACGCGGCGCTGCGGCTGTGCGCGCGCAACGCGGGCGTCTGGGCCGTCACCGTGCCCGGCGGCGCCGCCGTCGTGGCCGCGGTGCTGTACCTGGCCGAGGCGGTGCGCCTGGGCCAGCCGCTGGCGCTGCCCTCGCTGGCCCTCACCCTGGCGTGGTTCGTCCGGGGGCTGTGCCAGGGCGCGGCGTGCCACTACGTGCAGGAGGTGCTGCTGGGTACGAAGGGCGAGCCCTCCGCGTGGGCGTCGATGCGGGCCGCGCTGGGCCGCGCGCCCGCGCTCTTCATCACCGTGGCGTACCTCTTCATCTTCAACACGCTGATGATGGTGCTGACGCTGGGCATCGGCTTCTTCATCCTCTCCGCGCAGTGCGTGGGCTACGCGGCGGTGATGCACGGCCGGGGCAGCCCGCTGCGGCTGTATGGCCTGTGCTCGCGGCTGCTGGGCCCGGCGCGCGGCACCGCGATGCTGGTGCGCGTCCTCATGAGCGTGCAGCTGCTGGCCTTCTTCAACCTGCACATCGCCGCCAACTTCGGGCTGATTCTCGGCCGGAAGCTGGCCGGCATCGACCTGACGTTCGCCGAGCGCTTCGCCTCGCTGGACACCCCCTCGTGGCTGCTGTTCCTCGCGGCCATGACGTTCGCCCTCTTCGAGCCGGTGCGCGCCGCCTCGGCCACGCTGCTGCTGGTGGACGGGCGCGTGCGGCAGGAGGGGTTGGATTTGCTGGCCGCCGTGCAGCAACTGCCCGCGAGGAGCTCGGGGCGGCCGCTCGGCTCCCGGAGCGCGGCGGTGCTGGCGCTGGTGCTGGGCGCGAGTCTGCTGACCGCGAGCCCGGCCCGGGCCCAGCCCCAGGAGGACGACGAGGCCCCCAGGCCGCCCGTGGCCTCGGGCCGCGACGCGGCGAAGCGGCTGGGCGCCGTGGCCGAGGCGTGCGAGGGCACCGGCCCCTCGGAGGACAAACGCTTCGAGTCCCTGGGCACGCTCGGCCCCGCCGAGGCGGGCAAGCTGGACCGGCTGGTGCGCACCGTGGAGCGCCAGGCCTGGGACGACGAGGACTGCGACTCGGCGCTGGCTTCACTGGAGCGGGGACTGGCGCAGGCCACCCAGACGGTGGACGCCCAGGCCCGGGTGGACGCGAGGGCCGCGACGGCGCGAGCGAAGGACATCCTCGCGCGACCGGAGTTCGCGGTGGCGCCTCCGGTGGAGTCCTCCGACGAGCCCACGCCGCCCCCCGAGCCCCCGGGCTGGTGGCGGCGGTTCATCGACTGGCTGGGTGAGTTCCTCAAGGAGCTCTTCAAGAGGGACCCGGCGCCTCCGCCGAGAGACTTGAACACGCCGCTCATCACCGGCAACGCCGTGGCCAACGTGCTCGTCGTGTTGCTGGTGACGCTGACGGTGGTGGTGCTGGGCGGACTGCTGCTCATGTACCTGAAGAAGGAGCGCAAGGGCGAAGGCGGAGGCCTGGAGGTGTCCACGGTGGACGCCGTGGCGCTGGCGGGGGACTCGACGCACGCGCTGTCCCGCCCGCCGGAGGGCTGGGCGCACCTGGCCGACGAGCTGGCCGCCCGGGGCGAGTACCGCGAGGCGGTGCGCAGCCTGTACCTGGCGCTGCTGTCCCGGCTGCACCGCGACGGGGCCATCCTCTACGACGTGACGCTGAGCAACTGGGACTACCTGCGCCAGTTCCGAGGACGCGCGGAGTGGAAGGCGCCCTTCCGCGAGCTGACGCGGCGCTTCGACTTCGCGTGGTACGGCAACCTGCCGGTAGGCGCCGAGGGCTACCGCGAGTTCCGCAGCCTCACCCAGCCGCTGCTGGCCGCGCCCGCCCCCCAGGAGGCCGCCGGTGCGTGACCGCTTCCCGCTGCTGGTGGTGGGCGGACTGGTGCTCACCGTCGTGCTCGGCTCCTTCCTCGTGAAGAGCGCCCGGCGCGGCGAGTTCGCCGACACGCTGTCCACCTTCCGCGCCCAGGAGGACGGCGCGCGCGCCCTCTTCCTGCTCGCCCAGGAGAGCGGGCTGCCCGTGGCCCGCCGCATGGCGGACCTGCGCCTCGTCTCCGGCCAGGCCACTCAGGTACTGCTGGCCGTGGAGGTGGACGGCGCATACGAGGAGGACCCGGACCAGACGCGGCTCGCCGCCGAGCCCGATGCCGGCCTGGAGGACGAGAACGTTCCGCGCACCGGCTTCAACGCCTTCCGCGCCGCCGCGCTGGACGAGGACGAGCACGAGAAGCTGCTGGAGCTCGTCCGGGGCGGCGGCACGCTGGTGTACGTGCCCTGGGGCTCGCGGGAGAACCCGCTGCTGGACGCCCTCTCCGTCAAGCTCGTGAAGGCGGACACCACCCTGCCCATGCGCACGCTGGTGCCTCCCATGCCCACGCCGTACACGCTGGGCGTGGAGCGGGTGGAGGCGAAGGTACAGGCGTACCTCCAGCTCCCGGAGGGCGCGGTGCCGGTGCTGGAGGACGAGCGGCTGGGCCAGGTGGTGGCGGCGGTGGTGCCGCATGGCCAGGGCCGGGTGCTGGTGGTGGGCGCGCCGGAGCTGGCGATGAACCGGGCGCTGGCGCGCGCGGACAACGCGCAGTTCTGGCTGAGCACCCTGGCCGCCCTGGGCCCCGGCCCCTACGAGTTCGACGAGTTCCACCACGGCTTCACCAACGAGCGCTCGGTGGTGGACTTCGCGCGGCGCTACGGCCTGCACTTCGCGGTGGCGCAGTTGCTGCTCGGCGTGGTGCTGTGGTCCGTGTCGCTGCGGCGCTTCGGCCGCCCGCGCCCTCCGCCCGAGTCCGCCCGCGTGGGCGCCACCGACGCCCTCTTCGCCATGGGCCGCCTGTACCGCGAGGGCCGCCACCAGGGCTTCGCCGCGGGCCTCATCGCCCGGGGCCTCACCCAGGAGCTGGCTCTGCACGCGGGCCTGCCACCGCACGCGCCCGCCGCCACGGTGGCGGACGGGCTGCGCGAGCGGGGCCGCGCGGACCTGGCGCAGGGACTCAAGGCGGTGAATGCCCAGGCGGACACCGTGGCCAGTGACAACGACCTCCAGCAGTTTGCCGCCGTCGCGGCCAGGCTGCGCCAACGCCTCCACACCGCCGGCACCGGCCGGCGCAGCACTCCCGGAACGACATGAACGTCACCGATACCGCTCCCGCTTTCACCTCGAACGGCGCCGCCGTGCAGGCCGCCCACGCCATCCGCGAGGGTGTGCTGTACGAGGTGCGCAAGGCCGTGGTCGGCCAGGACGAGGTCCTGGAGCTGATGCTCGTGGGCCTGCTCGCCGGCGGCCACGTGCTGCTGGAGGGCGTGCCCGGCGTGGCCAAGACGCTGATGGCCAAGGCCCTGTCGCGCAGCATCGGCGCGGACTTCAAGCGCATCCAGTTCACCCCGGACCTGATGCCCGCCGACATCCTGGGCACCAGCGTCTTCGACTTGAAGTCCCAGGCCTTCGCGCTGGTGCGCGGCCCCATCTTCACGGACCTGCTGCTGGCGGACGAAATCAACCGCGCTCCGGCCAAGACGCAGTCCGCGCTGCTGGAGGCCATGCAGGAGCGCGGCGTGTCGCTGGAGGGCCGCAACCTGGTGCTGTCGCCCCTCTTCACGGTGTTCGCCACGCAGAACCCCGTGGAGTCCGAGGGCACGTACCCGCTGCCCGAGGCGCAGCTGGACCGCTTCCTCCTGAAGATTGAGGTGGGCTACCCGGCGCCGGAGGAGGAGGACGCGATTCTGGCCGCGGTGCACCGCGGCTTCGACTCGGGCGACCTGGCGCGTGCGGGCGTCAACGCGGCGGTGGCGAAGGACGGCCTGCTGGCGGCGCGCACGGCGCTCAGCGAAGTGACGGTGGAGCCGCCGGTGCTGGCCTACGTCCGCAAGCTGGTGGCGGCCACGCGCTCGTCCAGCCGCATCCGCCTGGGCGCGGGGCCCCGCGCGGGCGTGCACCTACTCTTGGCGGCGAAGGCGCTGGCGGCCCTCCGGGGGCGTGGCTTCGTCACGCCGGACGACGTGCGCTTCCTGGCGGGCCCGGTGCTGAAGCACCGCCTGCTGCTGTCGCCGGACGCGGAGCTGGATGGGGCCACGCCGACGGACGTGCTGCGCGAGGTGGTGCAGGGGGTGGAGGTCCCGCGTTGATTCCCACCCCGCGCCTCTGGGTGCTGCTTGCGCTGCTGGCGCTGCCGATGATGGCCGCGGGGTTCTTCCCCGGCCTCGGCGGCGCCGTGCTGGCGCTGGACGCGCTGGCGCTCGCGGTGGCGGCGGTGGATGTCCTCTTCGCCCGGCGGGTGCGGCTGGAGGTGCACCGGGTGCTACCCCAGCGGCTCAACGTGGGCGTGCCCAACAAGGTGGAGTTGCGGCTGGTGCACCGGGGCAGGGGCACGGTGGACGTGCGCGTGAAGGATGACGTGCCGGAGTCCTTCACCGCCACGCCCGACGAGGCGCCGCTCGAGCTCTCGCCGGACAGCGAGACGCGCTGGGTGTACCGGGTGACGCCCGCCAAGCGCGGACGCTTCGACTTCGGGGACGTGCACGTGCGGGTGCGCGGGCCGCTGGGGCTCGTCTTCCACGAGCGCGTCTTTCCCTCCGCGGAGTCCATCTCCGTGTACCCGGACCTGCGCGGGGCCAGCCGGTTGCTCCTGTCTGGCGCGGCGTTGGACCTGGTCAACCTGGGCCTGCGGAAGCTCCGGCGAGACGGGCGTGGCAGCGAGTTCGCGCGGCTGCGTGACTACGCGCAGGGCGACAGCGTGCGGGACGTGGACTGGAAGGCGACCGCGCGGCGGGGCCGTCCGGTGACGCGTGTGCTGGAGTCCGAGCGCTCGCAGTCCATCCTCATCTGCGTGGACGCGGGGCGCTCCATGGCCGCGCAGGTGGACGGCCTCACCAAGCTGGACCACGCGGTGAACGCGGCCCTCTTCCTGGCCTTCGTGGCGGTGCGCAATGGGGACAGGGTGGGGTTGGCCGTCTTCGCGGATGGCGTGAAGACGTACCTGCCTCCGGCGGCGGGGCGCGGGCAATACCGGAAGATGGTGGACGCGCTCTACTCCACCACGCCGAGCCTCACGTACGTGGACTACCTGGCCCTCTTCAAGGAGCTGAACGTCCGCCTCACGCGGCGCAGCCTGCTGTGCGTCTTCACGGACTTCCTGGACGAGGAGCAGGCCTCCACCATGGTGGCCCCGCTGCACCGGCTTGCGAGGCGGCACGTGCCCCTGTGCCTGTCGGTGAAGGACACCGCGCTGCAGAAGCTGCTGCGCACGCCACCGCCAGGGCCGGAGGAGGCGTTCCAGCACGCGGTGGCCTCCGAGCTGCTCACGGACCGCGAGGTGCTCAAGGCGCGGGTGAGCCAGGGCGGCGTGCAGATGATGGACGTGCAGCCGGATGAGCTGAGCCTCGCGGCAGTGAATCGCTACCTGGATATCAAGGCGCGCGGCGTGCTGTAGCAACACGCATGCGTCCCCTCTTCCAGACAGCGGACCTCACCGCCGGGCGTGTGGCCGACGTCGACGTGGGGCTGTTCCAGCCGCTACTGGAGCACTGCGCGGACTTCTACCAGCGCTGCTACGGACGCCCCGCGAGGCCAGACGAAGCGAGGCAGATGCCGCTGGAGCGCCCACCCGGGCTGGGACCGGAGCGAGGCCACCTGGTGGCGCTGCGGGACGCGGAGCGCGCGCTGGTGGGCATCCTCGAAGCGGTGAGCGACTTCCCGTCCCCGGGGGAGTGGTACCTCGGGCTGATGCTCCTGGCGCCGGAGGTGCGCGGACGCGGGCGGGGTGAGGCCGTCATGCGCGCGTATGAGGACTGGCTCCGTGGCCAGGGTGTCCGGTTGCTGCGGCTGGGCGTGGCCGAGCCGAATCCCTCGGCCCGTCGCTTCTGGACGCGCGTGGGCTTCAGCGACGAGCAGTGGGTGGGGCCGCTGGAGCAGGGACTGCTCACGTACCGGGTGCTCAGGATGTCGAAGCCGCTCGTGTAGGCAGCGGCCCCGTTTCGCCCGCTCACCCGCGACCAGCTCTGGAAGGGGCTTGTCCTCAAGGCGCGTGACGCGAGGCTGTTCCTGCCGCACGGCGCTTGTACGAAGTGCGACGTGGTCGTCGAGCTACCGGACAGGACGGTCGACTTGTACGGCATCGGTGTCGACGGTGCCTCCATGTCCCTACTGATCACCGCGCCCTGAAGGCCGGAGGCTTTCCTGCTATGAATGGCAGCACTCTGGGGGAGGGGGCCGGTCATGCACGCAGAGCATCCACGGCAGGCGTCTGACGGCACAAAAACCGAGACCCTCTCGACTGGCGCGGAGGTGGGGCGGGCCGAGGGAGACGCGCAGCGGCTCGCCGTCGTCGTCCACCACGAGAGTGGCGTCGAGCTGGGACTGCTGACGCCCGAGGTTCCCTTGACCCTGGGGCGCGCGGAACCCTCCGTGCTGTGCGTCAACGATCGCCGCCTCTCGCGGGTCCATGCGCGCTTCCTGCTCTCCGACAACCGCATCACCGTCGAGGACCTCGGCTCGAAGAATGGCTCGTGGATCGCCGGCCGGCGCATCGAGAAAGCCTTCCTCGAGGTCGGTGACGAGCTGCGGCTCGGAGGGGTGTCCGTGCGAATCCACGCGCTCGGCCGCTCGGGGCAGTCGCTCCGGTTCGAGGGAGATGAGCCCTTCCGGCGCGCGGTGGAGGAAGAGGCAGCCCGAGCCCGGCAGTTCCATCGCCCCTTCGCGCTGCTCGTGGTGCGCGCCGCCCGGGCCCGGAGGGACGGCGCTCCTCCCTCCATCGAGGAGCATGTCCACCGCTGGGCGGAGCGCGTGCACGGCCAGCTGCGGTCCGTGGACCGGATGGCCCCCTATGGCGCTGACGCCGTGCAGCTCCTGCTCCCGGAGACCGGGCCCGAGGACGCGGTGCGCATCGCGCGCGCCATCGCCGCCGCGCCTCGTGGCTCCGGGACGCCGCTCGTCGTGGGCGTCTCCCTGTACCCCGGTGCCGCGGACACGGTGGAGGCGCTCGTCGAGCTGGCGCGCGCGGCCGCCAACCGCGCCGCTCCCGAACACCCCGTGGAGGTGACCTCGACGGCGCCCTGGTTCGACAGCAGCACCGGGGCCGGGGGTTCCCTCATCGCCGGCGCCGCCATGCGCGCGCTGCTGGCGACGGCACGTCAGGTCTCGGCCTCGCGCGTGCCGGTCATCCTCCAGGGAGAGACAGGCACGGGCAAGGAGGTGCTGGCCCGCTTCCTCCACGACGAGGGGCCTCGGCGCGCGCAGCGGATGGTGCGGGTCAACTGCGGCGCCATCCCCAGGGAGCTCGTCGAGAGCACGCTCTTCGGTCACGAGCGCGGGGCCTTCACCGGCGCCGGCCAGCTGAAGCAGGGCGTCTTCGAGGAGGCCCACGGCGGCACCGTGTTCCTCGATGAAATCGGCGAGATGCCGCTCGCGGCGCAGGTGGCGCTCCTGCGCGTGCTGGAGACCGGCGCGTTCAGCCGGGTGGGCGCCAGCAAGGAGCTCACCGTCGACGTACGCGTCATCGCCGCGACGCACCGGGACCTCGAGGGCATGGTGGCGGCCGGGAGCTTCCGGGAGGACCTCTATTACCGGCTCAATGCCATCCTCCTGGCCATTCCGCCGTTGCGGGAGCGCCTGGACGAACTGGAGCCGCTCGTGCACCGCTTCTTGCGGCTCGCCAACGAGGGCAACGGCCGCAACGTGCAGGGGCTTGAGCCCGCGACGCTGGAGCTGCTGCGGGCCTACTCCTGGCCGGGCAACGTGCGCGAGCTGAAGAACGCCATCGAGCGCGCCGTGGTGGTCGCACGTGGAGCACTCCTCGCTCCCGGCGATCTGCCAGTGCGGGTGCAGGCGGCGGGGGCGGCGGAGCGTCCTGCTTCCGCGCCGGCCCCTCCCGGGTTGGCCGCGCCCGGGCTCGAGCGGGAAGACGCAGCCCCGGCCCGCAAGCAGATGCGGGGTTATGAGGCGCAACTCCTCCAGGAGGCGCTCGTCGCGACGGGCTGGAACCGGAGCGAGGCCGCGAAGCGTCTGGGCATCCCGGTGCGGACCCTGTCCTACCGGATGAAAGTCCATGGGCTCAAGAAGCCATGAACCTGCCCGGTTGGACGCCGGCTCCGGTTGGGTTGTCAGAGGCGCTGCCTTCCCTCCTCGGGCCCTATCGCATCACAGGCATCCTCGGCCGCGGCGGGATGGGCGTGGTCTACCGCGCGGAGCACCGCGAGCAGGCCGTGCCGGTGGCCCTCAAGACGGTGCGGACTCCCTCCGAGGTGTTGCTCGCGGGCATCCGCCGGGAGATCCACGCGCTCCGGCGGCTGAGCCATCCGGGCATTGCTCGCATCCTCGACGAGGGCCTCTCCCACGGCCTGCCCTTCTATGTGATGGAGCTCTTCGAGGGGGGAACGCTGCGAAGCCGCCTCAAGGTCCCCCGGTGGGTCAGGCGACCAGAAGCCTCCTCCGTGGACTCCACCGGGACCTGGCTGCCCACCTCCACCGAAGCCACCCTGGCGGGCCCGGTGGCGACGCCTCCCTCTCTTCCGGCCCCTCCCGCCGCGCGCCCCAGGGTCGACCTGCCCGCGCTCCAGGCATTGCTGTCCCTGGTGCGAGGGCTCTGCGCGCCGCTGGCCCACCTGCACGGGGAGGGCTTCGTCCACCGCGACCTCAAGCCCGAGAACATCTTCATCCGCGAGGATGGACGGCCTGTGCTCGTGGATTTCGGCATCGCCGCTTCGTTCAGTGGCGCCGCGAGCCGGGAGGAGCTCGTCGCCGAAGGGCGCGTCATGGGCAGCGTGGCCTACATGGCGCCCGAGCAGCTCCTGGGCGAGCTCGTGGATGCGCGCGCGGACCTCTATGCGCTCGGCTGCATTCTCTATGAGTGCCTCGTGGGCCGCCCTCCCTTCATCGGCTCGGGGGCGGGCTCCATCGTTTTCCAGCACCTGAACGAGGCGCCGGTTCCTCCCTCGCATCATGTCGAGGGCATCCCGGAGGAGCTCGAGCGGCTCGTGCTGCGGCTCCTCGCGAAACGTCCGGATGCCCGGCCCGGCTACGCCGAGGACGTGGCCGAGGCGCTCGGGGCGCTGGGCGCCGGAGGCGAGGAGCGCCACGGCCTGCCGCGTCCCAGGAGCTACCTGTATCGCCCCGGGCTCGAGGGCCGCGCGAGTCCCCTGGAGGAACTGAAGCGCGCGCTGGACGAGCTGCGCCAGCAGCGGCGGGGACAGCTCATCCTCCTCGAGGGTGAGAGCGGCGTGGGGAAGACGCGGCTCGCCCTGGAGCTGGCCCTGCTCGCCACCCGTCAGCGGGTGAGGGTGGTGACAGGGCAATGCGCCCCATGGAGCATGACGGCCCCGGAGCAGAGCAGGGCGGCCGTCCCGCTCCACCCCTTCCGCCCGCTGCTCCAACTGCTCGCGGACCGCTGCCGCGCGCAGGGGGCCGCCGAAGCGGAGCGGCTGCTGGGCACGAGCGGCAGGTGGCTGGCGCTCTTCGAGCCCTCGCTGGCCGAGCTTCCCTGGGTGAAGGAGCAGCCGGAGCCCCCGGTACTGCCTCCGGCCGCGGCCCGGCAGCGCATCCTGGAGGCGCTGCGAGCGGCGCTCCTCGGCCTCACCGGGGAGCAGCCCCTCCTGCTCGTCCTCGATGACCTGCAGTGGGCCGACGAGCTCTCGCTCGCGTTCCTCGATGTGCTGGTCGCCCGGGGAGGTGAGCCGGGGCTGCTCATCCTGGGGACGTGCCGCCTCGGCGAGACGGGCGCCGAGCTCACGGCACTCCTGAGCGCGCCGGGGGCCCGGAGGATTCCGCTCGGTCGCCTCGACACGGGGAGCGTGGGGGCGATGGTGGCCGGGATGCTGGCGCTCCGCGAGTCACCTGTCGCGTTGGTGGACTTCCTGGCGGACAGCTCGTCGGGCAATCCCTTCTTCATCGCGGAGTACCTGCGCGCGGCCATCGACGAAGGGCTGCTCGCGAGGGACCGGACGGGGAGGTGGCACCTCCGCCAGCCCGGCGAAGGCGCGGACCTGCTGGCCCGCCAGGTGCCACTGCCACGCACGCTGGCCGAGCTCATCGTGCGTCGCTTGTCCACGCTCGGGGGCGACGGGCAGCGGCTGGTGGAGAGCGCCTCGGTGCTGGGGCGCGAGTTCGACGGCACGCTGCTGCCCACCCTGGCCGGGCTCGCGGAGACGGCGGCGCTCGACGCGCTCGGGGAGCTGCGCAGGCGGCAGCTCATCGAGGAGACGGCCCTGGGGCGGCTGCGCTTCGTGCACGACAAGCTCCGGGAGATTTCCTACGAGCGCCTGGCCTTGGAGCGGCGGCGCGCGCTCCACCTGGGCGCGGCATGCTTGCTCGAGGCGCGCGACCACGACGCCCCCGCGGCCCTGCCGGAGCTCGGGCACCACTTCTCGCAGGCCGGCCTCCACGACAAGGCGCTCCTCTACCTCGGCCGCGCGGCGGACCGGGCGCGGGCCACGTATGCCAATGGGGAGGCCATCCGGCTGTACCAGGCGGCGCTCCAGGAAGTGCCCGCTCCCTCCGGGTGGGATGACGGGGGACGGACGCCGGCCCTCCCGCTCCACGAGGCGCTCGGAGACGTGCTCGCGCTCGTGGGGCGTCACGAAGAGGCCCGGGAGTCCTACGCGCGGGCCCTGGAGCGCACCGCGCCGGAGCACGGCCTCGCGCTGGCGCGCCTGCACCGCAAGACGGGCAAGGCGTGGGAGGTACACCACGCGCATGACGAGGCGCTCTCGGCGTACCTCGCCGCGGAGCAGGCGCTGGGCACGCCCCCCACCGAAGGCGCGGAGGCGTGGTGGAACGAGTGGCTGCACATCCAGATTGAGCAGCTCGCGGTGCACTACTGGACGGCGCGGCTGGAGGTGATGGAAGCGCTGTCACGGCGCATCGAGCCCACCGTCGAGCGCCATGGCACGCCGCTGCAGCGGGCCCGCTTCTTCGAGGTGCGCGTCCAGCGCAACCTGCGCGCCGAGCGTTACCTGGCGTCCGCGGAGACCGTGCGCTTCGCGCGGGACTACCAGCGGGCCAGCGAGGCCTCGGGCGACCCGGACGAGCGCGCCGAGGCGGGGTGTGTGCTCGCCTGCGTGCTGCTGTGGCACGGCGCGTTGGAGGAGGCCGCGGACAGGATGCTCGCCACGGTGGAGCAGGCACGGCGCATGGGGGATGTGGCCCTGGAGGTGCGGGGCCTCACCTACCTGACGCAGATTCACCGGAGGCGGTGCGCCGTCGAGGCGACGCGTGACTGCGCCGAGCGGAGCCTGCAGGCCGCCGGGGCCGGGAAGATGACGAGCTATGCCGGCGCGGCCCGGGCCAACCTGGGCTGGGTGGCCCTGCGCGAGGGCCGCCCCGAGGACGCGGAGCGCCACTGCCAGGCGGCGCTCCAGCTCTGGGGCACCACCTCGCTCATCTACCCCTTCGAGTGGATGGCATTGCTTCCCCTGGCCCTGCTGGAACTCCGGAGTGGACGGCCGGCGGACGCGGCGCTCCGGGTGGCGCGCCTGTTGCAATCAGCACAGCAGCGCCTGCCCGACACGCTCGCGGCAGCGCTCCAGGAAGCCCAGGCGACCTGGGACAGCAGGAGCGAGGACGTCGCAGGTGCGGTCATCGAACGCGCGCTCCAGGAGGCGGAGCGTGCTGGCTATCTGTAACGAAAACCGGGCCCCGGGTTTCGAAGAATCTCGCGGGCACTCCCATAGGAAAGAGCAAGACATGGCACTCACAATCACAGTCAGTACGCCTTCCGGTACCCCTGCGCCCACCACGCCAGGCGGTAAAGCATGTGTGGAGGTCGGCAGCCAGGTGACTCTGACTGCCTCCGGTGGCTCGGGCTCGTTCAAGTGGGGTGAGGACTCCGGCGGCACGCTGCTCACCTCTAAGCCCGAAGCGGTAGCGAGGGCCTGGGTTGTCACAGGACGTGCCTTTGGCCTCGTCAAAATCGCGGTGAAGGCTACGAGCGGGGATTTCGAGACACTGAATCTCTACGTCGGCTCGGTCGTCATCGTAGGTGCCGATAACAATCATTGGCAGGTCTTCGCTGACGGCACCACCAAACCCCACGTGGAGGTCGACTCACGCGTCAAGTCCATGGTCGATTGCAACGCGGTCGTCGCGGATATTACTGGCATCGCCTCGACAACGCCGAGCCCGGGAACCCCTCCGTCAGAAGCCGTCACGTGCTACGTGTTGAACCTCAAGAGCTTCGCGCTCGATAAAACCAAGAAACCATAACCCCGTGTCTGGAAACGCCGCTCCCGTCAGCCCTGGAAGGGAAGCCACGCCCAAGGGTTTCCTCGCCGGCACCCACCGCCTCGTCCCACCCGAGGCGACGGTCGCGCGCGTGCGCGGCCTGCTGCCCCTCATGGGCATCACCCGCGTCGCCAACGTCACGGGCCTGGATACCATCGGCATCCCGGTGGTGATGGTCATCCGGCCCAATGCGCGCTCGCTCTCCGTCTCCCAGGGGAAGGGGGGCGACCTCGCATCGGCCCGGGCCTCGGGGCTGATGGAGGCCATCGAGCTGTATCACGCCGAGCACATCCCCCAGCCCCTCAAGCTCGCCTCCTTCAACGAGCTGCGCTTCACCCACCGCATGGTGGACGTCACGGCGCTGCCGGCACTGTCCGTGAGTGGGTTCCACGGCCACTTCCGCACGCTCTGGATTGAAGGCAGGAACCTCTTCGACGAGGGCGCCACCTGGGTGCCCTACGAGCTGGTCCACATGGACTACACGCTCCCGCTGCCGTCGGGGAGCGGCTCGTTCCTGATGAGCTCCAGTGGCCTGGCCTCTGGCAACCACCTGCTCGAAGCGGTGAACCATGCGCTCTGCGAGCTCATCGAGCGGGACGCCACCACCCTCTTCCGCCTCTCCGGCGAGGAGGCCCGGCGCGAGCGCCGGGTGGACCCGTCGACGGTGGATGACCCGGGCTGCCGGGCCCTGCTGGCGCAGTACGCGCGCGCCGGGGTGGAGGTCGGCATCTGGGAGCTCACGTCGGACGTGGGGGTGGCGGCGTTCTCCTGCACCATCGTGGACGCGGACCCCGAGCCGCAGCGGCCCATCGGCCCCATGGGGGGCATGGGCTGCCATCCCTGCCGGGCCGTGGCGCTCTCCCGTGCGCTCACCGAGGCGGCCCAGAGCCGGCTCACCATCATCACCGGTGCCCGCGACGACGTCCGCCACATGGGGCCTCAGGGCTCCGAGGAGGAGCTCGAAGCCGCCCGGCGGATGCGGGACGCGCTGGTGGCCGAGCCGAAGGTGCACCGCTTCCAGGCCGCGCCCGACTTCCAGGGGGGCACGCTGGAGGAGGACCACGCCTTCCTGCTGGGCCGCCTGCGCGCCGTGGGGCTCGGCGAGGCGGTGGTGGTGGACCTGACGCGGCCCCACTTCGGCATCCCGGTGGTGCGCGTCATCGTGCCGAGCCTCGAGCCCCTCAACGACATTCCTGGCTACGTGCCGGGCGCCCGCGCCCGCCGCTGCCTCTCGGAGCGCGCGCCATGACGGTGGTCATCTTCGCCGGCCCCACGCTCTCCGCCGAGGAGGGAAGGCGGGAGCTCGACGCCGTGTACCTGCCGCCCGCGGCGCAGGGGGACCTGTACAAGGCGGCGCTGGGCAAGCCGGTGGCCATCGGGCTCATCGACGGCTACTTCGAGCGCGTGCCCTCGGTGTCCCACAAAGAAATCCTCTGGGCGATGACGCAGGGCGTGCACGTCTTCGGCGCTGCGAGCATGGGGGCGCTGCGCGCCGCGGAGCTGGCGGCCTTCGGCATGGAGGGCGTCGGAGCCATCTACGAGGCCTTCGCGAGCGGAGCGCTGGAAGACGACGACGAGGTGGCGGTGGTGCATGCCGGGGCCGAGGACGGCTACCGTCCGCTCTCGGAGGCGATGGTGAACATCCGCGCCACCCTCCTGGCGGCGGAGCACGCGGGGGTGCTCGGCCCGGAGGCGCGACACACGCTGGAGCGACTGGCCAAGGGGCTGTTCCATGCCGACCGCAGCTGGCACCGGCTGCTGAAGCAGGGCCAGGAGGCGGGGCTCGACGCGGCCGGGCTGGAGGCATGCCGACGCTTCGTGGCCGAGCGCCGGGTGGACGCAAAGCGGCTCGACGGGTTGCGCCTGCTGCACACCCTGCGCGCGAAGCTGGAGGCCGGCCTGCCACCGAAGCAGACCCGCTACCCTTTCGCCCACACGGACTCCTGGGAGCACATCCGCCGGAAGGCGGAGGCCACGCTCCCTCCGCGCACGGAGGAGTAGCGCGCCGCGGGCTCCGGGCATTCCGGCAAGAAGTTGCCGCCAGGAGTTGCCGGGCAAGGCCTCTCAGCAAGAACTTGCCGGAAGGCCTGGCTCCTCCCGCTCCTGCTCGGATGCCGGAGACACACGGCGCCTAGTGTCGCCCTGCGCCAGTGTCTCAGCAATGGGAGGCTTCTCTGAAGACGCGCTGCCGGCAGAGCTTGGCATGACACGTGCTGAAGCCTTGTGCTGGGGCGCCCAAGCCGAAGCGAAATTGAACTGTCGTGCCCCTGGCTGTTCTACATCCCTGCTCCCGTGGAGATCTTCATGACTGATTGGAATTCCCTGGCGCCTCGCGCCTGGCTGTCTGTTTTTGCCCTGACCCTTGTGGTCACGGCGTGTGGTCCCGAGTTCGAAGGGGACCTGTCCACGCCTCCCGACGACGCGGCGTTCGCGACCGTCCAGAGCTCGCTGACCGAGCCGGGCCAAATCCTCACGGTAGGCGCCCAGCAAACGCACACCTACTTTGCTGCGGGAGGCCGTTGTGTCTTCGAGACGACGCTGGGCACGCTGCCGGATTCGTACCTGTCGCTCTACGGGCCGAACAGCTCGATGCCCCTCCTCGCCACGGATAACGACAGCGGCGAGGGCCTTGCCTCGCGCATCCAGGTCTACGTGCAGCAGCCGAGCCTCTACTTCGCGACAGTCCGGGGCTACAGCCCCGCGCAGACCGGCACCTATCAGATCGATATGAACTGCTACGGGGCGATCCGCTACCGGGCCCACATGGAGAACTCCGGGTGGAGTGGCTGGTCCCTGGATGGGCAGCAGTCGGGCTTCACTGGAGCGTCCCTCCGGATGGAGGCGGTCGAGATGCAACTGCTCAGCCTTCCGGGCGTGTCCGTCCGGTACTCGGTGCACCTGGGCGGCGTGGGCTGGACGGGCGAGTACTACGACGGCCAGACGGCGGGAACGACGGGCCAGGGGCGCCAGATGGAGGCGATCAAAATCTGGCTGACGGGGGCGGTCCCCGCAAATTGCCGCGTCATGTACGACACCCACCTCGCGGGCATTGGCTGGCAGGGGCTGCGTTGGGACGGACAGATCTCCGGGACCACGGGCCAGGGGCGCCGCATCGAGGCGCTCCGCATCTGGCTCACCGGCTGCTGATCCGCGCGAAGGTTCGCGGGTAGCGCGGTCCAGCCGGCCAGGGCGACCGGCTGGACTGCTCCTGCGGAGGGAACCTTCTCCGCGAGGCGTGTGGGCAGGTGTTGGAGGACGCTCAGGGTTCGCTGAAGATGAGCAACCCGTGCGCGGTGCCCACCAAAGAGCGCCCCTACGCTCCCTCTGCTGGCGCGTTCTCCAAGCGAGCGACCAACTCCTCGTTATCGAGCATGAGGATGTCGAAGCCGCTCGTATAGGCAGCGGCCCCGCTTCGCCCGCCACACAGGCCGAAGTCGTTGGACCGGACTTCCACATCGGGTGCCCGAAAGGGCGCAGCGTCGCCCTCAGCGTGCTCCAGTCTCAGCGCCAAACCCTGGCAGCCACCCCACGAAGCGCGTGTCCGGCACATTGCCGCGCACCCGGTGCAGCCCGCGCTTGAAGAAGGCGTAGATGCTGAAGAAGCGCTCCAGCCCGGCGCGCTCGAAGGCACTGAGGGGGCGGGCGCTGCACACCACCTTCGGGTCTCCCCTGCCCTCGTCGATGAAGCCGAGCACCGCCACCACGGGCACGCGCACCCGCTGACCGCGCGGGAGCCGGGAGCCCATCACCACCGCGTCGAGCGGATCACCATCGTCCGACATCAGGCCCGGGATGCTGCCGTAGTTGTACGGGCATGGCAGCGGCGACACGAAGTCCACCGTCCCGTTCGCGCGCCGCTTCACGAAGGAGAAGCGCGGGCACTCGATGAGGACCTCCGGCTCGCGGGGCAACGGAGGTAGGGCAAGGCGTTCCAGCACGTGGGCGGTGTAGCACGCCCCATCGAGACTGGAACGACGGTTCCTTCCAGGCAGCGCCCGAGGCAGACCGGCACGGGCGGCGTCAGGGCGTGCTGGCAACCTCGCGTGCGCCGTCTTCCGCGCCCGGCTTCCCGCCCCGCAGCCAGTCCGACAGCAGGTACGCGTACACGCCCGCTCCCACCGTGAGCGCGAATGACACCTTGAACAGCACCGACAGCTTCGGCGGATGAATCTGGGAGATGGTCCCCTCGATGAAGCCCGCCAGCACGAACAGCACCAGCGTGCCGAACAACATCTTCACCGCCGTCACCGCCTCCTGCCGCAGTGCCTGACCTCGTGGCAGACCGCGCGGCGCCACCAGCCCGCGCGCAATCACCAGCCCCGCCGCGCCCGCGATGCAGATGGCCGTTATCTCCGGAATGCCGTGCGGGAGAATCCACGCCCAGAACCAGCCCGCCATCCCCTTCGCCGCGTACACCTGCGCCAGCGCACCCAGGAACAGGCCGTTGACGAAGAGCATCATCGCCGTGCCCAGCCCCAGCGTGATTCCCAGGGCGAAGGCCAGGAAGGCCACCTGGATGTTGTGGGTGAACAGGAACGTCGTGAACTGCGCCTGCTGCCCCGCCGACATCCCATCCCCCGCCGCCTCGTCCGCCGCGCGCTGCACCGGGTCCAGGTCCAGGTGCTCGGTGGGCACCAGGTAGTGCGCCGCATCCGGGTCGACAATCATCCCCAGGTAGCCGAAGCCCATGCCCGCCAGCAGCAGGAGCAGGGAGGCGACGTACATGCGCCACTCCCGGCGCATCAGCGCGGGGAAACCCCGGGCGACGAAGCCCCACACGTCCGCGAAGCGCGGCCGACGCCCCGGATAGGTGAGCGCATAGGCCCGGCCCACCAGGTCATTCAAATAGGCGCTCACGTCCGCCGAGCCGCTGCGCGCACGCACCCAGAGCAAGTCACTGGAGACGGCCCGGTACAGCTTGCCGAGCGAGCGGGCCTCCTCCAGGCTCAGCCTCCGGAGGCCGTGGGACTCGGACTGGTCCAGCAGCGCCTCCAGCTGCTCCCAGCGCGGCCGACGCGACTCGATGAACTCCGCCATCTCCATGGGCAGACACTCTAGCCCAGCCCCGGCACGCCCTCCCTGCCCCGGAAGCCCCGGTTGTGGGAAAACCCGGGTCATGACGTGTCGGATGGCGTTCCTGGGGCTGGTGCTGAGCGTGCTCTCTGGATGCACGAGCATGCGCGCCCTGTGTCCCGCCGAGGGCGGACGCCCTTGGGTGGAGGTGCGCAGCCCCCACTTCAGCGTCCGCACCAACCTGGACGCGGACACCGCGGAGGAGGCGGCGCGCGAGCTGGAGCTGCTCCGGCAGGGGCTGCTCCAGGCCTGGGCCAGCACCTTCGACCCGCCGGGCAGCGTGGAGGTCATCGTCCTGCGCAACCGCAGCGCGCTGGAGGAGTTCACCAACATCCGCATCGAGGGCTTCTCCGCCAACACCTCGGACGGCCCGGTGCTGGTGCTGGCAGGCAACGCCTACGCCCTCAGCGAGGCCCCCGCCGACGTGGGCACCCAGGCCCACGAGCTGACGCACTACCTCTCCGAGTTCGCGCTGGTGCGCCAGCCGCGCTGGCTGTCCGAGGGGCTCGCCGCCTACCTGGAGTCCATCTCCCTCCGGCCGGAGAAGCACGAGGTCATCCTCGGAGGGCTGCACATGCCCTTCCTCAACCACGTGCAGCGCAGCGGCTGGCGCACCCTGAACGAGCTGTGGGAGTGGGACGGCAAGGAGCTGCTCAGCACCGCCGAGTCGCGGCAGTACTACGCGTCCTCCTGGCTGTGGGTGCACTTCTTCATCAGCCGGCACGGAGACCGCTTCGACGACTTCCAGACGCGACTCATGCGCGGCGAGGAGCCCCGCCCGGCCTGGGAGGCCTCCTTCCGCGGCGTGAAGGACCTGGCCGGCGAGCTTCATGGCTACGTCTACGGCGGCCGCCACGTCACCTACCCCACCGTCATCGCCCCGCTGAAGCCCGTGACGAGCGCGCTCCAGACGCGCCCGCTCCAGCCCGCCGAAGTACATGCCATCCGCGCCCAGCTCTTCCTCATGACGCCCGGGGCCTCGCCCCCCGAGGAGCGCCTGGAGAACGCGCAGCGGGAGATGGCCCAGGCCCTGAAGGAGGACCCGGGCAACGTCACCGCCACCCTGCTGCACATCCGCTCCACGGAGGACCCGTCCCACCGGCTGGGACTCGCCCAGCAGCTGGTGGAGCGGAACCCGGAGAGCGGACAGGCCTGGGACGCGCTGGCCCAGGCGCTGGACGCGGCGGGCAACACCTCCGAGGAGCAGGAGTCCGCCCGGCTCCGCGCGGTGGAGCTGCTGCCCGACAGCGTCAGCGCGCAGAACGGCCTGGCCGGCTTCTATGCGCGCACCTCGCAGCCGGAGAAGGGGCTGGCCGCCGCCCAGCGCGCCGTGGCCCTGGCCCCTGGCAACCCCTCGGTGCTCGACACCTGGTCGACGATTCTCTTCCAGCTCGGCCGCTGCCAGGAGGCCCTCTCCACGCAGCAGCTCGCCGCCGACATGCTCCACGAGAGCACTCCGGAGCGGCTGCGGCGGACGGTGCGCGACACACTGGCCCGCTACGAGGCCGTGTGTGGCTCCGCCTCCGCCCCGCACGCGGCGCCGACGTCCTCGGGGCCCTGAGGCGCGCGCGGCAGGGGCCGGAAATGGCGAAGCGCCGGAGGACCCTCGAGGGAGTCCATCCGGCGCCTCGGTGTGAACCCCTGGAGCGAGCGGCCTACTTCACCAGCTTCTCCAGCGGCTTCTTCTCGGTGGACTCCTTGCCCTTGGTCCAGTCGACGACGGGCGTCTGCCACGCCATGCCCGTCTCGGTGGGCTCGGGGTCCAGCTTCTCGAACTCGAAGCCGTCACCGCCGAAGTAGAGGTACTCCACCGTGGCCACGGTGTAGTCCTTCTTCGGGTCCAGGGCCTTGCCCTTGGCGTCCTTGAACTTGTTCTTCCCGGCGGCGGTGAAGCCGGAGATGAGCGCGTTGGGGTTGGCCAGCTGCTTCGCCAGGTCCTCACCCTTGAGGTTCACCACGAGGAGCGTGTTCTCGAAGGGCATCACCGAGTAGATGCTGCCGCGCGTGACGGCGCCGGCCGGCAGGTCGCCGCGGATGCCGCCCTTGTTGAGGATGGCCGCGTCCGTGCCCAGCACCTCGCGCACCGCGCCGCCCACCCACTTCGCCATCTGCGGCGAGGCCTGGGAAATGCCGGCCTTGGTGAAGCCAATCTGCTGGCCGAGCACCTCGTCGAGCTGCGCCTTCCACTTGCCGACGAGCTGCGCCGTCTCCGTGTCCGGCGTGCCGCCCGACACCTCGACGACCTTCGTCTCCACGCCCGTCACCTTCTCGCCCGCCGGCTTCGCCGGGTCGAACTTGAGGTGCGCGCGCAGGTACTTGCCGAAGCCGCGGTCCAGCGAGACGAAGGTGGTGTCACCCTCCTTCGTGTCCACCGGCTGCGGGCAGCGGCCGCCAGCCACCAGCGCCAGCTTCCAGTCGGCGTGCTTCGCGACGACGGGCTGCAGCTCGCTGACGCACGTGTCGGCCACCACCACCACCACGTCCGCGCCGGCCTTGCGGGCCTCGGGGACGGCGATGGAGAGGGCCTCCTCGTAGCCGGTGACTTCCAGGCCCTCGGCGCGGCCGGACATGGCGGTGCGGACCGTCTTCTCCGAGGCCAGGCCCACCACGCCCACCTTGAGGCCGCGGCGCTCGAACACCTGGAACGCGGGCAGGGACAGGTCGCCCGCGAGCGCCGGGTCCTTCACCTTGAGGTTGGCGGCGAGGAACGGGAAGCCGCCGGCCGTGCGGTTCTTGAGGAAGGCCTCCTTGCCGAAGGCCAGCTCGTGGTTGCCCATGGCGGAGGCCGCAAAGCCCATGCGGCCCATGACCTCGGCGGTGGACGTGCCCAGGAAGAAGGAGGAGATGGCCGGGCCATTCCAGTGGTCACCGGTGGCGAGCGCCAGCGTGCCGGAGTCGGGGCAGGAGGCCTGGCCCTCCTTCACGGGGCCGGGACAGTGCTTCTCCTCGGAGACCCAGCGGCCGAGCAGCTCCGCCGCGCCGCCCTTGCCCTCGACGGGCTGGAGCTGGCCGAAGGCGCCGCCCGTGACGAGCAGCGTGACTTCGTTGGGGACGGCGGGGGCCGCGGGGGCCTGTGCCGCGGGCTGCTCCACCGGGGCCGGCGGAGGCGTGGGGTTGCTCTTCTCGCAGCCAGCGAGGGCGCCAAGAGCGAGGACCAGCACGCCGGACAGCCGCGGCTGGCGGAGGGGACTCGGACGGAAGCCAGGAGGGGTGGTTTTCACACCCGCGCCTTTAGCACAACTCGGCTCGTGCTACGGTGATGCCGTGTCGGACTCGAAGGGTCAACAGGACCCGTCCTCACCGGAAGAGCCGGGGCGTCGGCCCGGAGAGCGGGGATTCACCGGCCAGGGCGAGGCCCTGGGGCGGGAACTCTGGAAGGAAGTACGGGGGGGTGTGGAGCACTTCCACCTCCGGGGCGGCTCGCGGCCGCCCGGGCGCCTGCGCCAGTTCTTCCATGGCATGAGCCTGCCGTTCCATCTGGCCGGGGCGTTGCTGAAGGACCCGGTGGCGCGGCGGCTGTACCTGCGCGTCGGCCTGCTCCAGACGCTCGCGGCCCTGGTGCTGGCGCTGACCTGCATGGGCTCCGGCAAGGAGGCCGTCGAGGGCGTGAGCCGGGAGGAGTCCCGCGCTGAGGACGAGGCCCGGGCGAAGGCCCTCCGGAAGGTGGCCGCGGACCTGGCGGACCAGCACCTGGAAGCGGCCGAGGCCCGCGCCGCCCGACGCATCCTCGAAGGGGGCGCCGCGCCCGGAGAGCGGGCCGAGGAGGACTCCGAGTCCCAGCCGCATGAGGGGGACCCGGCAGCCGCCGAGCAGCCCCCCCCGTCTCGCCGGAAGGCCGCGGCGGCACTCGCGCAGGACCTGGAGGACGCGGGACGTCCGGCCCGACGCTCACGCGCGGAGGCCCGCGCCGAGGCCAACGCCCGCCTGCAGCAGCGGATCCGCGACCTGGAGGCAGCGGCCCAGGGGCTCGACGGGGGCACATCCCTATCCCTGCCGGAGGCCATCGCCGCGCTGGCGCTCGAAGCCGCCTCTTCTTCCGACGACCTGGACGAGGCCGAGGACGAGGCAGCCTCCGAATCTGAGGACGGCGGCACGGCGGCAGCCGCCCGGGCCGGCACACCCCGGGACGGCGACTCACGTGGCCGTATCCGGGTGACGGTCGGAGGGGAGGAGTCCTTCTGGACGGCGAAGGGTTTCTCCCTCTGGGGCCTGGCCTTCTGGGCCGCCCTGTTCGCGGCCCTGCAGTTGTCTCAATGGGTGGTCATCGCGCTGTCGCGGGACTACCACGACGTCATCGCCCGCGAGGCCAGCCTGCTCACCGGCGTGAAGCCTGAGGACGACGAGGTCATCCCGCACGTGCGCCTCGACGTCCCGTGGATTCGCAAGAAGGTGAAGCGGCGCTGGCGGGCGCTGATGTTGTTCGTGGTGGGCGTGCCGGCCATGGTGGTCCTCGCGACGCCCTTCCTCTGCATTAGCAGCGGCGTCTTCACCGTGCTCAGCTCCGCCTGGGGCGCGTGGTGGCTCATGGTCTTCACCGCCGCCAAGAGCGAGCATGCGTGGGTGCCTCCCGCCGAGCCGCACGCGCCCTGGTTCCTGCGAGCCTGGACCTGGCTCACGACGAAGGTGCCCGGGTTCCGCTGGGGAGTGCTCCAGCGCTACGGCGCGATGTGGTCGCGCCGCTCGGGCGAGGTGCTCGCGCCGATAGCCACGGTGGAGCGCCACCCCTGGGCCTTCGCGGGGCTGACGCTGGTGCGCTTCCTGGGCGCCTTCCCACCGATGAAGTTCTTCATCCGGCCGCTCATCCCCGTCGCCTCCGCGCACCTGCTCGCGGCGGAGGCCGCCTACCGGTCCGACACCGCACCCTTCGCGTCCAGGCCCCAGACTCCCGCGGGCGAGACGGGGGCCTGACGGCCACGGGGAGCCTCCTCCCCGCGCGCTACTTCTCCTCGCGGGAGCGGTCGTCCTCTTCACCGGAGGACATGATGACCTCGTTGGCGCCGGTGGGCTCGGGGGCCGGGCCCGTGGGCAGCGGGGGCACCTCCAGTGGTTGCGGGCCCGTCAGCTCCAGGCGCTGGCCCGTCTCTCGCGAGTCGGGCAGGGCCATGAGCTTCTGGAGCTGCAGGCTCACCGCTCGGAAGAAGCCGGTGAGCAGCTCCGGGCGGTCCGCCAGCAGGTCGAGGAAGTCGCGCCGGTCGATGACGAGCACCCGCGTGTCCACCGCGGCCACCATGTCCGTGGGGCGCGGCGCGCCGTCCAGGAGACTGACCTCGCCGAAGGCCTGCTTGCCCTGGAAGCGCAGCACGTGCTCGCCGTCGTGGAAGGCATCCACCCCGCCCTCGACGATGACGTAGAGCGCGTCACCCGGGTCGCCCTGGGCGTAGATGCGCTCCCCCGCCTGGAAGGACGCCTCGCGCGCCACGGCGGCGATGGCGGCCAGGTCGTCCACGTCACTCTGGGAGAAGACGCTCACGCCTTCCAGCGCGAACATCCGTTGGACAGTGCGGTCGCTCAAGTCACCCTCCTGCGGGAGCACGTTCAGCCCATTCACGCGGGCCACGTGGCGGGCGCACGCGCGCAGCACCACGTCCTCGCTCTGCACCAGCGCGGCCAGCCGCCGCCACAGGCGCCCCGGGGCTCCCGGGGGCAGCTCGCGGTGGTGGGCCTCCACCTGCTCCATCACCAGCTCCCGGTCCTCTTCGGCGACCAGGTTCTCCAGCAGCTCCAGCGCCAGCGCCCGGCGCCGCGCGTCCTGCCCCACCAGGTTGTAGTGGATGCCGCGCATCACCTGCGACGGATGCAACAACCCCAGCAGGAAGAAGGACAGCTCCAGCGCCTGGTCCAGCCGGTCTCCCACCGCGCGGGTGAGCAGCGAGCCGTCCCCCAGCGCCGCGCGCACGTCGCGGAAGGCGCCCACCAGCGAGCGGTACACGTCCCGCCGCCGTCCCAGCGCCTCGCGCACGCGCTCCACGTCCACCGGGTGCTCGGGGTGCTCGTCGCGCAGGCGCGACAGCTGCGCGCCGATGCGGAAGTGCAGCGAGGCGTCGTCCCGCACGTTGGAGAAGAGCAGCGCATCCAGCGCCGCCGGCGTGCCGATGCCGCGCAGCACGCGGGGCAGCTGCAGCCGCATGGCCAGGGGCGCGCCCTTGTTGTTGAGCTGCTCCTCCACCAGCGGCGTCACCGCGTCGCCCAGCGCCACCAGCGACTCGCGCGCCGTCTTGCGCTCCTCGCGCCAGGTGAGGAAGGGCAGCAGGCGCGGGGCCAGCTCCACGTAGCCGCCCTCGCCCACCGCGGCCAGCGCCACGCGGCGCACCGTGGGGTCCGTGTCCTCCAGGTAGCGCGCCAGCGGCCCTGCGAAGCGTGTGTCCTGCAGTCGTCCCAGCAGCCGCGCCACCTCGCGCCGCTCCGGCTCCGGCGCCGCGTCGCCCCGGGCCAGCACCGTGTGCAGCGCGGCCAGCGCCGTGGCGCTGCCCGTCGACTTCAGCAGCGCGCCGATGGCCGCGCAGCGCAGCCCCACGTCCGGGTGGTTGAGCAGCGCCGGCAGCAGCCGCTCCGCGCGGTCCGGCGACAGCCGCGCCAGCGCCCACACGGCCTGGTCCCGGGGACGCCGGGGGCCCTCCTCCACCAGCCGCTCCAGCACGGGCGCCAGCTCGTGCGCCTCCAGCTCCAGGGCCAGGGACACGCCGCGCTCCAGCACCCGCTCGTTCGGGTGGCGCAGCAGCGCCGCCAGGTGCGGCCGCAGCGGCACCTCGGCCTGCTCCATCATGTCCACCGCGCGCAGCACCCGCTCCGGCGCGGGCGCCGCCAGCGCCTCGGCCAGCAGCCGCTGCTCCTCCTCCCCCTCCAGCTCCACCTCCTCCTCTTCCGGCGCGCCCACCTGCTCGCCCAGCGCCGCCACGTAGGCGGGCTTGAGCCGCACCAGCAGCACGCCCAGCGCGGCGCACATGCCCACCACCGCCACCGCCATGGTGACGCCGGTGGCGCCGCGCCCCGCGCCGATGAGCAGCAGGCCCGCCAGCACCACGCCGCCCTTGCGCAGCAGGCCCTCCACCGTCGCGCGCAGCCCCTCGCGCTGGTCGTCCGGCACCGCCGCGTACAGCAGCTGGATGCCCACCGGGAGGATGGAGTAGCTCACCGCCGTCTCCACCAGCCGCAGCAGGTGCACCGGCCACATCTCAGGGGTGACGAGCGCCGCGCCCGCCAGGGGCGCCAGCACCAGCGGCACCAGCGCCACGTAGCGCAGCAGTCCCAGCCGCTTCAGCAGCCGCTGCGCCACCAGCAGCTGGAAGGCCACGCAGAACAGGCCAATCCACAGCTGCAGCGAGCCGAAGAGCGCCGCCAGCGCGTCCTCGCTCATCGTCCCCTCCAGCCGCAGCCGGAAGAGGTAGTCCACGAAGGAGGACAGCACCGCGAAGGCGATGCCCAGCGCCGCCAGCACCTGCGCGTAGGGGCTCTCCGCCAGGTAGCCCCAGCCCATGAACGAAGCGGCGGCGGGACGGCCTCGCGGCGGCGGCGCGGGAGCCCCCTTGTACAGGTGGTGGAAGATGGCCCCGGCGGCCAGCAGGCCCAGCGCGCCGCTGACCACCATGGCCGGCGTGCCCAGCCGGACGGCGAAGGCCTGCACCAGCAGCCCGCCGACGATGCCTCCGCCCATGGCGAAGCCGTTGAGGAAGGTGAAGGCCCGGCGCGCCTCGCGCGCGTCGAAGGCGGACGCCATCCGCCCCCAGAAGCGGAAGGACACGAAGGTGGAGAAGGTGTCCGCGAAGAGGTACAGCGCCAGCGCCGGCATGCGCTGCCCCGCGGACAGCGCCCCCGCCAGGCCCAGCGCCACCACGCCGCCCACGCCCGTCAGCACGCCCGGCGACTCCAGCGCCGAGCCGGGCTTGCCCCGGGGCAGCAACGTCAGCGACGCCGTCATCAGCGCGCCCAGCAGGTACAGGTACGGCAGCGCCTGCGACTCGAAGCGCGACAACACGAGCGCGTTCGCCGTCGTCTTGAGCTGCGTCACCCCGGCGATGAGCGCGAACTGGAAGGCAGCCGCCGGCCAGAGTCGGCGGTTCCAGGATGAGGAGTCGGAGGGGGCCACGGTGAAAGAGGGCGGGAGAATAGCCTACCCTCCGGACAGCCACGAATAACCCTGCGTGGCCTCGTGAGCCCGCCTGCCCACCGGACGGCGGGCCCTGTCTTTCGTGACACCCCTGCCCCATTTCCGTCACGGCACTGGAATCGGCGCCCGCCCGGCCGCCCCCGGGCGGGCTAGAGTGCCGCCATGGCCACGGCCACCGACACGCTGCTGGACGGCACCCACACGGTGCTCACCCCCGAGTACGTGGAGTTCCGCTTCACGCTCGCGGGCATCTACTCGCGCTTCCTGGCGTGGCTGCTGGACGGCCTCATCGTCGCCGCCCTCTCGATGATGGTGATGATGGCGCTCAGCTTCCTCATGCTGGCCTTCCCCGGCTTCGGCAGCGCGCTGGGGGCCGTCGTCTTCTTCCTGGTGGAGTGGGGATACTCCATCGCCCTGGAGACGGCGTGGAGCGGGCAGACGGTGGGCAAGAGGGTGCTCTCCCTGCGCGTCATCCAGGAGAGCGGCGTGCGCATCGGCTTCTACCATGCGGCGCTGCGCAACCTGACGCGTCCGGTGGACCGGCTGCCCCTCTTCTACCTGGTGGGTGGAGTCTCGGCGCTCGTCTCCGGCGCCCACCAGCGGCTGGGGGACATGCTGGCCGGCACCATTGTGGTGCGCGAGCGCCGCCTCAAGGTGCCGTCCGCCCTGGGCACCACCGGCGAGGAGGGCCTGCTGGCCGACCCGCTCTTCGTGTCCCGGGTGAAGCGGCTGTCCACCGAGGAGCGCGAGCTGGTGCTCACCGCCGCCCTGCGCCGCGAGGAGCTGCGGCTGGAGGCGCGGCTCCGCCTGTTCGCCGCGCTGGGCGCACGGCTGCAGGACGCGCTGGCCATGGAGAAGCCGGCCCACCTCTCCGACGAGAAGTGGACCCTGCTGGTGGCCGCCGCCCTGCTGCCGCCCCCGGGCACGCGCACCGCGGCGCCTCGGGGCCGGGCACTGGCAGGCTAGAAGTACGCCGCCGCGCCAGCGGACACCGTCAGCGACGACTGCGTCTTCTCGTTGAGCGCGAGGTAGAAGTTGTACTGGCCGCGCAGGCCCACGCTCACCGAGTCCGACACGAAGAAGTCGATGCCCACGTTGGGACCGATGCCCACGAAGTTGCTGACGCTCTCCTTGAAGACGAGGAGGTAGCTGATGTCGGTGCCGACGTAGGGGCGGATGGACTCCTCGGAGAACAGGTAGCGCAGGCCCAGCGACGGGGCGAGCCCGATCACCCGCTTGTCCTCCCCATCCGTGGTGTCCTTCGGGAAGGCAATCTTCGACAGGGACACCACCTCGAAGCCGCTCTCGATGTAGAGGCTGGCGTCGATGCCCAGGAAGAAGGCGTTATCCAGGCCGTTGGTGTTGTTGAAGTCCATGTAGCCCAGCGACAGGCCCAGGCTGCGATTGGCGAACTGGGCATGCGCGGGAGCGGCCCCTAGGAGGGCCAGGGCGAATCCAAGGGTGCAGAGCAGGGTACGCATGGGCCGCCACTCTAATGGCGCAACCCACCGAAAACAGCCCGGATTCAGCCCCCCCGGGGCGTTGATTCGGAAGCGGGGGCTCTCCTACACTCGCCCCGCCATGCGTCTCCGCCGACTCGTAACCGCGCTGTCCCTGGTGTCCACCCTGCCGCTCGCGGCCTGCGTCAACACCCCGCCGCCCCACCCCCGCGCGGAGATCAACAACGAGCTCTGCGCCCAGGAAATCACCAAGGGCGACCTGATTCGCGCCGACACCTACTGCGACCTGGGCCTGGAGTTCTCCCCCCAGTACGCGGACCTGTGGGCCAACAAGGGCCTCATCGCCCTGTATGCCGGCCGCAACGACGACGCCAAGAAGCACTTCATCAAGGCGCTCCGCTTCAACCAGGAGCACCTCCAGGCGTACCAGAACCTCGGCGGCATCTACCTGCAGGAAGGCGCCTACGGGAAGGCGCACGACAACTTCCGCCGGGCCCTCAAGGTGAACCCGGACAACATGGAGACGCGCTACAACCTCGCCCTCACCCTGATGAAGATGGGGAAGATGGAGGCGTCGAAGAAGGAGCTGCGCACCCTGCTGGCGGTGAACCCCGGCCTGTCCGACGCGCACCACACCCTGGGCATCATCTCCTACTCGGAGAACGAGTTCGACGACGCGGTGGACCACCTGTCCCAGTCGGTGCAGCTCACCCCGGACGTCCCCGAGAAGTGGCATGACCTGGGCACCGCCCTCATGGAGCTGAGCCGCTTCCCCGAGGCGCGCGAGGCCTTCTCCAACTGCGCGCAGTTGGATCCGAAGAACAGCAGCTGCGTCAACAACCTCTCGCTGGCCCAGCGCAAGACGGCCCTCACCGACGCGGCCTTCAAGGAGCTCAAGGACACCCAGCAGGCGGAGAACTCTGCCCCCGCCCTCTACATGCTGGCCCGCCAGTACCGCGAGAAGGGCCTGCTGGCCGAGGAGGAGTCCACCTACCGCAAGTGCGTGAAGCTGGACGCCAAGTTCGCCCCCTGCCACTTCGGCCTCTTCCAGCTCTTCTCCGACGCCCACAAGCAGGAGCACGCGCAGATAGCCTGCAAGAACTTCCTGAAGTATGGGACGTCCGAGGAATTCCCTACCGAGTACCAGACGTGCGAGAGATTCATCAGCGACGCCACCTTCTGACGTCCCGACTCCCCCCGCCCGTGCACCCTCCTCGATGAGCGTCCGTCTGACCGTCACGCAGCGCAGCGAGGCCGGCGCCGCCCCGAGCACCGAGGTCGTCCTGGACGACGCGGTCATCACCATGGGGCGGGACAAGGCCTGCCAGGTGGTGCTGGCCCAGCAGGCCGTGTCGCGCAACCATGCGCGCATCGTCTAGGAGAACACCCTCTTCTTCCTGGAGGACCTGGGCAGCGCCTACGGCACCCAGCTGAATGGCAAGCCGCTGCCCAAGGGCGAGAAGCGGCTGCTGCGCAATGGCGACGTCATCGCCATTGCCCAGTACGACGTGAAGTTCGAGCGGATGACGGAGCTCAACGCCGACGTCAACTCGGAGAAGACGTCCTTCATCGCCCGGGGCATGGTGAAGGACGCCATGCGCGGGCTCGCGTCCGGCGAGGAGCGCTACCTGCGCTTCATGAACGGGCCGCGCGAGGGCGAGCGCATCGAGATTGGCGACGCCAAGGAGATCATCTTCGGGCGCGACGAGAAGGAGGCGGACGTCATCCTCAAGGATGACCTCGTCTCCCGGAAGCACGCCAAGCTGCGCCGCGACTGGTCCGGCACGCACGTGGAGGACCTGGGCAGCCGCAACGGCATCAAGGTCAACAAGAAGCGCATCAACCGCAAGGCGCTCAAGGACAGCGACGAGCTGGAGGTGGGCGCGACGCGCTTCCTCTACGTCGACCCCTCGGAGCCCGCGGAGGAGCCCGTACAAATCTCCACCGAGGCCAAGGCCAAGGCCCCGCCGCCCTCGCCGTCGCGCCAGGTCAAGGTGGTGGAGCCTCCGCCCGCCGAGGAGCCCGAGCCCCCGCCCGCCGAGGAGCCCGAGCCCCCGCCCGCCGAGGAGCCCCCGCCCGCCGAGGAGCCCGCACCGAGCGAGGAGCCCGCACCGAGCGAGGAGCCCATCTCCCTGTCCTCGGAGAGTCCCGTCCCCGACAACGAGGGCCGGGGTGGGGCCATGGCCGCGCTCAAGGACAAGCAGAAGCTCGTCCCGCTGGTGGTGATGGGCGTGGTGGGGCTGCTCTTCCTGGTGATGATGATTGCCGTGCTCGCTGGCGCCTGAGCGGGCGCGGGCCCCCCCCGCGCCCCGGGCCCGCCGCGTCCCCCCCGAGCCCCAGAACGAACGAAGCCTCCGGCCCTGTCACCAGGGCGGAGGCTCGCTACGACTCGGGGTGGGCGAAGGGCCCTACTTCTTCGGCGCGGCCGACGCCACCTTGGCCTGCTCCGCCTGCTTCTTGAGGGCGAGCAGCGTGCCGCGGGCGCGCTGGGTGGAGCGGCGCTTGAGGCCCGGGTCGAACTCGATGGCCCGGCTCAAATCCTTCAGCCCCTCGGGGACCTGGCCCCGGCGCAGGTGGATTTCCCCGCGGCCCACCAGAGCATCCACGTTGGCGCTGTTGAGCAGGATGGCCTGGCTGTAGGCGTCGAAGGCGTCGTCCATCCGCTCCAGCGTCATGTACGTGGCGCCGAGCTGGGTGAGGAAGACGGTGTCCTGCGGCGCGGCGGCCACCAGGCCCTGGAAGATTTCGAGGGCGAGCGGTGCCTTGCCCGCCTCGAGCATCTTGTGCCCGGACCGGGCGATGGACATGAGCTGCTCGTGCGTCAGCCCGAGGAACTTGCCGAGGGAGACCTCCCCTCGAATCAGCCGCTCCCCGACGTCCTGGGGGATGTTGATTTCCGGCTGCGGCTTCTCGGGCTTGCTCACGGCCACCTCACGCGGGGGCTGGCATGCAGCCCCCACCCAACGGGTCAGGGTCAGACGAAGAAGTTACGGCGGCTGACCATATCATTCAGCTTGGTGATCTCATCCAGCGCACGGAACATCTGCTTCACGTTGCTGAAGGCGTCGTTGATGCCGTCCTTGTGCTCCTGCTTGTCGTACTTGCCCAGGTCGTCCGTGCCGCGGAACGGGTTGTGGCCGAACGCGCGCGTCTCCTTGGTCAGGTCGAACAGCTTCTCGACGGCCTTGTTGATGCGGTCCACGAAGTCGTCACGCACCTCGGGCTTCGCCTTGCCGGGCTGCCACTGCTCCGTCTTGGTGCCGTCCACCGAGTAGTGGCCGGCGGCCAGCAGGTCGCCGACCTTGAAGGACTCGCCGCCGTTGACGTCGCCGATGACCTCGCGGCCGTTGAAGGACCAGTCGTCCGACTCCTTGCCCATGTAGAGGATGTCGTCGCTCTTGTTGCGGAAGTCGACCAGCTTCTCGTAGCCGTCCTTCTTCAGGCCCTCGGTGATCTTGCCCTTGCCCTTGTCGATGTCGGACACCGTGACGCGGTCGCTGCCGCAGGTGATGTCCAGCTGACCGGTGACAGTCATGCCGCTGTTGCCCCAGGGCTTGGTCGTCACGTGGATCTGCGTGCCGTCCGGCAGCGCGAAGGTGGTGTTCTTCTTGAAGTCGAACTTGCCGCCGTCGCTCTCGTCGACGTGCGGGTCACCCCAGACGCGGGTGCTCTTGCCGTCCGGACCCGAAATCTTCCACTCGAACTGGCCCAGCTGCTCGATCTTGTAGCCGCCCGGCGTGGTGATGGTGCCGGAGTTGGAGTCCACCTTCAGCTTGTCGGCCGGGCGGAAGTAGTCCTCGTACTTGCCGGGGAACTCGCTGGGGAAGCAGCCGTTGCCGCCGGCGGCGATGCCCTGCGAGTCGCCCGGGCGCGACGGGGTGCCGCAGAACGAGCTGCTGCTCGTCGTGTCCAGCGACTTCAGCATCTTCACCGCCGACTCAATCTCGGCGATGCAGTGGTCCACCGTGGACTCGATGAGCTTCAGGTTCTTCGCGAGGTCCGCCTGGCTGGGGCCGGACGTGTTGCTGGTGGTGGCGGTGCGGGTGGTGCTGGCAGCCTGGTTGATCGTGGTCATGGTGCCTCCCGAATTCGTTTTGAGTGCGCTGAGTAAGCGCTTGCTGCTTCCCCTGGATTATCGAGGCGCCAACTCCCGAGTTGCGTCTCCGGGCAGGATTCCGATGTCGCCGGAGTCCGCCGGGTGGGTGTTGCACCCACCTTTCGGAACCGGGCGTCACGCCTACCGGGTGGAGATGCGGGCCACGGGCTGGATGTTCAGCTCGGGGGACAGCTCCTGGTAGCTGAGGACGGAGAACGAGGGGTTGAACTCGTACTCCAGCAGCTTCCGGACGTAGCGGCGGATGTCCATGGCCGTGAGGATCACGGGCCGCTGGGCGCTGGGCGGCAGGTGGCCGCACTCGGAGCGCACGGCCTGGACGATTTCCTGGGCCAGCTCCGGCTCCAGCGCGAGGTGGGCACCCGCCGAGGTCCGCTTGACGGAGCCGCGGATGGCCTCCTCGATGTTGGGGTCCAACAGGTACACCACCAGGGTGCCGGTGCCGCGCGCGTACTTGTGGGAGATGTAGCGGCGCTGGGCGGCGCGCACGTGCTCGGTGAGCATGACGTTGTCCGCCTCCACCTGCCCGTACTCGGCCAGGGCCTGGAGGATGCCGCGCAAGTCGCGGATGGAGATCTCCTCCTCCACGAGGCGCTGCAGGATGTCCGTCAGCTTGAGGACGTTGACGACCTTGGGCACCACCTCCTTGACGATGGCGGGGAAGGCCTTCTCCAACTGCTCCAGCATCGTCTGCGTCTCCTGCACGCCGACGAACTCGCGGGCATTGCGCCGCAGCACGGCGGCCATGTGCAGGATGATGTAGCCGGGCACGTCCCAGGTGGTGAGGCCGGCGGCCTCCAGCGTGTCGCGGTGCTGCTCGGGCACCCACGCGGCCGGCTGGCGGGTGGCGGGGTTGATGGCCTCGAAGCCCTGGATGTTCATCAGCTTGAGGCGGTCCACCGTGTCGTTGACGAGGATGTGCCCCAACGTGGCCTGGCCGGTGACGACGGGCACCTCGTTGATCTGCACCTGGTAGGCGCCGGGCGGCAGGGACGCGTTGCCGCGCGCGCGCACGCCCGGGAAGCGCACGCCCAGCTCGACGAAGAGGCCGTCGCGCATGAAGGGGATGAGCTCGAAGAGGAACTTCCCGTTGTCCTGGCGCGAGTCGACGTAGGGCACCAGCGCGTCGGAGACCTCGAGGACAATCGGCGTGACGACGGGGATGAACAGCTCGGAGTCCGGGTTCATCGGCTCCTTGGGAGCCGGCTCGGACGCCATGGGCGTGCCGTTGTCCGTCTCCAGGGCCGGGCCCGCCTCCTCCACCAGCTCCGACTCCTTCGCCTTCTTGAGCATCGTCCAGGCGCCGAAGCCGGCGCCGGCACCCAGGAGGAAGAACGGAATCTTGGGCAGACCGGGGACGAGGCCGAGGACGATGAGCATGCCCGCGGCGATGGCGATGGCCTTCGGGTACGCGGTGAGCTGCTGGCCCATGTCGATGCCGAGGTGGGCCCCCTCCTCCTCGCCGCCGACGCGCGTCACGATGATGCCGGCGCAGGTGGAGATGAGGATGGCGGGAATCATGCTCACCAGGCCGTCACCGATGGTGAGCAGCGTGTACTTCTGCGCCGCGTCGCCCGCCGACATGCCCTTCTGCGTGACGCCGATGATGAGGCCACCGACGATGTTGACGACGGTGATGATGATGCTGGCGATGGCGTCGCCCTTCACGAACTTCATGGCGCCGTCCATGGCGCCGAACAGCTGGCTCTCCCGCTCGAGGTCCCGGCGCTTCTTCTTGCCCTGGTCCTGGTCGATGGAGCCCGCGCGGAGGTCCGCGTCGATGGACATCTGCTTGCCCGGCATCGCGTCCAGGGTGAAGCGCGCGGCCACTTCGGCGACGCGCTCCGAGCCCTTGGAGATGACGATGAAGTTCACGATGACGAGGATGACGAAGAGGATGGCGCCGACGACGAAGTTGCCCTGCACCACGAAGTTGCCGAAGGCGATGACCACTTCTCCCGGGTCACCCGTCAGCAGGATGAGCCGCGTGGTGGAGATGGTCAGCGACAGCCGGAACATCGTGGTGATGAGCAACAGTGTCGGGAACACCGTGAGGTGCAGTGCCGCTGGCACGTAGAGCGACACCAGCAACAACACCACCGAGATGCTGATGTTCAGCGTCAGCAAGACGTCCAGCAGCAGCGTGGGCAGCGGGACGATCATCATCCCGACGATGCACACGACCACCAACGCCAGGACGATGTCGGAGTACTTAGCGAGGAAGCTGTTCGGATTGAGGGCGGCCATCAGCGGGGAGCCATCCTAGTCCGTGCTCGGCCCCAAGCCCAAGGGGGCACCCTCAGGCTGGTCGGTTGTGGGGGAAAGCCCTCAGCGTCCGCTGGTGCCGGACTCGGGCGAACCGGGCTCGGAGAGCCCCTGCGCCTCTTCGGCGCTCTCCAGCGCGGCGGCGGCCAGCATCCGGGCCCGGGCGCTCAGGGGGTCCTTCCCCTCCGGGTCCAGGCTCACGGCATGATTGAAGTCATGCGCCGCCTCCATCACCTTGCCCTGGCGCAGGTGGACCTCGCCCCGGTTGACGAAGGGGGTGATGTCCGTCGGGTCCAGCTCGATGGCGCGGTTGAAGAAGGCCTCGGCGCGGTCGAGGTCCTCGAGCGCCAGGTAGCAGGCGCCGAGCGCCGTCTGGAAGTAGGCCTCGGCCGGATCCATGGCCGACAGCTGCTCGAAGACGGCCAGCGACTCCTGGAAGTGGCCATCCTGGAACAGGTTGAAGCCGTCCGTGGCCCGCTCGAGCATCTCCGGGCCTGACAGCGGCTTCCCATCTTCGTTGGAGACCGGCGCCTTGGCTTGGGTCGTCATCGTGGACTCATCCCCGGGGCGAGAACGGAAGCGGCGTGGAGTCTAGCCCGGCTCCGGCGGGCCCACCAGCCGGGGGCATCAACTCCTTGAAGGAGGCGCCCCTTCGGCCGGTGGACCGTGATGACGAACTACTTCTCCTCGAAGCTGTCGCGAATCTCCTGGAGCCGCTCCTGCATCTGCTTGATGGCCATGTCCACCACACCCTTGGACACGACCTCGGAGGAGAGGGCCGCCTTGAACTTGGTCTCCGCGTGCTTCTTCATGTCCTCCAGCGACGCGTTGGGGTTCGCGGCGATGAACTTCTGCATCTCCTCGTCGACCTTCTTGAAGATCTTCTCGCCCGAGTCCTTGTTGAGGAACCCGATGAAGTTGCTGTTCTCCAGCACCTTCTCCAGGCCGGCGGCCTTGGCGTAGTCAGAGCGCTCGTCGGCCGTCAGGCTCTTGGGGTCCTTCTTGGCCTTGTCCTCGATGTGCTTCATCTCGGCCTGGAGGTTCTTGAGGTCCTCGCCGGGAGCGGAGGCCGTCGGCGTCGAACCGGCGGCGGCGGCGGGCGCGGTCTGCTTCGCGGCCGTGGGCTGCGTCGGCGTGCGGGGCGGGGCACTGCGGGTGATCGGAGCCATTTAAGGAGTTCTCCTCGAAAGACGGTTCGGAAGGATTGTCTCACGGCGACGGAAAAAGTTGCTGCGCGTGGGCCGCCCGCGGAGACCGTTGCCAGGCGCTGAAAATGAACCAGCCTCGCAGCAGTCCTTGAAGGACTGTTGCGAGGCCGGGGTGAAGCAGGGCCGCGGGAGACCAGCGACCGGCTACTTCTTACTTCAGGTTCTGGAGGACCGACGTCGCCATGTCGTCCAGCTTCTTCATGCAGTTGGTGACCAGCTGGACGATCTGCGCGTCCTTCTGCATCTGCTGCTGGGCCTCGAGGAACGCGCGCTGATCCGGGGGCGCCGCGTCGATCATCGCGCGGGAAGCGTCGGAGCCCTGCTTGATGTTGCTCACCGCGGCGTTGAACACGTTTCCGATGGTCATTGTATGCTCCTGTGTGGTTTGGGCGGTTTGCTGCGAAGTGGTGTGCAGCAGCGGCTACAAAAGGATTATCGGAGGAAGGCGTCCGGAGTTTCCTGCGAATTAACCGGGATCATTTCCGGCTTTTTCGCGGGAGGCCCCGAGAGCCCCTAACCCTTGAGCTTTCCAAGGCTTGGGTTCTTCATCCACGCCTTGAAGGACTCGAGATTCTGCTGCTCCTTCTTGGGGTCCGCGGGGCCGGCGGGGGCGGCGTCGGGGTCCAGGGAGAGGGGGCGCTTGGCGGAGGACTCGAAACCGTCCTTGGGGCCCTTGGCGCCGCCAGCGGCCGGCGGCCGGGGCGCGGCGGCCGGAGCGGCGGCGGGCGCACCCCCACCCGAGGGAGGGGTGAAGGCCAGCTTGGCGTGCAGCTCCGGGTTCATCTCCTTCACCGCGTTCTGGATGGTGACGCCATAGGTGTTCAGGCGCAGGGAGAGATACTCCACCACCATGCCCAGCACCGGCGGCACCGGGAGGAGGGGGTCCTTCATGAAGCGCTGGAGCGCGCCAGACACGTCGGCATAGAGCCGCTCGTCGAAGGGCGAGCCGGGCTGGGTGGAGGACACCAGCGACTTCATCGTAAACACCACCTCCTTGAAGGTGCCCTTGGCCGTCTTCTGCTGCGCCTCGAGCTCGACCAGCAGCTTCTCGCGCTTCTCGATCAGCTCCGCCGGCTCAGGAGGAAGCGGGCGCTTCTCCTTCTTCGTGTTCTGGGTGCTCATGATTCTCTCCACCTCTCCATCGATTGGTTTGGGGTGAACGGTCCGAGCTTAGCAGACTGTTCCGGACTCACACATCCAGCGAGCCGAGACACGTGCAACACGTGTGTACGGCCGTCAACGGCCATTCGGAGGCCCTCAGCGGCGGCTCAGGGCCGTCAGCATGGCGCCGGCCTTGCGCACCACGGGGTCATTCTCGGGCGTCATGGCGGCGGCGCGGCGCAGGTCCTCAATGGCCTGGGGCTTCTGGCCGAGGGCCAGCTTCACCTCGGCGCGGCCGACGTAGACGGACGGATCCTGCGGGGCCAGCTTGGCGGCGACGTCGAAGGCGGCGAGGGCGCCCTGCCCGTTTCCGGCGGCCATCTCCACCACGCCCAGGGCCTTGGCGAAGTACGCGTCGGTGGGGTTGACGGCGTACAGGCCCTGGAAGAGCGTGCGCGCCTCGCTGAGCCGCCCCTGGTAGTAGAAGAAGTAGGCCGTCTTGGCGATGGCGTACAGCTCGTCATCCGAGTAGCCGCGCACGTCGCGCAGCGTGGCCTTTCCGTCCGCCCAGCGCTGCAGCGTGGCGGCGAGCTTCGCCTCGTCCTTCGGGTCTTCCGGGTCCAGCACGGCCATGGCGCTAATAACCCTCGTCCTTCTGGGCCGCCCACATCTGGCGGATGATCTCCTTCGTCTCCTCGTTGACCTGATCCACCAGGTTCAACATGGCGGACTCGCGCGAGAGCAGGGCCTTGAGGCGATCCAGCCGGTCCGGCGCGGCATTCACCTTGGCCAGGCTGCGCTCCAGCATGCGGCGCTGGTCCTCCTCCCCGCGGCCGGCGACGCTGGCCAGGTGGGGCCTGTCGCTGAAGCCCTCCAGGTCCGCGTCGTGCCCGCCGGGGTGCGGGGGCAGCGGCAGGCGCAGCTCCTCGGAGGAGTGCGCCGGGCCGATGAAGTCCAGCAGCGCCGCCGAGGCGAGCGCGGGGTTCTTCGGGTTGCCCGTCTTGCGGAGCTTCTTGCGGTCGACCTGGGAGGCATCGACGAGCCGCTCACGGACGCTTCGGGGGCCGCCCCAGGGCCATACGGGCGTCTTGGGGGGTTGATTGTTGATTCTGGCCATCGTGGTACCGAACCTCACTCCAGGTGGGTGGGGGCCGTCCAGTCCCCCTAGCGCTTCCCGTTGGCGGCTGCCTGGTCGCGCTGCAGTTCGTAGATGAAGTTGAGGACCTCGGCCACCGCGTCGTACAGCTCCTCTGGAACCTCCTGTCCCACCTCGACGCGGAACAGGGCGTTGGCCAGGTTGACGTTCTTCATGAAGGGGATGCCGTGCTCCTTGGCGATGGCGCGAATCTTCTCCGCCTTGAGCCGCATCCCCTTGGCCACCACGCGCGGGGCGCCGTCCTTCTCCCTGTCGTACTTCAGCGCGATGGCGATTTCCGCCTCGTCGTCACCACTCATGGGCCAACCCTTCAGGCGCGGGCACCCCGGGCACCCGGGGCCGGGGAGGTCTCCGGGCCGGACTTCAGCCCGTAGACGAAGTTGAGGACCTCGGCGACGGCGTCGAACAGCTCCTCCGGCACCTCGTGGCCCACCTCCACCCGGAGCAGGGCATGGGCCAGGGGGACGTTGCGCAGGGTGGGCACCTCGCCCTCGCGGGCAATGGCCTTGATGCGCTCGGCCTTGTGGTCGACGCCGCGGGCGAGCACGCGGGGCGCGCCGTCCTTCTCGCGGTCGTACTTCAGCGCGACGGCCACGTGGTCCGGGTTGGTGACGATGACGTCCGCCTCGCGCACGGCCTCCATCTGCGCCCCCTCCATGATTTCGTGGTGCAGCTCCTTGCGCTTGGCCTTGTGGTGGGGGTCGCCCTCGCTCTCCTTGTATTCCTTCTTGGTCTCCTCCTTCGTCATCATCATGTCCTTCATGAAGGACTTGCGCTGCCACCACACGTCGAAGATGGCGAAGATGACGAAGAGGAGCGCGACGCGGGCGGCCACACGCGTCACCAGCTCGCCCATGATGATCATGATGCCGCGCGTGTCCTGGCGCACCGTCTCGACGACGAGGGGCATGGCATCGCGCACCACGCCGTAGACGACGTGGGCGGTGACGGTAATCTTGATGAGGTTCTTGAGAAGGTCGACCAGCGCCTTCTTGGAGAACATGTTCTTCAAGCCGGCAAGCGGGTTGAGCTTCTCCAGCTTGGGCATCAGCGGGTCCATGGTGAAGAGCGAACCCACCTGGACGTACTCCAGCAGGCCGCCAATCACCGCGCCCCCGGCCAGCACCGGCAGCGACACCAGGACCATGGTGCGCAGCGCGATGTAGAGGGCCTGCCCGGTGACGACGTCCAGGTTCTGCGGATGCGCCACATGGTCGAAGGTGAACAGGAACAGCGTGGAGATTTCGTGCTCCAGCATGTCCCAGGTGCCCTTGACGGCGCCAAGCCCCACGAGCAGCACGCCCATGCCGCTCAGGTCCTTGCTCTTCCAGACCTGGCCCTTCTTGCGAGAGTCATCGAGCTTCTTCTGCGATGGCTCTTCTGTTTTTTCTCCGCTCTCGTCCGACATGGCGCGCGTCCGGGGGGAAGAAGGTTCAGGACAGCAGCCGCAGGGCCTGGTTGAGCACCACCAGCATGTCCCGGAGCTCGTCCTGCATGCGGTTGAGCAGCGCGCTGATGACGAGGAAGGCGAGGAGCACGCCCACCAGGGGCTTGATGGCCATGGAGATGAAGAACACCTGGATTTGCGGTGCCACGCGGTTGATGGCGCCCAGGGCCACGTCGGTGAGGAAGGTGGCCAGCATGGCGGGCGCGGCCAGCGCGAGGCTGATGCGCAGCATGTCCGAGAAGATGCGGATGAGCAGGTCGAAGAAGGGCCACGCGCCCTTGCTGAAGCGGGGGAAGCCGTCCAGCGGGACGGAGGCCAGGCTTTCGGCCAGGGCCTGGATGACCAGGTGGTGCCCGTCCAGCGTGAGGAACAGCACCACCGCCAGTTGGACCTTCAGGTTGGAGAAGAGGGACACCTGCTGCCCCAGCTGGGGCACGTAGAGCTGGGCGTTGTTGCTGCCGGCCATGGTGTCCGCCAGGGTGCCGGCCACGCGTGCCGCCTCGAAGACGATGTTGACGATGAAGGCCAGCGAGAAGCCGATGAAGACCTCCTTGGCCATGAGCGCGATGTACGGCAGCGCGCTGAGCGGAATCTTCGTCACCGAGCCGGCGATGACCGGGTAGAGCACGATGGAGAGCGTCAGCCCGACGCCCATCTTCAGCTCGGTGGGAACGACTTCACCGCCCAGGAAGGGGCTGAAGATGAGCATCGGCATGATGCGACACATCAACAGCGCCACCGTGAAGATGGCAGCGGAGAAGTTGGTCCGAGCGGCCAGCTCGTTGACGAGATCCGCGACGTTCATCGGATGAGGGCGGGGAACCTGTCGAAGACGTGGAAGGTGAAGCGCATGAGCTGGCTTCCAATCCACGGGCCCGTCAGGGCGAGCACGCCGAAGACGATGACGACCTTGGGCGCGAAGGTGAGCGTCTGCTCCTGGATCTGCGTGGTGGCCTGGAACAGGGCGATGATGAACCCCACCAGCAGGCTGGTGAGGACCGGCGGTGCCGAGACGACGAGCACCAGGAACAGCGCCTCCTGGGTAATGGCCGTGAGCTGATTCATGGGGGGGCGCCTTTCTACAGGTAGCCGATGACCAGGCCCTTGGCGATGAGGTACCAGCCGTCCACGAGCACGAACAACAGCAGCTTGAACGGCATGGAGATGGTGGTGGGTGACAACATGTGCATGCCCAGGGCTAGCAGGATGTTGGCCACCACCATGTCTATGACAATGAAGGGTACGAACAAGAGGAAGCCTATTTGAAAGGCCTCCTTCAATTCGGACACCACGAAGGCCGGGATGATGACCATGAAGTCATCGCTCTCCACGGCGTCGCGGTCCTCGCCCTTGCGCATCTTCTTGGCGAGGTTGAAGAAGAGGGAGCGGTCCTTGGTGGTGACCTTCTTCATCAGCCACTCACGCAGGGGCTCCTTGGACTTGCCGGCGGCACCGAGCAGCGTGCCCACCGTCTCTGACGAGAAGACGCCGGGTCCCTTCGCCCAGAGGTCCATGCCCGCCGCCCGGTACATCTCCTGACCCACGGGGGCCATGATGTAGACGGTGAGGATGACCGCCAGGCCGGTGATGACCTGGGTGGGCGGAATCTGCTGGGTGCCCAGCGCCGAGCGGACGATGGAGAGCACCACGGAGATCTTCACGAAGCTCGTCACCATCATCAGCGCGAAGGGCACGAGGCCCATGGCGGCGAGCGCGAGGATGAGGATGAGCGGACGCGAGGTGAACGAGTCGCTGCTCACCGCCTCGTTGGCGACGGCATCGGAGATGCCGGGACCGCTGCCCCGCTTCTTCTGGGCGAGCGCGATGAAGGGATGGAGAGAGACCGCGGCCGCGAACAGCCAGGGCGGGATGCGCGGAAGGAGGGGGCGGGCAGAGAGCGGGGTGTTCACGGGAAGGTCTTCAGGCGCCGGGGGGCTGGGAGGGCGAACCGCCGGAGCGGCGGGAGAGGAGCTTCTGGAGGAAGGGGCTCAGGGGGACCACGTTCGTCTGCGGGCGCTGAGCGCGAATGCGCTCCACCGCCTCCGCATCCAGCTTGGACAGCAGTTGCAGGCCAGCCTCGCCGCCACCCACCAGCAGGTACTCGTCCGCGGCCTTCACCACGAAGAGGCTGCGGCGCTGGTCCAACGGCAGCCGCTCCACCACGGAGACCAGGGGCTGGCGGCCCGCGGACTGCGCCTGCAGGCCCATCAGCCGGCGCAGGCCCACGTTCAGGGTGAGGTAGATGGACGCCACCACCGCGCCCAGCACGAGCAGGGTGCGGATGAGCGTCCAGCCCAGGCTGTCCGGCTCCGCCTCCGCCGCGGGTTCAAGGGTGGGGTCCTGCCAGGCCTCGGTGAGCTCCCGGTCCTTGTCGGAGGGCTCCCGCTTCAGGGCGGGCTCCGCGAGAGCGGGCTCGGCCTTCAGGGCGGGCGCTTCCTCGGCGGCGGGCACCGGCTGCGTGGCGGGGACGGAAGATGCGGCCTTCTGCCTGGCGGGCGAAGCCGGCGCGACCTTCTGCGCGGCTCCGGGCACGGCCTGCCCAGCGGGCGCGGGTGAAGCAGGCGCGACCTTCTGCTCGGCACTGGCGACGCCCTGCACGGCGGGCGCGGCCTTCTGCCCGGCTCCGGGCGCGGCCTGCACGACGTCCGGGGGCACGCCCTTCGTTGACGGCTCCGCCGCGGTAGCCGGCGCGGCCGCCGAGGATGGAGCCTGCGCCAGGACGGCGGGCGGCGTGAGCACCAGCGCGGCACCGAGCCACAGGCGCATGAGGGAAGGACGGAGGACTGCCATGGTTGGGGGCGAGGCTAGTTCATTGGGGGAAGGACCGCCACGGGCCCCGCCCGGCTGCCCGCCTGCCCCTCCCCGGACCCGCGGGGGGCCTCACCCCGCCAGGTTGATGATGCGCACGCCGAGCTGGCCCTCCACCTCCACCAGCTCACCCCGGGCCACCACCTTGCCGTTGACCGACAGCTCCACCGGCTCGCCGGGGCCACGGTTCAGCTCCAACACCTGGCCCGCCCGCATCCCCACCACCTGCTGCGCCGTGACGGGCACGCGCGCCAGCTCCACGGCAATCTGCAGGGGCACGTCCCCGAGCAGGTCGCTTCCGTCCGGCTTGTTCACGTCGTCCAAGGCCGCCCCTTCGAGTTCCGGAGGTACGTCCAGCTCCGGGTTGGTGAAGTCCTCTTCTTCTTCCGCCCCTTCTTCACCGGCCGAGCGCGGGTGGCCCGGCTCCCCGGGGACGATGTCGGTGATGCGCGCCCGGTAGCGCCCATTCTCGATGAACACCTCCGCCTCCGCCCTCCCCGCCCGCCCCGAGCCCACCCGCAGCTGCGCCGTCCCGTCCTCGCCCCGGTCCGGCCGCGCCGACAGCGCGTCCACCAGCAGCACGTCCTTCACACGCAGGCTGGCCAGGTCCTGGGCCGAAATCTCCGCCGTGCCAATCTCCGCCCGCAGCCAGCTGCGCACCGCCGACAGCCGGCTGGCGTTCGTCTCCAGGTCCACCTTCAGCCGGGCGCGCCGCTGGGCGCTCTCCACCACCGGCTCCGCCGCCTCCAGCACCGCCGCGGGCACCACCAGCCGAACCATGCCGCCATGCGGCCCCAGCGTGGCGTGCAGGTGGACGGCCAGCATGGGCCCGTCGTCGCCCAGGCGCGCGGACACCTCGTCCACGCCCCGCGCCACGCCGTCCAGCCGGGGGCGCGGCACCGCCTGCTGCAGCGCAGGCACCAGGACCTTGAGGGCCTCGAGGACGACGTAGCCCATCACGCCCTCCTCGATGTCCGTCAGCGGCCGCAGGCCCACCATCTCCCCTGCCCCGCCCAGCAGCAGGTCCACCGCCGCGTGCGCCAGGGCCAGCTCCACCTCCAGCACCGCCCGCCCCTGGAGCGCGCCCGGCGCCAGCACCGCCAGGAACGTCGGGTCACCCAGGAAGCGCCGCAGCTCCCCCAGGGGACGCACCTGCACGGACTCCAGCGACAGCTGCACCGGGGCGTCGAAGAGCTCCTTCAGCCGCGTACCCACCGCGGCGAGCGTCCCCCGCTCCGGCGTCAGCCAGCGAAGCCGCTCCGCCAGCAGCCCCTGGGCCCGCGACACCTTCTCGAGGTTCCGGAAGGTGAACGGACGCCAGGGACGCTCCGGCCGCACGGGACGCTCCGGGAAGCGCTCCTGGCGCTCCGGCCGTTCCACGCGCTCGGGACGTTCGACACGCTCCGAGCGCTCGACGCGCTCCGGGCGCTCGACACGCTCCGAGCGCTCGACACGCTCCTGGCGCTCCGGACGGGCCTTCAGCTCGCGGAGGTCCACGAGCATCGTCCGCTCGTGGACGCCGGGCCCGTCGTCGTCGGGCTCCACGCTCATGTCTTCGCCTCGAACTTCAGGTCCTCCAGCCTCAGGCCACGGCCGCCCAGCGCGGTGCGCAGCCCCTCACTCTGCTCCTCCAACTGCTTGAGGACCTCGCGGTTGGAGCCGCTGAAGGTGGCCGAAATCTTCCCGTTGCGCGCGCTGACCTTGATGGACAGGCCGTTCATGACGTCGCCGCGCAAATCAATCTGGAACTCGGCGTTGCCGGCGGCGTTGGTGCCCACGCGGATGCGGTCGACAATCTTCTGGGCAATCTCGCTGGCCAGGGCGCGCAGTCGCTCGGAGCCCGCCATGTCCTTGGGCTTGGCCACCGGCACCGGGGCCATCAGCGCGGGGTTGAAGCGGAAGCCCGGGCCCATCTCCGTCCCGCCCTCCTTCTTGTCCTTCCCGCCCCCGCCGCTGCCCTTGCCGCCGCCCGCGTCGGCGTCCGCCCGGATGGCGGCGCCCTTCTCCGCGCTGACCTGCCCCAGGGCGGACTCCGCCTTGGACATGTCCTTGTCGCGCGTCTCGGAGGTGCGCTTGTCCTCCTTCGCACCCGCCGCGCGCGAGCCGGAGCGGGCCTCCGAGGCCCCCGTCTCCGACTGCCGGGCCGCCTGGGACGTGGCCTCGCCGCCCGGCTGCTGGATCTTCTCGCCGAAGGTCTTCCCCTGCTGCATCGCCTTCGCCAGCACGGAGCGGGCCAGGCCGCCCTGCGGCGGGGCCGGCGTCTGGGGCGCACCGGGGGGCGCGGAGGGCTGCTGCATCAGCTTCTGGAAGGCGGAGGCGCCCTCCTGGCGCTTCTTGGACTGGCCCTCGGCGAGCTTCTTCTCCTGCATGATGCGCTCAGCCAGGCGCGCTGCATCGCGGTCGTCGTCGACTCGGCTCATGACGTCTTTCCCGAGGGAAGGGGTGGCGGCAGGTTACTTGCGCTGCCGAGCCAGGAACAAGGCATTGCCAATCTCCTCCTGGCTCAGCTCCTCACGCTGCTGGCGCTCGTGCTTCACCTGCTTCTGCCAGGTCTCCTTGTGCTTCTCGATGGCCTTGAGCTCCATGGTAGCGTCCGCCATCGCCTGGCGGCGCTGCTCCATCACCCGCTCGGCCACCTTCACCGCCTCCCGCTGGCGCTCCACCTCCAGCGCCACCTGCGCCTCCTCGTCCTTCAGGCGCTGCTCGAAGCGGCTCATCATGTTCATGCCGTTGATGCCGGCGCCCTTGGCCATGACCTCCTTGAGGTACGCGGCCACCTTCTCCTTGCGCTCGCGCTTGCGGCGCTCCAGCTCGTCGATGAGCCGCTGGAGCTCCACCTTCTCCTTCTTCAGGGCCTCGACGGACGCGGCGAAGGCCTGCTCGGCCTCCTCCTTGGCGCGGGCGCGCATGTCCTGAAGCACTTGCAACCGATACGGGGGCATGGTGGCGCCATCCTAACCCGGAATTCCAGCCGCGCACCCCCGGCCCGGCGTCAGTCCTCGAACAGGGCGATGAGCTGGGCCACCGTGTCCTCGAATTGGGAGTTGGAGTGGGTGTCCTGCTTCAGGAAGTCGATGATGGCGTCGTACTTGTCAATGGCCCGGTCCGTGCGGGGGTCCGTGCCGTACTGGTAGGCGCCCAGGAGGATGAGGTCCCGCTGCTTCTCATACGTGGAGAGCAGCTCGCGCAGGGTGCCCGCGGCCTTCTTGTGCTCCTTGCTGACGATGCCGCTCATCACACGGCTGAGGCTGGCCAGCACGTCCATGGCGGGCCACTGGTTGCGCTCGCCCAGGGCGCGGTTGAGGATGAAGTGGCCGTCGAGAATACCGCGGACCTCGTCGGCGATGGGCTCTTCCATGTCACCGCCGGCCACGAGGCACGTGTAGATGGCGGTGCACTTGCCCTTCAGCGAGTTGCCCGTGCGCTCCAGGATGCGCGGCAGCATGGAGAACACACTCGGCGGGTAGCCCTGGCGGGCCGGGGGCTCACCGACAGCGAGGCCAATCTCACGCTGGGCACGGGCCAGACGTGTCACCGTGTCGAGCATGAAGAGCACGTTGCCGCCGCGCTCGCGGAAGTACTCGGCGATGGCCGTGGCCACGTAGGCGGCGCGGAGGCGCACGAGGCTGGGCTGGTCCGAGGTGGCGCACACCAGCACGGAGCGCTTCATGCCCTCCTCGCCCATGGCGTCCTCGATGAACTCGCGCACCTCGCGGCCACGCTCGCCGATGAGGGCCACGACGCACAGGTCCGCCGTCGTGTTGCGCGCTATCTGTCCCATCAGCGTGGACTTGCCGACGCCGGAGCCGGCGAAGAGGCCCACGCGCTGGCCCTCGCCCACGGTGAGCAGCCCGTCGATGCAGCGCACGCCCAGGGGCAGCGGCTTCTCGATTCGCTGGCGGGTGAAGGGGTCCGGGCAGTCGCGGTCCACGGACCAGTCGATGAGCCCCTCGTCGGGCAGAGGGCTGCCGTCCATGGGCTCGCCGATGCCGTTGAGGACACGGCCGAGCAACCCCTCGCCGCACTTGATGCTCAGCGGCTTTCCGGTGGGCACCACCTCGCTGTCCGGGCCGATGCCCTGCAGCTCGCCCAGGGGCATGAGCATGACCTCGTCGCCCTGGAAGCCCACCACCTCCGCCTTCACCGCGGTGCGGTTGCGGGTCTTGATGAGCACCAGCTCACCCACGCGCACGTTGGGGACGCTGGCCTTGATGATGAGGCCGGTCAGCTCGGTGACGCGGCCCCGGACGCGCACCACCTGCGCTTCCTTGATGAGGTCGAAGTAATGCGCGAGGTCGATGGCCATGGTCGCCCTCTCAGGCCGGCCCTTCCTTCCGGCCGTTCGGGTCCGGAAGGAGGACGTTCTGGAGCATCTCGAGCTGGGTGGGCAGCTGCGCGTCCACCGTGCCGAACTCCGTCTGGACGATGCAGCCCACGGGGGCCACCTCCGGGTCCTCCTTGATGGCCAGGTCCACCGCCCGGCCAATCAGCTCCATGAGGACCGGCTTCTTGGCGCGCAGCACCGCCGCCGTCTTCGGGTGCACCCGCAGCACCATGGCCCGCGCGCTGCGCAGGTTGTCGATGGCCGCCGCGCACAGCTCCACCATCAGGTCCGGGTCCTTCTCCAGGCTGCGGCCGATGATCTTCTCCGCCATCCGCAGCGCCAGCGCGATGACGTCCCTCTCGTTGTTGCCGAGCAGCTCCCCGGCCTGCATCTTCGCGCGGAGGATGATTTCGGTGGCCTGCGCCAGGCCCTCCTGGCGGCCCTGATCCCGCGTCTTCGCCAGCAGCTCCTCACGCTCGCGCTGGGCCTCGGCGAGGATGCGCTCCTTCTCGCGCTGGGCGTCCTCGAGAATGGACTGCGCGCCCTGCCGGGCCTCGAAGACCTCGGCGTTCATCACGCCGGCGCGAGGGGGCCGCAGCACGGGCCGCTCCGACGCGAGGCCCGGCTCGACCGTCCCGTCACCTTTGATCACCTTGCCGATAGCCATGCGGTGCTCCTTGAGGCCCGGATGCTAGCGCGTTCCGCCCTTCGGTCCACGCCCACCCGCGCCCGGAGGCACCGGACGGTCCGTCCCCGACGTCGAGCGGGGCCGGCGCTGCACCGACGTGCCCTCCCCTGTGCCTGGGCCCGGGGGGGCCGCCCCCTGGCCCGGGGACGTGGTCGCCCGCCCGGCCAGCACCCGGGGAGGCCGCTCCGGCGGAGCCTCCTCCCGGGGGCCCCCTGCCTTGGCCCCGGGCCGGGCCGCGGGGATGGAGCCGCGCGAGCGGAACACCCGCGAGCCCTCCGGGTCCTCACGGGGCGGCCGGGACTCGGGCTCCGGCTCGGCGCGGGGCCGCATCCGGGAGGCACGGGACAGCTCCTCGGGCGGGCGCTGCTGCACTCGCGAGGCCTCGCCGCCCTCGCGCGGCTGCACCCGCGAGGACTCGCCGCCCGAGACGCGGGAGCGCTCCCGGCCGGGCTCGGCATTCGTCGGAGGGCCCTCGGAGCGCTGGGCGCCGCGCAGGCCCAGGCGCGAGGGCGGCGGGCCGATGCGGGCGCCCTCCGGGTCTCCCTTCACGGCCCGCGACGGCCGGGGCTCGGGCCCACCCTCACGGCGGCCCCCGGCGGCGGGCGTGGCGATGGAGTTCTCACGGCGGGGCGGCACCCGGTGCACGGCCGAGCCATCCTGCGCGCCCGCCTTCACCCCGGGCGAGACGCGGGAGGGCTCGCGGCCGGAGAGGGCCCCCGCGTTCCGGGCCGCGCGCTCGGCCATGGCGTCACGGCGGACGGCGGGCTCCTGCCGGGACGCGGCGGGGCCGGCCATGGACGAGCGGGGCTGCTGCCGGGACACGGCGGGGCCGCGCACGGACGCGCGAGGCGCCTCCGGGACGGACGGGGCCGCACGGGAAGGCGCAGCAGCGGCGGCGGCGGCCCGGCGCGCGCCCGGCGGCGGCGGGAGCACCGCGGACTGGCGGGGCGGAGGCGGCGACGCCAGGCGCACCGGGCGCTCGATGAGGCCGCGCGTGGCCAGCCGCTCCAGGTCCATGACGATGTCGGTGCGGCCGCCGTCGCCCCGGGCGGTGGGGCGGATGCGCTCCTCGCGCACCCACTTCGCGATGAGGCCGCCGAACTCGCCGCGGTGCTTCTCCAGCATGCGCGCGGCGAACTCCGGAGACTGCGCCACGCACGCGCGAGACAGCCGCTGCACACCCGCGCTGCGGATGGCGCCGCCCAGGTTCTTCAGCCCCTCATGCAGCTCCAGCTGCGCGCGCGCGTCCTCCTCCGGCAGCTTGCGCGGGGCGTTGGCCGCCACGGACTTGTTGGCCAGCAGGCGCAGGTCCGGCGGCAGCGGCTCGAAGAGGGCCTCGCGCTCGCCGTCGGGAAGGCCCGCCATGGCCGGCCCCAGCACGCGCGCGCCCAGCCTGTCGCAGACGGTGAGCAGCTCGCGCTGCTGCAGGTTGAGCACGTCGGAGAACTTGAAGCCCGCGGCCTGCTGCGCCGCCGCCTCGCGCGCCAGCACCTCCTCCAGCTTCCACCGGACGATGTCCAGCACCTGGGGGCGCACCTCGCGGGAGAGCTTCACCCGCGAGGGCGGCAGGTGGGTGCGCACCGCGTCCGCCAGCGCGCCCGGCAGCGCGCGCAGCACGACTTCCACCAGCGCGCCACGCTCGCGCTGCAGCAGCGCCGCCAGCCGCTCCGGCTCGGCGCTCCACAGCTGCCCACGCCGGTCCTTCACCAGCCGCTTGATTTCCTGCACCAGCGCGGGGATGCGCTTCTCACGCGGAATCTGGAGGATTTCCTGCGCGCGGTGCTTGAGCAGCGCGCTCTCCTCTTCCGGGAGGTGCTCGAAGGCGCCAAGGCTCTCCTGACCGCCGAAGGTGACGGCCGTCAGGAGCAGCATGCTCTGGCGCTTGTTGAGCGAGGTGAAGAACGAGTCCAAACGTCACCTCGCGGGCTCACGGCCGCCCGCTGGGAGGGGAGAGGAAGCCTGCCGCCGGAGTGGGCCGGGCGTCAGGCCTCCGGCGGACGGCCCCGGGCGCGGCCTCCGGCGCGCGCGGCCGGAGCGCTGGAACCCGAGCGCATGAAGGTCCACGCCGTCAGCCCCATCATCACCAGCACCAGCGCGAAGGCGCCCGCGAACATCACCTTGAACTGGCTCGCGCTGGCCACCGTCATCCGCAGCCCCAGCACGTCCTGCAGCCGGCTCTCCGAGTCCGTCTCGGCCGTGGGCAGCATCGCCTGCGTCATCAGCACCGTCACCGCGTCCGGCTTCAGCTCCGGCACCGCGGAGGCGGCGAAGCTCTTCACCATCGCCTCGGAGATGGGCAGCTTGTTGCCGTCCGTGGGCCGGTACTTGATGAACACCGACGCGGACGGCATCGGCTTGTTCTCCGGCTGCGTCAGGTCGTTGTTCTCCGGAATCATGACGATGGCGCGCGCTTCCAGCACGCCGTCAATCTGATTGAGCGCGTTGGAGACCTCGCCGCCCATCGCCTTGAGGAGCATGGCGCGCTCCTCGGTGGCGGTGGGCACCATGCTGCCCTTGGCGAAGTGGGCCAGGCCCTTCTCCACCGGGCGCGGCAGCGAGTTGCGCTTGAGCAGCTCCGCGGCCTGGGCGGCGTCCGCCTTGGGCACGGTGATCATGAACCGGACCTCGTTGCCGCCCTCCTCCTTCTCCTTCTTGGCGTTGATGCCGTTCTTGCTGAGCAGGACGTAGATTTCGTTGGCGTCCGACTCCGTCAGCTCGTGCTGGAGCTCGATGTGGCAGCCCGTCAGGAGGAAGAGGGCGAGGAGCGGGGCGGCAAACGCGTGCGGTCGGCGAATCATGGGCGGAGAGAGCTTACTAGGCCCCCGGAAAACGCGGAAGGGCGCCCCCTCCCGGGAGGGAGGAGCCGCCCTTCACCGGCGTCGCCGGGAGCCTGGTGGGAGGCCTAGACCTGCGTCTTGACGACGTCCTTGAGGCCGGTGGTCGCCTTCTCCACCACCTTGGACGTCAGGTCGAGCTGCTGGGTGTACTGGTACATGGACGCCTGGAGGGAGAGCAGCTCGGCGTTGGAGAACTGCTTCCCGCTGGAGGCCTGGGAGATGATCTTCTCCAGGTTGAGCTGACCCTTCTCCAGGTCGCCCACCACCTGCGTCATCATGTCGCCGGCCTTGGACGTCTTGGCCGTCTCGGCCTTGGCGGCCACGGGCTCGGCGCCCTTGGCCGTCATGGGCTCCTGGCCCGCGACGTTCACCTTGTTGAGGGCGGCCTTCTCCGTCTTGTTGACGGTCTCCACCTGGCGGACGGCGTCCGCCTTCTGGGTGGCCTGCGCGGCCTGGGCCTTGTTCACGCCCTGGGTGGCGTCCACCTGGCCCGCCCCCTGGGCCTTGTCAGCGAGAACTCCGTCGAACTTCGACGCTCCCTGCTTGTTCGTCTGCTGGGCGCCCTGGTCTTGCAGCTTCTGCTGCGCCACCTGCGCCGCGGAGACCCCGGCCATCGGACCCGCCATGTGAGACCCTCCTTGCATCTGTCGGGGAAGGAGGCAGTTCCTCCTCCTCGTTCAAAAGTTCCTTGAGCCGGTCGATGGCGCGCGCATGCAGCCGCGACGCCCAGCTCTTCGACTGCCCAATCTCCGCGCCCGCCTCTTCCAGGGTCCTTCCCTGGAAGTAGTACCCCTGGAGGAGCTTCTTCTCCTTCTCCGGGAGCTTCTCTATCGCCGCCCGCACTCGGTTCTTCGTCTGCTCCAGCTCCATCCGGACGTCCACCGGCAGCGACTCGTCGGTGTAGCCCGCCGTGTCCGCCCCTTCCAGGCTCGTCGCGAACACCATCGCGAGCCCGGCCACCGCATCCGAGATGTCACTGACATCATCGTCAAAAGAGCTGCCGCGGTTGCCTGCTCCCGACTCGCGGTCCGAAAGATTTCCCAGGTACGCCGCCGCCCGCTCCCCCGCGAAGGCCGTGCGGGCATCCGAGCCCCGCAGGATTCCCATCTTCCGCAGGCCGTCGAAGATGGCGCCCTTGATGCGGTAGTGCGCGAAGGTGAGGAAGTTGGCGCCCACCTTCGGGTCGAACCGCTCCGCGGCCTCCAGGAGGCCTATCTGTCCGTAGGCCACCAGCTCATCCAGCTCGAGCTGGGCGTTGAACTGCTTGCGCACAGTCGCAGCCAGCGACCGGACGTAGGGCCCGTACTTCTCGAGGATGACCTTCCTGTCGTCGCCCAGAGCCAAGCGCAGCTCACTCGGCCTTGGACCACAGCCGCTCGAGAACCTGGTTCAGCCGCGGATCATCCTGCAGCGCATCGGAGATCTTGCTCGTGAGGGAGGAGGACTTCATGCGGAGCTTCTCCTTCAGGATTTCGGCGACGAGTGCCTTCGTCGCCTCCTCCTTGCTCTTGAAGCCCCCGTTCTTCAGCTTCCGGGCAATGGCCACCGCCTGGGCGGCGACCGGGTCCGCAGCCTGGGGGCCCTGGACGTTGCTGGAGCCTACCAGACCCGAGGGACCGACAAGAGACTCGGCCTTGTCCACCTTGCCGCCAAAGCTCGCACCCGCCGCCGGCGCGGCGCCAGCAGCGCCCTTCGCGCCACCGGCACGCCCCTTGCCACCCCCTCGTCCCACGCCACCGACAGCCATCGCCTTCTCCTCCCGTCTTCTACTTCTTGGCCGGAGGCAGGATTCCTGCCTCCTTCGCCTGGATGAGCGACTGAGCCAGCTTCGCGGCATCACCGTCCGGCTCCAGGTCCATGGCGGCCTTCAGCTCCTTGAGGGCCTCGGGCACCTTCCCCATGAACAGTAGCGCCTCGCCCGCGTGGGCGCGAGGCAACGCGGCCTGGGGCGCCAGCCGCTGCGCCGAGCGGTAGGCCTGCAGTGCCTTGTCGTGGCGGCCCTGCGCGAACTCCACCGCGCCCAGCCCCAGCTGCGGAACCTCGCTCTTCGGCATCAGCGCCGCGGCCCCGGCAAAGACGTCCCGGGCCTTGTCGAAGTGGCCCATGTCCAACCACAGGTAGCCGGTCTCCAGCAGGACCATGGCCTGCTGGCGCCCGACGGGGACGAGGCTGTTCGAAATCTCCGAGCTCTCCGCCATGGACTTCGCTCTTCCTTTCCGCGTCCGCCGGGACAGGGAGCGGCGCCGCTCCCGGACCCGTCGGAGGTGGCTCGCCGCGCTCTAGCGGACGTTGCTGATGGAGTTCTTGATGCAATCGTGCCGCGACTTCATCACGTTGGAAATCGCGGTGAAGGTCTGCGACTCCTGCTGGATGGCGGCCTGCAGGTTGAGGAGCTTGGAGTTCTCCTCGGCCATCTTGTTCAGCGAGAAGCTGCCGTTCACGGTGTCGGTGGGGCTGGCGTTGGCGCCAACACCCGACGTCGGCGTGCCGCCGATGCCGCCCGCCACGCCGCCGCCCACGGAGATGCCGGCCGAGCCGGACATCATGGACGCCGCGCCGCCGCCCATTCCGCCACCCATGCCGCCGCCCATCGGCGCGACCGCCGTGCCCATGACACCGGCGTACGGCGCGCCGGCCATGCCGGAGCCGCTGGTGCTGGAGAAGGTGTGCATGGACGAGACCGCGGCGGACACAATCTGCCCGCCCGGAATCATGCCGGCCACCGCGCCCACGCCGGCGCCGACCGCGCCCGCCGCGCTGTTGAGTCCGTTCTGCAGCCGGGCGCCAAAGCCCGTCTGCGGCGTCTGCCGCGCCGTCGTCACGTTGGTCGAGAGACGCACGTTCGGGCCCATCATGTTGTCGATCTTCGCCATTGCTTCCTCCAGGCGCTGCTGCCAGCGGAAAGGGTAGAGATCCCCAATGTTCCGGATGCTCTCCCTCGTATTATCGGCCATGCGGGCCCCGGGTTTCCTGATCCAGGCAAAAAAGCTGCCCCGCCCTGAAAACCCGTGTCATTCCTGATACTTAGCGGCGACCCTTGCTGCCCTTGGCCTCGGCCAGCATGCGCTCGCGGGTGTCCACGAGCAGCTCCAGCAGCTCCTCGGCACGGGCGATGGCGGCCTGCGCCTTCTTGCCCTGCTCCACCTTGGGGCCCTTGAGCTCGGCGAGGCCGGCCTTCACCGGAGCGAAGAAGGCGCGGACGTCGTCCACCGGGGTCGCCTCGAGGAGGGACTCGACAGCGGGATAGGAGGGCGCGGGCAGCTCCGGGGCCGGGGCCGGGGTGGAAGGCTTGGAGGACGGGGGCATTGCGGAGCAGGTCTCCTGTCGGGCCAGCGGCCGTACGGCCGATGGGCACTGGACCCGGGACGGTAGGGGAAAAGCCCTGTCCCCTTCAAGCAGCCCCCCTTCTTCAAGTGGGGATGACACTCCACGTCCCACCGGCCGAGGAGGGAACAGGCACTCCACCGGACTGCCCTGCAAGCCCTGTCCACTTCCACCCCCGCACCTAGGTTTTCCGCAACGGAGTGGCCCGCACGCCCTCCGCCGCACTCACACAGGAGAAGCTCCATGAAGAAGCTGGTTGGGGTTTTCGCGACCATCGCACTGCTCGGCTCGGGCGCCGCCCTCGCGAACGACGACAAGAACAAGCCGCCACAGCAGGACCCGTCCTCCGCGCAGGGAGGCGCCGGCGCCGCAGGTAGCGAGAGCCTGCCGCAGGACAGCAGCATGCAGCACGACACCGCCACCCAGGACCCGGCCATGGGCGGCTCGGGCGCCGTGCAGCAGGACCCGGCCATGGGAGGCTCGGGCGCCGCCATGGGCCAGAAGGAGCTGACGGGCAAGGTCGTCAAGGCCGACTCGAAGATGGTCTGGGTGGACATGCAGGGCGCGGTGGTGCCGCTGAAGGTGGACAAGAGCACCCAGTTCAGCGACCCGAACCTCAAGCGCTCCAAGGACCTGCAGGTGGGCCAGGAGATCCGCGCCAGCTACGAGGTGAAGGAGACGGACAACATCGCCAAGAGCATCTCCATGTCCGGCACCGGCGGCTCGGGCTCCGAGGACATGATGGCGCCCGACTCGTCCATCAACCAGGGCACCGGGCTCGAGGAGGACAAGGGCATGGAGGCGCCTCCGGCCACCGACCCCGGCATGGGCGGCTCCGGTGACGACACCATGAACCCCGACACGGGCGCCGACAGCGACACGCGCTGAGGCCAACCCACACCGGAAGGAGCACGGACACACGCCCGTGACAGACCACCCTCCCCCACGCGGGGAAGCGAAAGGGCCCACGGCCAAAATGGCCGCGGGCCCTTTCCGTTTCCGGGCCAGGGCGACGCCCCTCCGTGACACACTTCCGGCGCCACTGTGTTCAGCTGCTTCAGTCCGTTCAGTCTTGACTGAATGAACTGAATCCACTACATGCCGGCGTGCCTTCCAGGGCCCCGCCCGCGCGAGCAGCGCGAGGCCCGGGCGGGGGGGCACGGAGACCGGGCATGACGGAGCTGGGCGCCGCCGAGCACCGCTTCATCGAGGCGATGGGGCTGCACTTCGAACGGCAGGGGGGCACGCGCATCGGCGGGCGCATCCACGCGCTGCTGATGCTCGCCGAGGAGCCGCTGTCGCTCAAGCGCATCGCCGAGCTGCTCAAGGTGAGCGCCGCCTCCGTGTCCACCAACATCCGCGCCTGCATGGCCATGGGGCTGGTGGAGCCGGCCAGCGTGCCGGGCGACCGGCAGCACTACTACGTCATCAGCTCCGAGGGCTGGGAGAGCCGGCTGCACACCGCGGAGGATGCGATGAAGGCCTTCGTCCGGGTGTGCCAGAGTGCCCTGGCCACGCCGCACCTCGCCGCCAAGCCGCACCTGCGCGAGGCCGCCGAGTTCTGTGATTTCTATCTGGCCGAGATGGCCGGCATCGCCGAGCGTTGGCGCGCCTCCCGCGCCACCCGCCCCGGCCGCACTTCCAAGGCTCCGAAAGGACGCACCGCATGAACGCCGCAGCGAAGTCCCCCATCGTCTCCATCACGAACGTGACCAAGGACTACACCCTGGGCAAGGTCGTCGTGCCCGCGCTCCGCGGCGTGGACCTCCAGGTGCACCCGGGAGAGTTCATCTCCATCGCCGGCCCGTCCGGCAGCGGCAAGACGACGCTGCTCAACCTCATCGGCTGCGTGGACACCGCCACCACCGGCGTGGTGAGCGTGGCCGGCCAGGACACCAAGCAGCTCAGCGAGCGGCAGCTCACCGACCTGCGCCTGCACACCATCGGCTTCATCTTCCAGAGCTTCAACCTGGTGTCGGTGCTCAGCGTCTTCCAGAACGTGGAGTTCCCGCTGCTGCTCCAGCGCAAGCTGGACAAGGCCCAGCGCCGCGAGCGCGTCATGCAGCTGCTGGAGCAGGTGGGGCTGGCGAGCCACGCGAAGCACCGGCCCAACGAGCTGTCCGGCGGCCAGCGCCAGCGCGTGGCGGTGGCGCGCGCGCTCGTCACCCGGCCCCAGCTGGTGCTGGCGGACGAGCCCACCGCCAACCTCGACTCGGTGACGGGCCAGCACATCATCGACCTGATGAAGGAGCTCAACCAGAAGGAGGGCACCACCTTCATCTTCTCCACCCACGACGCCAAGGTGATGAACCACGCCAACGCCGTGTGGCGCCTGGCGGACGGGAAGATTTTGGACCGCCTCAGCGCCACCGAGGCGCAGCGGGCCATGGCCGCGGGGAGTCACTGACATGGGAGGGCATTTCCGGCTGCTGTTGCAGGTGGCGTTCCGCAACCTGTTCACCAGCAAGATCAACCTGCTCATCGGCGGCATCATCTTCCTGGGCACGCTGCTCGTGGTGGTGGGCGGCGCGCTGCTGGACAGCATGGACAGCGCCATGAGCCGCAGCATCATCGGCAGCGTGGCGGGGCACCTCCAGGTGTACTCGGACGAGTCCAAGGACGAGCTGGCCCTCTACGGCGGCATGGCCGGCGAGCCGGACCTGGCGGCGCTCGACGACTTCAGCCGAATCAAACCGGTGCTGGAGAAGCACCCCAACGTGAAGACGGTGGTGCCCATGGGCACCAGCGGCGCGCTCATCTCCTCGGGCAACACGGTGGACCTGACGCTCGCCCGCATGCGTGACTTGTACAAGAAGCGCGCGGAGGGCGGCGAGACGCCGGCCCTGCGCGAGAGCATCGACAGCGTCAAGGCGCACGTGCGGCAGATGGTGTCGCTCATCGAGGAGCAGAACGCCAAGGCGCGGGCGCTCCTGAGCGACGCGGCCCAGGACCCGGCCGAGGTGGAGGCGCTCGCCCGGGCGCGCACGGACGCGTTCTGGGACGCCTTCGACCAGGACCCGTTCGGCTCGCTGGAGTTCCTGGAGAACCGCATCGCCCCGCAGATTCCGGACGGAGACCTGCTCGACATGCGCTACGCGGGCACGGACCTGGACGCCTTCCAGCGCACCTTCGACCGCATGGAGCTGGTGGACGGCCAGGCCGTTCCCCAGGGCAAGCGCGGAATGCTGCTGTCCAAGTTCTTCTACGAGAACTTCCTCAAGCTGAAGACGGCGCTGCGGCTGGACAACATCAAGCAGGCGAGGGACCTCAACCAGAAGCTCATCGCCACGGACCCGCAGCTGCAGCGCTGGGTGAAGGAGAACCAGACGCAGACGCGGGAAATCCTCTTCCAGCTGGACCCCATCAAGACGCGCCTGGCCACCGAGCGGCTGCAGAAGCTGCTGGGCAGCCAGGAGCCGAAGCTGGAGAAGCTGCTGTCGGAGTTCTTCGCCACCGACGACGCCAACTTCGACGCCCGCTACGCGCAGTTCTACTCGGAGCTGGCGCCCCTGCTGGAGCTGTACCGCATCCGGCTGGGTGACAGCCTCACCATCACCGCCTTCACGCGCACCGGCTACGTGCAGAGCGTCAACGTGAAAATCTATGGCACCTACCAGTTCAAGGGCCTGGAGAAGTCGGCGATGGCCGGGGCCATCAACCTGATGGACCTGATGTCCTTCCGTGACTTGTACGGCTACCTCACCGCGGACCGGAAGGAGGAGATCGCCGAGATGCAGAAGGCGAGCGCCGTGAAGGTGGTGGACCGGGCCAATGCCGAGGACGCCCTCTTCGGCGAGGACAGCGGCAACACGCTGGTGGCCAACGCCACGCCGGGCCTCATCGACGAGAGCGACGCGTTCGACGGCACCCTGGGCTCGCTGCGCCGGGACGACCTGGCGGCGCGCGTCTACTCGCAGGAGGAAATCGAGAAGGGCGTGGCGCTCAGCGCGGCGGTGATTCTCAAGGACCCGGAGCAGCTCCAGCAGACGATGGCGGAGCTGAAGCAGTCGGCCACGGACGCGGGGCTGAAGCTGCGGGTGGTGTCCTGGCAGCAGGCGGCGGGCATCATCGGCCAGTTCGTGCTGATGGCGAAGCTGGTGCTCTACTTCGCCGTCTTCATCATCTTCGTGGTGGCGCTGGTCATCATCAACAACGCGATGATGATGGCCACGCTGCAGCGCGTGCGCGAGGTGGGCACCATGCGGGCGATTGGAGCGCAGCGCTCCTTCGTGCTGGGCATGGTGCTGGTGGAGACGGTGCTGCTGGGACTCGTCTTCGGCGCGGGCGGCTCGCTGATTGGCAGCGGCATCATGGCCGCGCTGGGCAACGCCGGCATCCCCGCCAACAACGAGGCGCTCTACTTCTTCTTCTCCGGTCCCCGGCTGTACCCCACGCTGAGCCTTGGCAACCTGGTGGCGGCCTTCGTCATCGTGCTCGTGGTGTCCGCCATCTCCACCCTCTATCCCGCGTTCCTCGCGACCCGGGTCTCGCCCCTCCAGGCGATGCAGACGGACGAGTAAAGACATGCTCCAGCTCTTCCTCATCGCCTTCCGCAACCTGGGCACCCACCGCCGCCGCACGCTGCTGCTGGGCGGGGCCATTGCCGGCGTCACCGCGCTGCTCGTCATCCTGATGGGACTGTCCACCGGGATGGAGGAGACGATGCTGCGGTCCGCCACCACGCTGTCCACCGGCCACGTCAACGTGGGCGGCTTCTACAAGGTGTCGGCCGGGCAGGCCGCGCCCATCGTCACGGGCTACCCGAAAATCCTCGAGCAGGTCCGCAAGGACGTGCCGGAGCTGGACTTCATCGTCCACCGCGGGCGCGGCTACGCCAAGGTGGTGAGCGAGGCCGGCTCCATGCAGCTGGGCGTGGGCGGCATCGACGTGGCGTCCGAGCCGGGCTTCCGCCAGGTCATCCAGGTGCGCGAGGGCACCCTGGACGGGCTGGCCGAGCCCAACACCGTGCTGCTCTTCGAGAAGCAGGCGAAGCGGCTGGAGGTCAAGGTGGGCGACACGGTGACGATGGCCGCGCCCACCATGCGCGGCACCAGCAACACGGTGGACCTGCGGGTGGTGGCCATCGCCGCGAACATCGGGCTGATGAGCGACTTCAACGTCTACGTACCGGCGGGGACGCTGCGCTCGCTCTACCAGCTCCGGGAGGACACCACCGGCGCCATCTACCTGTACCTCAAGGACGTGAAGCAGGTGCCCGAGGTGCAGGCGCGGCTGCGCAAGACACTGACGGAGGCGGGCCACGAGGTGATGGACAACGACCCGCGCGCCTTCTTCTTCAAGTTCGAGGTGGTCAACCGCGAGGCGTGGACGGGCCAGAAGCTGGACCTCACCAACTGGGAGGACGAAATCTCGTTCATCAACTGGACGCTCACCGCCCTCAAGGGGCTCACGGGCATCCTCATCTTCGTCCTGCTCATCATCATCTGCGTGGGCATCATGAACACGCTGTGGATTGCCATCCGGGAGCGCACCCGGGAGATTGGCACGCTGCGCGCCATTGGCATGCAGCGCACGCGCGTACTGGCGATGTTCGTCTTCGAGGCCCTCACCCTGGGCTTCCTGGGCACGCTGACGGGCGCCCTGGTGGGGCTGGGGGTGTGCCTGGCCGTCAACGCCGCGGGCGTGTCCGTCCCCGAGGTGGTGGCGGTGTTCATCATGTCGGAGAAGCTGAACCTCGCGGTCCACCCCAACTCCGTGGTGGGCGCCATGCTGTTCATCACCGCCTGCACCACGGCGATTTCGCTGATTCCTTCCTTCCTCGCCGCGCGGCTCAAGCCGGTGACGGCGATGCACCACATCGGGTGAGTCCTCCATGAGCCTCAAGAACGTGCTGTCCGCCGCGGTGCTCGCCGCGGCCCTGCTGTCCGCCCAGGCGGCGCTGGCGATGGAGCCGGCCGCCATGGTGAAGCTGCTGTCGACCATCGACGACCGGCAGCGCAATGGTGGTGACTACAAGGCGCTCGCCTACATGGAGCAGAAGGAGAAGGACAAGACGGACACCGTGCGCGAGGCGTTCATCTACCGGCGGGACGCGGACGACAAGCTGATGATTCTGTTCAGCCGCCCCAAGGCGGAGGCCGGCAAGGGCTACCTGCGGCTGGACAAGAACCTCTGGAGCTATGACCCCAACGTGGGCAAGTGGGAGCGGCGCACGGAGCGCGAGCGCATCGCCGGCACCGACAGCCGCCGCGCCGACTTCGACCAGTCCCGCCTGGCCGAGGAGTATGACCCCACCTTCGAGGGCGAGGCGAAGCTGGGCAAGTACGCCGCAAATCTACTGACGCTCAAGGCCAAGCAGGGCGTGGACGTGGCCTACCCCGTCATCAAGCTGTGGGTGGACAAGGACTCGACGAACATCCTCAAGCGGGAGGAGTACGCGCTGTCCGGGCGGAAGATGCGCACGCTGCTCTACCCGCGCTGGAAGAAGCTGTTCAGCGAGTCCAAGGGCGCCGACGTCTGGTTCCCCGAGGAGATTCGCATCTACGACGAGGTGGAGAAGGCCAACTCCACCACCATCCTCATCAAGTCCATCGACCTGCGCTCACTGGAAGCCAACCTCTTCACCAAGGCGTGGCTCGAGAGCAAGAGCCGATGAGCCCGCGCACCCTCACCCTGGCCGCGGCGCTGTCCGTGGCCCTCGTGGGCGGCCCCGCCCTCGCCCAGTCTCCGGACCAGGGCGAGGGCGACCGGCCCGACGAGAATGCCCTCTTCGGCGGCGGCGAGCCCGAGAAGCCCGCCGAGGCCCCTGCCCCGCCCGCCGCCTCCGAGCAGGCGGCTCCGGCGGACCGTCCCAGCGAGGATTCCCTCTTCGGGGGGGACACCGCGGCGGAGGCTCCCGCCAGCGCCGCGGAGCAGCCGTCTTCCACGGGGCCCTCGGAGCCGGGCGGCGACCGGGACTCGGAGGCCCTGGGTGGCCCGGCGACTCGCAGCGCCTTCGACTCCGAGGAGGCGGTGGACGACCCGCTGAAGATTGGCGGCCAGTTCTACCTGCGCGGCAACGTGGCGGCGAACGAGGGCGTGTCCTTCGGCAACACGCGGTTCTCCGCGCCCACACTGGTGGACGGCTACTTCGACGCGCGGCCCACGGACCGGCTGCGCGGCTTCGTGGTGGGGCGGCTGAGCTATGACCCCACCCTCGCCACCGGCACCGGCGAGGACGCGCCCGCCAACCCGCGCGTCCTGCTGGACCAGGCGTGGCTGCGCTTCGACCTGGAGCGCACGGTGTTCTTCACCGTGGGCAAGCAGCACGTGAAGTGGGGCACGGGGCGCATCTGGAACCCCACCGACTTCCTGTCCCCCCAGCGGAGGGATCCGCTGGCCTTCGTGGACCTGCGCACCGGCGTGTCCATGGTGAAGCTCCACGTGCCCTGGGAAGCGCGGGGGTGGAACTTCTACGGCATCGCGGTGATGGACGACCTGGGCACCGACGCGGGCGCCGTCACCGACCCGAGCGGGGGCACGACGGCGCAGCCCGGAGGCCGTGAGCCGGTCAACCGCATCAGCCGCATTGGTGCCGCGCTGCGCGCCGAGGTGGTGCTGGGACCCGCGGAAGTGGGCGCCAGCGCCGTGGCCCAGCGAGGCCGCAAGCCCCGCTTCGGGCTGGACCTGTCCTCGGCCCTGGGCCCCATCGACGTCTATGGCGAGCTGGCCCTGAAGAAGGGCACCGACCGCCCCCTGTACCGCCTGCCCGAGGGCGCCACGCTGGAGGACATCTTCCAGAACGGCGTCCAGGTGGAGTCGTACATCCCCGAGGGCCTCACGCCGCAGGTGACGGGCGGCGCCAACTACACCTTCGGCTATGGCGAGAACGACCTGGCCGTCGTGGGCCTCGAGTACTTCTACAACTCGACGGGCTACACCAGCGCCATCGGCTACCCGTACCTGTTCAACCAGAACGCCTTCCAGCCCCTCTACGTGGGCCGGCACTACGGCGCGGCCTACGTCTTCCTGGACCGGCCCGGCCCGCTGGAGCGCACGTCCTTCAACCTCTTCACGCTGGGCAACCTCTCCGACCGCTCCTTCCAGAGCCAGCTCAACGTGACGCACCGGGTGCTCACCTACCTCACGGTGGAAGCCTTCGGCGCCGTGCACTACGGCCGCAAGGGCGGTGAGTTCCGGCTCGGCTTCACCGTGCCGGACGTCGTCGTCAACGACGTGCCAATCCAGGGCTTCACCCTGGCCGCGCCCACCTTCGAGGTGGGGGCCGGCCTGCGCATCAACCTCTGACACGCGCGGACCTTCCGCCCGTGAGGGCCGCGTCTCCTTCGTTGGAGGCGCGGCCCTTCGCTTTTCCCGGAAGTGCGGTGCCGCACCCGGCTGGCGCACGGGAGTGTCTCGCGCGCGACGGCGGCCGATTCCGGGGCTGTGCCTCGCGAGACGCGTGGATAGAGGTGTGGCGGCATGGACCTCATCTCGGATGTCGTCATCCTGGGCGCGGGCGCCGCCGGACTCGCCGCCGCGGCGTCCCTGTCCCGCGCGGGCCTGCGCGTCACCGTGCTGGAGGCCCGCTCGCGCCTGGGCGGGCGGGTGGCCACCCTTCACGACCCGGTCACCGACGTGCCGCTCGAGCTGGGGGCGGAGTTCGTCCACGGGGAACCCGAGTCCTTGCGAAAGCTTGCCCGGCGCGCGCGCCTCACCGTCCGGCCCTGCAACGACACGCATGCGCTGTCGTGGAAGGGGCGGTTCGGAGACGGCGCGGAAGCCTTCCGCTTCATGGAGGCCCTCGCCTCCGCGAAGCCTCCGGACCGGCCTGTCGCCGAGGTGCTCCAGGAGCGGGCTCGGGCCGAGCGATGGTCTCCGCTCCAGGTGGCCATGGCGCGGGCGTATGTGGAGGGCTTCTACGCGGCCAATCCGGACACCGCGAGCGCGCTGGCCATCGCTCGGATGGAGACCGCCGCGGAGGAGCTGGGAGGCACCACGCCATCTCGAGTCCTGGAAGGGTATGACCGCATGCTGCATGCCCTGGCCCGGCCGCTGCTGGAGCGTCCAGGGACGGTGTTCTTCAACGCCGTGGCCGAGGAGGTGCGCTGGGCAGCCGGCGAGGTGCGCGTGCGCATCCGGGCCCGCCAGGGAGTGCCGCTGGGACAGGTGCGGGCGAAGCGGGCGGTGGTGACGCTGCCACTCGGCGTGCTGCGGGCGCGGGTGCCGGAGCCCGGGGCGGTGCGCTTCCTTCCTCGGCTCCCGGAGAAGGAGCGCGCCTGGGGACGGCTGGAGATGGGGGCGCTGGTGAAGGTGCTGCTGCGCTTCCGCACCGCGTTCTGGAGCGAGCGCGACGACACCCGGCGGTTTGGCTTCTTCCATGGGCCGTCGCTGCCCGTGCCCACGTGGTGGACACTGTCGCCTCGCGAGTCCCGGCACCTCGTGGGCTGGGCCGGCGGCCCGGCCGCGGAGGCGCTGTCCGGGCCAGGCGAGGAGGAGGTGCTGATGCGCGCCGTGGAATCGCTCGCGAGCATCTTCCGGCTGTCCCGGCGGGCGCTGCATGCCTTGCTCGAGTCGTGGCACGTGCAGGACTGGCAACGCGAGCCCTTCACCCGAGGCGGCTATGCCGTCATCCCCTCGGGCGCGGTGGACGCCGTCGAGGCACTGGCCACGCCCGTGGAGGGCACCCTGTTCTTCGCGGGCGAGGCCACGAACACGGAGGGCGAGGAGGGCACCGTGCACGGCGCCATCGCCACCGGCGAGCGTGCGGCTCGCGAGGTGCTGGCGCAGGTGAAGCAACGCGGCTGAGCCCGATGCCGAGGGGCGGGCATTCCTGCTGCCGGCGCAGGCTGAATGCTTCGTCTACGAGTCGAACCTCGGCCACCACCACCTCTGGTTCGTGGATGACCGCGCGGCCCTCGCGGCGCGACTGGTGTGCCCACCTCCGCGACCAGGAGCCCCGCTGCCCCGCGGCCAGTCGGAGCGTCTCGTCGCCGCACCCGGCACCCGGCACCCGGCACCCGGCACCCGGCACCCGGCACCCGGCACCCGGCACCCGGCACCCGGCACCCGGCACCCGGCACCCGGCACCCGGCACCCGGGATGGCGACTCTCCCAGGGCGTCTTGTCCAGCACTGGAGCCTGCCATTCGACGGACCTTCTGCCCCAATGCGATGGCTTCCTTCGTGACTGCGCCCCGGAGGGGCCATCGCTTCCCATTGGCCGGGGCTGGCACCGGTCCGGTAGCGCGCTGTTCGGAAATGTCGGGGGTTTTGTGCCGCGCCAATGTCCCGACATTCCTGAACAGGACGCCCTGGAGGCCGCTGCCCGAGCGAGCCGGCGGGCGGACCTTCTCCAGGAACCGTGTCTGAACATCCACTGGTGGACATCGTTCAGCTATGCACCTGTGGATTGCCCTCGCTGCTGGATTGAGCCTCGGTCAGACGCCGGACGAGCCACTGGTGACTCCGCCGCTAGACCCCTCCATCCAGGACCCCGCGGCGGAGGCGCTGAAAGACGCCTATGAGCGCGCCGCCGAAGAGGCCGAGGGCGCGAGGCCCCCCGCGGGCTACGTCATCCAGCAACCGCTCGATGAGGGAGCGGCGAGCTTCGTGCTGACGCCGACCCTTCCCGATGGCTCAGTGCCCACGGCGGCGGGACAAGTCGCCAACGAGGAGGCGGCGCAGGTCTATCAGCCCATCCCCTCTCCATGGAATGCCACGGCGGAGGACGAGGCGGCCATCGGCGGCAGCGGCAGCCCCACGTCTCCGTCAGGCACGGACGCCGCGGACACCGCAGCGCCCGAGACCACCTCGGGAGAGAACTACCAGAACCCTCCGCCCGGCGTGACGAGCGGCCCCACCCGCACTGAGTCCACCGGACCGGATGGGACACAGCCAGGCTCCGCCGAGACAGGCGTGACGACGCAGCCCCAGGGCACGCAGGCCGGAGCTACGGGGCAGGGCGCGACTGGTGGCGCTGGGGCGGCTGGAGCCTCGGGGCAGGATGTAGCTGGTGGCGCGGGGGCGGCCGGCGCCTCGGGGCAGGATGTAACTGGTGGCGCGGGGGCGGCCGGCGCCTCGGGACAAGACGCGACCGGTGGAGCAGGGGCGGAGGGTGCCTCGGGACAAGACTCGACCGGTGGAGCAGGGGCGGAGGGTGCCTCGGGACAAGACTCGACCGGTGGAGCAGGGGCGGAAGGTGCCTCGGGACAAGACGCGACCGGTGGAGCAGGGGCGGAGGGTGCCTCGGGACAAGACTCGACCGGTGGCTCGGGAGCGGCGGGCACCACCAGCCAGGATACGACGGGCTCGGGTATGCCCCCTGGGCAGCCGCCGGGCACGGAAGGAACGTTCGTTCCAGACGGACAGGACGCGACGGGCGGCGCGGGCACCGCCGGCCAGGATACGACGGGCTCGGGTGTGCCCCCTGGGCAGCCGCCGGGCACGGAAGGAACGTTCGTTCCAGACGAGCAGGACGCAACGGGCGGTGCGGGCACGGCGCCAGGAACCGGCGCGGACGTAACGCCCGGCGATACGGCGGAGCCGGAGTCGGTACCTCCGCCGGGAGCCGGAGCTACGAGCGCTTCGCCTGGAGCCCCGACGGACGGCACGGGAACGACGGGGGCGGCGCCGGGGACCATCGGGCCGGGTTCGCTGCCCTCTCCTGATGACACCGGCGCGGCCACGGGTGGCGCTGGGGCGACCCCTGCGACAGGTACGGGCGGAGCGGGGGCAACTGGCGCCGCGACGGACGCGGGTGATGTCACCGGAGACGAAGGAGGGACGGGCAGCGGAGATGCCACGGGTGGCGCGGGCGCGACCGGCACGACGCCCGACACCTCGACAGGCGCGGGCACGACTGGCACAGGCAGCATCGGCGTCGATGACACGAGTGCGGCAGGCACGGGCGTCGATGACACGAGTGCGGCAGGTACGGGCAGCACGGGCATCGGTGACACGAGCGCGGCAGGTACGGGCAGCATCGGCGTCGATGACACGAGTGCGGCAGACACGGGCAGCGTGGGCATCGGTGGCACAAGCGTGGCAGGCACTGGCAGCGTGGGCATCGGTGACACAAGCGCGGCAGGTACGGGCGGCGCAGGCACCGATGGCACGCGCTCAGCAGATACGAGCGGCGTAGGAGCGACGGGCACGGGCGGCACGGGCGCCCCGCAGCCGACTGCCCAGCCCGCCCCCACACAGCAACAACTCATCCAACTCCAGAATCGCATGCAGCAGCTCGAATCCGAGCTGAAGGCCCGCGACGAGGAGCTCGCCGAGAGCACCGCCACCGTGGAGCAGCACATCGACGGAGTCGGCGACCGTGCCGCCGAAGTCGAGCAGGCCCGCCAGCGCCGCCTCGCTCAAATCCAGACCGCGGGGCAGTGGCTGCTCGCCGCCGACCAGGCCCTCGAAATCGGCGAGCTCGACGTGAGCAACGCCCTCACCCAGGCGGACACCGCCTTCGCCGACGTGGGCGCCAGCGCCTCCCAGGACGGCCAGGGCAACGTCGTCGTCCACGTGGAGCGCGCCCGCGCCTTCATCAACTATGCCCAGAACGCCGTCGCCAACCGGGACGTCTCCGGCGCCCGCGCCGCACTCGAGGAAGCCGGCTTCGAGCTGAGCTTCGCCCGCTCCGCCAGCCTGGGACGCCAGAGCACCGGCAACCTCCTCCTCAACCCGTGAAGAACGGGGTCGCCTCCGCCGGCGCGGCCTGCGGACGCGAGATGAGGTAGCCCTGCACGAAGTCCACCCCGTGCGCGCGCACCCAGCGCAGCTCCTCGGGCGTTTCGATGCCCTCCGCCACCGTCTGGATGCCCAGCTGCCGCGCGATTTCCAGCAGCTTCCGCACGATGGCCCCCTTGTACGGGTCCACGTGGACGTCCCGCACCAGCTCCATGTCCAGCTTGATGATGTCCGGCCGCAGCTGGTGGATGAGGTTCAGCGACGAGTACCCCGCCCCCAAATCGTCCAGCGCCACCCGGAAGCCCGCCTGCCGGTAGAAGTTGATGATGCCCTTCAGGTGGTACGCGTCCGCCGCCCGGTCCGACTCGATGATTTCGAAGATGACGCTCGACGGGGGAATGCCCGCCTCGGAGATGGCCGACACCGTGGAGCGCAGGCAGTACGCCGGGTCGTAGATGGCCGCGGGCGTGAAGTTGATGAACAGGTGGGTGCGCAGCTGGTGCCGCACCGCCTCGCGGATGGCCGTGGTGCGCGCCGCCAGGTCCAGCTGGAACAGCAGGTCCGCGTCACGCGCCGTCTGGAACATCCGCCCCGGTGACACCAGCGCGCCGTCCCGCTCGCGGCCGCGCAGCAGCGCCTCGTGGGCGAAGATGCGCCGCGTGTCCTGCGCATGGACGATGGGCTGGAAGTGCGAGGTGAGCCGCTGCTCTGACAGCATGTCCAGCAGCCACCCCGCCTGCGCCATGGTGGCGAACTGCTGGAGCGAGCCCACCCGAGGGTAGTCCGCCAGCCCCGGCTCCCCGTCGCCCGCCAGGAAGAGCGCGCGCGTGCCCCGCGTCTCCTCCTGCGTCAGCGCGCCCACCGTGCTCACCGCCAGCGTCCCCAGGTCGCCGTCCGCCACGCACACCACGACGCACTGTGCCTCGGGGCGCACCTGATACTCGCGCCCCGTCTCCCGCAGGAAGGCCACCAGCTTGCCGAAGCTGTGGCCCAGCGGGCACCACAGGAACAGCCGCCCCGTGCCTTCCAGCTTCGCCGGCAGCTCCTGGCACCGGCCGCACAGCCGCGTCGGGGTGTCGCTCATCGTGGCGTCTACTCCGTCTCGCGGAAGATCATCAGCCCGCGCGCCGTCTCCGTCGCGTAGATGTAGCCGTCGCCCGGCACGCGCAGGGTGTTGAGCCCGTCGAAGAAGGTGACGCCACGGCCGACGTCCGCCTCACGCCAGGTGTTGTAGTAGCCCACCTGCCGGGGCTCGCCGGGCACCGAGACGTCCAGCACGCGCAGGCCGTCCTGGTAGTAGGCCACGTACAGCTTCGTGCCGGACAGCGTCACCGAGCGGATGGAGACCTCGTTGCGCAAGCGGAATGACCCTATCTGCTCCGGCAGCGCCGGCACCGTCACGTTCAGCACGCTCAGGTGCGCGCCCCAGTCCTCGCCCGCGTCGAAGGCCACCGTGCGGCTGCCGAACGTGCCCACCGCCGTGGTGCGCGAGGTGGCGCCCGCGAAGCGCCCCAGCAGCTTCGGCTTGGCCGGCGTCGTGACGTCCGACACCGTCATCCCGTACGTCCAGTGGCTCACGTACAGCTTGCCGTCCGCGGCGGTGACGTCCAGCGGGCGCTCGCCCGTCGCCGGCTCGCTGCCCTCGACGTAGTAGCGCGTGAGGAGCTTCGGCGCGGAGGGCGTGGCGATGTCGAAGACGAGCACCTCGGCGTTGGGGTACGGCGACGTCGCGAAGAGGGTGTTCCCGTCGATGGCCAGCGAACCCACCTCCACCGCGGTCTCCGGCACCGAGCGGACGCGGGTGGGCGCCTTCGGGTCCGTCAGGTCGAACACCCCGATGCCGCTGTTCTTCGTGGCCAGGTACAGCGTCCGCCCATGCACCAGCACGTCGCTGTAGACGTCGTCGGCGGGCTTGGACTCCGCCGCCCGGGTCGGCTGCGCGGGGTTGCTCACGTCGAAGATGAACAGGCCTTCCTTGCCGGCGGTGACGTAGGCGTGGCCGTGGGCCACCGCCAGCTCCGTGGCGGAGCCGCGCGGCAGGCCGACTTCGCCGACGCGCTCCACCTTGGAGGACTCCTCCTCACCCGCGCGGCGCGCGAGGCGCACTCCCTCGAAGGTGCCCTGCAGGTCAGCACGACCGTCCTGGCAACGACGGAAGATGCCGGCCAGCTGGCCCGGCCCCGTCGCCGAGCAGCCCGCGACGACGTAGCGCACCGGGTCTCCCGCCGTGTCCACCACGTCGCTGGCGATGAAGAAGGTGTCTTCGGAGACCTGCCGCTCCGTGACGTTGAGGCCGAGCAGCGTCGCGCCGCTGGCGAGCCCCGTCAGCCGCATGGTGCTGGCGGCGCCGGAGCCGTCGTTCAGCTCGACGTTGAGGTTCCAGATTCCATCAGCCTGAAGCTGGGCGAGGCTGGAACGCTGACAGGCCGACAAATCGATGGCTGCAAGCTGACAGTCGGCTCGGGCATCAGTCGCATCGTCCTTGCCGCAGCCCAGGGCGAGGAACAGGGTGGAGGAAAGTGCAAGAAGGCGTCTCATGCCCCCATCCATATCATCGGGCGCCAGCACCAGACGAAAGCCCCTGTTGCCCCGCAAGCCGCTCCGGGCGGGTCACCCATCGCCCGGCAAGTAAACGGAAAGAAATAATCCAACCGCTTGTATACACAAGCCCCTGGGAGGGAACCTTCCAGGACGCTGCCCTGTCGCCCGTTCCCCATTCGAAGAGGTGACCCCCTGTGAACCCCCGTCCCCTCGCAGCTGCCCTCCTGGCACTGCTCCTACCCGGGCTGGCACTCGCCCAGTTCTACGTCGTGCCCCGGCGACCCGGGAAATCCCCGGTGAACAGCTACGAATTCGAGTGGCGGCACGTGGACATCCTCGTGGGCCCCGGTGCCACCGGCCTGGCCCCGCCCCCGGAGCACACGGCACATGACCAGCCGCCGGGCGCCCAGGGAGGCGCCAACCCGGACGCTCCCACCACGTCCCCCCAGACGGGCGATCCGCTCAACCCGCCTGGCGGCCCACCCCCGGAGTCCGCCCAGCCGACGCCCGAGCCGGAGGCCACCGGCGGCCTGCCCCCCTCCGCCCCTCCGCTGCTGACGGACGCGGCGGATGGCGGCACCGTCACGGCGGGCATCCAGGGCGCGGACGGCGGCACGCTGCTCAGCGCCGCGGGTGCGGGCGACGGCGGCACGGCGGACGGTGGCGGGCTGGCGTCACTGGGCCTGGGCAGCCCCGACGGCGGCTTCAACTACACCTACGCCAAGACGCTGGGGGACAAGTCGGGCGGCGTGCGCTTCTACTTCTATGAGCGCGAGCGCGCGGTGGCCGAGCGCGCCGCCCCCCTCATCGAAGAGGCCTACCGCTACCTCGTGGACACCTTCCAGTACGTCCCCACGCAGACCTTCCCTTACATCCTCTACAGCAGCTACCAGGAGTTCCTGCAGACCAACCTCTTCCAGGTGTCCGAGGGCACGCTGGGCCTTACCAGCACTGGCGAGGACCTGAAGCTGACGCTGCCGTACCTCGGCGACCACAAGCTGTTCGAGGAGATCAGCACCCACGAGCTGGCGCACCAGTTCACCATCCAGAAGGTGCGCACCGTGGCCGAGCAGGCGAAGGTGTTCGGCGACCCGCTGGGCGGGATTCCGCTGTGGTTCATCGAAGGTCTGGCCGAGTTCTACGCCAAGCGGGGCATGGACCCCGAGGCGGAGATGCTGGTGCGGGACTTGCTGGTGAATCCGGACCTGTACAAGGGCTACGCCTTCCTCGACTTCTTCTCCCCCGGGCCCTACGGCTACCTGTGGATCTACAAGGTGGGCCAGGTCCGCGTGGCCTTCCTCGAGGAGGAGTATGGCAAGGGCATCATCCAGCGCGTGCTGGAGGAGTCGCCGCGGCTGGTGGGTGGCTCGCGCGACTCGCCGGCGCTCAAGTTCGAGGAGCTGCTGGAGCGGCTCACCGGGGATGACCCGAAGCGGCTGGCGGCGCGGTTCGAGAACTGGCTGAAGCGCCGCGCGTTCAAGACGTACCTGAGCTCGGAGCAGTCCGCGCCCGTCATGGACATGCTGGACAAGGGGCCCGGCTACATCACCTCGATGACGAGCTCGCCGGACGGGCACGTGCTGGCGCTGCGCACCATTGTCCCGGAGACGGGCGAGAGCCGGCTGTACCTGATGGACCCGCGCGCTCCCGACCGGACAGTAAAAGTCACGGGCGACGGCGCGCCGGGCGTGGAGTCGCTGCACCCCATCTCCGGGCGCAGCTTCGCGCTGACGCAGAACAAGCTGGCCTTCGTGGCGGAAATCACCGGCCGCGACGTCATCTACGTCCAGGACTACGCGCACGTGGTGGAGAAGCGCGCGCAGGACGTGCTGGTGCGCCGCACCGCCATCCGCACCGGCATCGACCGGGAGGTGGGCACCACGGTGAAGCTGGGAGTGGGCAACCGCGTGGCGTACCGCATCGACAAGCACGGGCTGCTGGCGGCGTACTCGCCGGCCTTCTCGCCGGACGGGCGGTGGGTGGCCTTCATCGGCATCAACGACGCGGGCCTGCGCGACGTGTATGCGATTGATTTGCAGGCGGGCCCGGAGGCGAAGCCGCTCCAGCTCACCGACGACGTGTTCTCCGAGCGGCAGGTGACGTGGGGCCCGGCGGGCGTCGTCTTCACGTCCGACGCCACATCCCACCGCAAGTTCAACCTCTTCCGGGTGAGGACGGACGCCCCCCGCCAGGTGGAGCGCATCACCCACGAGAACCGGGACCATGCGGACCCCACGGCGCTGGCGGACGGCCGGCTGTTCTTCACGGCCTTCAACAACAGCAGCTCTGACCTGCACGAGCTGATGCCGGACGGCCGCATCGTCCGGCGCACGGACCTGACGACGGGCGTCTTCGAGCCGGGTCCCGGGCCGGACGGCGGCCTGTGGATGCTGTTCCACGTGTCCGGCGAGCGCAGGCCCGCGGTGCTGCGGCCGCCGCGCATGCTGGCGCTGGATGTGCCCGCCGAGGGCGCGCCGGAGCCGCCGAAGCCGCTGGCGGTGCGCCCGCTGACAGATGCGCAGCACTACGAGCCCTTCACGCGGAAGAACCTGGAGTTCGGCCCCATCTTCGGCTTCGCGGGCGCGGGCGGCGGCGGCTTCGTGGGCCAGCTCTTCGCGGCGGCGAGTGACCGCATGAAGGACCACCAGTTCCTGCTCACCCTGTCGGTGTACGGCAGCTTCGACCTGACGGACGGCTACCTGCTCTACATCAACGACCAGAGCCGGACGACGTGGGGAACCGGCGTCTTCCAGTCGCTGCGCTTCCGGGTGGACCAGACCTTCGATAACTCGCCCGTGTTCTTCACGTCGGGTGAGCGGTACTTCGGCGTGCTCGGCAGCCTCCGCTACCCGCTGAGCACCTTCTTCTACCTCCAGGGCGACCTGAGCCTGGGCGGGACGAAGTACTTCCTCGACGACCCGACCGAGTTCTACCTGTTCTTCGCGGAGCGCAACGAGGCCAACCAGGAGCTGCTGTCGGCCTGGAAGGCGGCCAACGAGAGCATCCGCTTCCAGACGGAGGTGAGCGGCCAGATTGGCTACGACACGCTGAAGTACCACTACGCCACCGGCCCGCTGGCGGGCAGCTCGGCGTTGCTGGAGACGACGGTGGGCGTGCAGCCCTTCAACAACGAGGCGTACAGCAACATCCGCCTGGACGCCGAGCGCTACTTCCCCATCTACGGCCGCACCCACCTCTTCTTGCGCGGCGGCGCGGGCACCACGCTGGGAGGCCGGTACGCGCGCTCCTACTTCCTGTCGTCGTTCGACACGCTGCGCGGGGTGAACTTCGGCGACGAGCGGTGGCTGCTGGGCCGCCACTTCGTCTACTCCACGCTGGAGCTGCAGCTGCCGCTCAACGACATCGTCCGGGTGGCCTTCCTGAGCGACCTGGAGGCGGTGGCGGGCCTGGACGCCGGTGGCGTGGGCGAGAACATGGATGACTTCTGGGACCACCGCGTGCTGAACGCCGCCGTCGGCTTCAACCTGTCGCTGGGGCCCCTGCTGATGCGGCTGCACTTCGCGAGGCCCATCGACATCGGCGCGGCGGCCGGCAAGCCGGACCCGGGCTGGGTGACGAACTTCTCGCTGGGCATCGCCGGCCTCAACGGCTTCTTCGACCAGGGCAATACCGGGGCGACGAACAACGGCCCGCCCAAGTCCACGTCCCCGGCGCTGATGCCGGCGCTCGGCGGCGGCTACACCGGCCCCCGTCACTGAGGCCGCACCGGGGGCGGGCCGCTCGGCCCGCCTCCGGCATCGTGTTCAAGTCCCCCCGCCAGGCGGGGCTTCAGGACTGCGCGGCGACGAGGGCGGCGTTGGCCTTGGCCAGCGGCCCCCCGTCGTTGGGGATGCGCTCGAAGTCGCCGCGCAGCGCCTTGATGGCGAACTTCTCCAGGTCGATTTCCCGGCGCGTGCGCACGCCCATGAGGCGCAGCACCCCGGACATGGGCCCGAAGCCGAACAGCCCGTGCTGGAACAGCGTGCCGGCGGCCACCGCGCTCAGCACGCGCCAGGAGCCACCATCCTTGCGGCCGAGCAGCAGGCCGAGCGCCACCGCGGCGGCGGCCCCCACGGAGAGGGCCCGGCTGATGTCCCACTCCTTCTCCAGGCGGTCGAGGTAGCGGCTCATCTCCGCGCGGTCCGCATGCTGCGCCATGTGCCGCACGCACGCCTCCACGTGCTCGTCGATGCGCCGGTTCACCACCAAGGGCGTGTGGCTGCGAACGGCATCCGACGATGTCTGGTTCCAGGTCTCCATGCGGCTGTCTCCCGTGACGCGGCGCGCGCTTCCCGTGAAGCTAGGACCGCCGTGACGGGCCGTGCACCACGCGCCCGGATGCCGTCTGGCCCCCGCCGCCCGCCCGCCTGCCCCACCAGGGAGGACAGGCCGCCCGGCATCCCCCTCCCCTCACGCCCGGCAGGCGCGGCCTCCCCGGGCCCTGCCCCCGGGGGAGGGGCGAGCAGCCAGCCCCACCGTGGGCAATTCCTTTCCCCAGGGTGGAACGCGGAGACACCTTCCCAGGCCCCGAAGCGTCCACTCTCCGCCAGTGCGCTCCCCTGGACGGAGGGCATGTCCCTTGCTCACCGGGGCCGGGATGAATCACGCACGACTGCTGATCTGCCTTCCGTTGCTGGGCCTGTGGGCCTGTGGGGCCGGGACGGACACTCCGAACGTCGAGCAACCTCCGCCTCCCGTGGGCGAGTCTCCGCAGGTGACGCCACCCGAGGAGGAGCGTCCACCGCCCGTCCCCGAGCCGGACCCGGACCCTCAGCCCCAGCCGGACCCGGACCCTCAGCCCGAGCCACCGCCGCCGCCTCCTCCTCCTCCGGTGCCCGAGGTGGAGCGGCCCTTCAAGCTGCCGCCGGTGCAGACCTCCGTGCCGGAGTACGAGCTCATCATCCCCGAGGAGGCGATGCGGAAGTTCGAGGCCGACGTGTGGACGCCGGAGCAGGACGCCGTCTTCAAGGCGAATGGGACGACGTACAAGATAAAGGTGCGGCTGCGCGGGGCCTCCGCGCGCTACTTCGAGAAGAAGAGCTGGAATGTGAATTTCGAGGACAAGGTGCGCTTCGAGGGGCGCACCTCGCTCAACCTCGTGGCCGAGTACGCGGACGCCACCCTGCTGGCGGAGAAGATTTCGTATGACCTGCTGGAGGCCATGCGCGTGCCCGCGTCGAAGGCGAAGTTCGTGCGGCTGAAGCTCAATGGCGCATACGAGGGCGTGTTCCTGGAAATCGAGCAGGTGAACAAGGCCTTCCTCAAGGCGCACGACTTCGCGGACGACGACGCCGACATCTACCGGTGCGGCTGGAAGGACTGCGAGTTCAAGACGTGGAAGGTGCCCTACCAGGGCAAGTGGCTGAAGAAGACGAACGAGTCGCAGCCGGACGACAAGCTCTGGACGATGATGGGCGTCATCAACCACACGCCGGAGCCGCAGCTGGTGGCCGCGCTGGAGATGAGCTTCCAGCTGGAGCACTACCTGCGCTCCATGGTGCTGGACGTGCTGATGTCCAACAACTACGTGGAGGACTCGGAGAGCTACTTCATCTACGACCGCGCGACGGCGAAGTGGTCCTACGTGCCCTGGGACCTCAACAACGTGGACGCGCGCTGGTGGTACCCCATCTCCGTGGAGGACATGCGGACGTACAGCGCCAACATGCGCCACCCGCTGTTCAACTTCACGATTACCGACGCGTCCGTGGAGAAGATGTACCTGCAGCGAAAGAACGAGACGGCGTCCTACCCGGGCTACCTGCCGGTGTTCTCCAACCTGGGCACGCGCGTGGTGCTGCACCCCGTGCTGCGGGAGCGGCTGGAGGCGCGGCTGGACAAGGCGATGGACGAGCTGTTCTCCACCGCGGTGATGGGCCCGTACATCGACTCGCTGCACAAGCTCATCGACCCGCACATGGCCGCGGACCCGTACATGAGCTACGAGCGCTTCGCGGCGGGCCGCGACTACCTGAAGCGGTACGTCAAGGAGCGCCGCGCCTTCATCCTCGGGGAGCTGGAGCGGTACTCGAAGCAGAAGCCCACGCTGGTGTTCGAGGCGTTCGACCCGCGCGAGGGCTGGGTGGAGGTGGGCAACCGGACGTCGGCGACGCTGTCGCTGAAGGGCATGGTGCTGACCACCAACCTGCGGGTGAGCCTGGCGCAGAGCGACCACGCGCCCACGCAGGTGAGCAACCCCACGGGCGCGGTGCTGCCCGACGTGACGGTGGCCCCGGGCGAGCGCGTGCGCCTCGATATCGCGGAGCTGGGAATCCACCTGCCCGCCAACGGCGAGCTTGGCCTGTTCAACGGCACGTCCGTGGTGGGGGTGAAGGACCTCCTCTTCTACGGGGAGCTGCCGTCGGGCAAGCGCTACGAGCGCGGGACGAAGGGCTGGGAGGTGAAGTAGACATGCGGCGAGGCCGGCGGCAGGTTATCTAGCGGGGGGAGGCTCGGGATGGGCGAGACGAAGCAGGACTCGGCGGTGGTGCTGTTCGACGGCGTCTGCAATCTCTGCAATGGCGCTGTGAATTTCATCATCGACCGGGACCCGTCGGCGCAAATCCGCTTCGCGGCGCTCCAGTCCGCCCAGGCCGCGGCGCTGCTCGCGCCCCTGGGCCGCGTGCCCGAGGCCGAGCCCCAGAGCTTCATCCTCGTGGAGAATGGACGCGTCTATATGCGCTCCAGCGCGGCCCTGCGCATCGCACGGAAGCTGCCCGGCGCGTGGAAGCTGTTCTACGCCTTCGTCGTGGTGCCCACGCCCATCCGCGACGTCGTCTACCGCTTCATCGCGCGCAACCGCTACCGCTGGTTCGGCAAGGCGGAGGCGTGCCGCATGCCCACGCCAGAGTTGCACGCGCGATTTCTCTGACCTACTCGTGGCCCTTCACGAGCTGGTCCCAGGCCGTCACGCAGTGCTGGAGAGGGGCGGCCACCCAGCCGGACTCTCCACGGGCCCAGCACCACCTGGGCGCCACGCGCTGCCAGTCCTCGCCTCGCACGTCGTACCGGCCATCACCGTCGGTATCGAGCTCCACCCGTACAACTGTGTCGATACCCCAGATAAATTCGCGGTATCGCCCTCCCGCGACCTTGATGGCTCCGGGAGTGCGGACGCGAAGCCAGTGACCGTCGGGCATCTGGATGAGCCTCACGGGCCCCACGGTCGCGAGTGCCCCCAACACCGCCACCACACTGGCGCCAACAATGCCCACGAGTCGGAGGTTCCACGGCTTCACGGGTGCGCCTTGCATCGTCACTGCATCCCATGCCCCGAGGGGTCGTGTCACCCTCCCGGGGACTCGCTCACCGCCGCTCGCGGACCACCAGCGTCCGCTTCGCGGTGAGCCCCCGGTCGTCGGTGACGAGGATTTCGTGCGAGCCCACCGAGGGCGTCCACCACACGCGCTCGTCCGCCCGCGCCGTGCCCAGCAGCGCCCCGTCCACGAACCACGTCAGCGACCGCTCGTGTGACGCCTCCGCCTCCAGCGGCATCTCCTGCTGCTCCGCCGGTACGCCTGGAATCAGCATCGCCACCTGCCCCTCCGCCGGAGACACAATCGAGGGCGCAGCGCGGGCGCCTCCGGGCTCGCAGCCGGGCGCGGCCGAGGGGGGCTCCGGCAACCTCCGGTGCTGCTCCTCCAGCCAGCGGCGGATGGTGGCGGGCCACGTGAGGAACACCCGCTCCTCCGTCTTCCGCCCCGCCCTGCACGTGGGCCCCACCGCCAGCCCCGTGGCCACGTCCACCTCCACCTTCTGGTGATACGGGCAGCGACCCGTGGGCACCGCCGAGCGCCGCGCATACACCGTCTTGCGCTGCACGCACGCGTCCGTCGGCAGGTGCCCCGAGTAGCCGCACACCTCCACGCGCATCAGGTCCTCCGGCGCCGAGACCTCCTCGTCCGGGAGCGCCTTCCCTCGCGGCCCCACGCCCTCCAGGATGTCGAACAGCAGCGGCCCCGCCGCATCCGCCCCCACCAGGTGCACGCTGGGCGAGTGGTCGAAGTTCCCCAGCCACACCACCGCCGTGTGCCTCGGCCCCGAGCCCGCCGCCCACGCATCCCGGTGCCCGAAGCTCGTCCCCGTCTTCCAGTGCACCCGCGCCGGCAGGCCCGTCAGCCGCCGCCGCTCCGGGAAGTCCGGCCTGTCCCTCAGCGACAGCGCCCGCCGCGTCAGCCACGCCGCCCCCGGAGACAGCACCTCCACCGCCGCCCCCGCCGGCTGCCCGTCCGCCAGCAGCCGCAGCGGTGGCGCGCGCCCATCCTCCGCCAGCGCCACGTACACGCCCGCCAATTCCAGCGGCGTCAGCTCGATTCCGCCCACCGCCGCGGACAGGCCGTAGTGCCCGGGCTCCGACTCCAGGCTGGCGACGCCCGCCGCGCGCAGCGTGCCCAGGAAGCGCTCCACGCCCACGCGCTGCAACAGCCTCACGAAGGGCATGTTGAGCGACTGCGACAGCGCGTACTCCAGCCGCACCAGCCCCTGGAAGCGGCCGTCGAAGTTGCGCGGCGCATAGCCGCCGTACGCCGTGGGCACGTCCGCCACGAGCTGCTCCGGCCCCACCAGCCCCTGGTCGATGCCCATGGCGTACAGCAGCGGCTTGAGCGCCGAGCCCGGAGAGCGCGGCGTGGCGAAGCCGGCAATCTGCCCGCCGTGCTCCGCGTCGAAGAAGTCGAAGTTGCCCACCAGCGCGAGCACCTCCGCGCGCTCGCGCTCCACCACCACCGCCGTCCCGTTGTGGATGCCCCGCGACGCCAGCCCGCCCGCCGCGTCCCGCATCAGCCGCTCCACCATCCGCTGCGTGCCCGCGTCCAGCGTGGTGCGCGGCCGCATCAGCTCCGGCCGCTGCGACCGCAGCCACACCGCCACGTGCGGCGCCTCGCGGGGAAAGGGCGTCAGCGACACCGGCACCGGCGTGGCGCGCACCTCGGCCAGCACCGCCTCCGGCGACACCGTGGCCTCCGCCGGGCCCCGGGGGAGCGCGTCGTCCTCCAGCAGCCGCCGCGCCACGCCGTCCCGCGCGCCCTTCAGCCGCGCCGCGTTCTCCGCCGTGGGAAAGCGCCGGTTGGGGTTCTGCGGCACCGCCAGCAGCGTGGCGATTTCCGCCGGGCTCAGGTGCGCCGCCGTGTGGCCGAAGTACGCCAGCGACGCCGCCTCCACGCCCTCCACGTTGCGCCCGTAGGGGACGAACTGGAGGTAGGCCGCCAGCACCTCCTGCTTCGTCAGCCGCAGCTCCAGCTGCACCGCCCGGAGGGACTCGAGGAGCTTCGACGTGAAGGTGCGCGGCCGGGGCTCCAGCACGCGCACCAGCTGCATGGTGAGCGTGGACGCCCCCGACACCCGACGCCCCCGCGTCACATTGCGCACCGCGGCCCGCGCCACCGCGAGCGGGTCCACGCCCGGGTGGTGGAAGAAGCGCTTGTCCTCCAGCGCCAGCAGCGCGCGGAGGTAGGCCGGGTCCACCCGCTCCGGCGAGGTGGGGATGCGCCAGCGCTCGTCCGGCGCCAGGAAGACGTGGGCCGGCGTGCCGTCCCGGTACTCCATCACCACCGAGGCCGGCGCGGAGAGCCGCTCAGGCAGTGGCACCCACCCGGCGACCGCCCACCCCGCGCCCGCGAGGACGAGGAGCCCCACGGTGACGAGGACGAGCCTCCTGGCGATGCGGCGGAGGCGACTCATGGGGCGGGGGCTCCCGGCCACGGCTGAAGCCCCACGGTGACGAGGGCGAGCCTCCTGGCGATGCTACGGGCACGACTCATGGAGCGGTGGCTCCCCGGCATGGCACACGGAAGCACGGAGTTCCCTCTATGCTACGCGCATCCCCGCAAGGAGTCCCCCCGCCATGAATCCCATCGAGGTCGATGCCATCCTCACCTCCATCCTCGAGGACCGGAGGCTGACGCCGACCGAGCGCCAGGCGCTCCAGGCGGTGCTCATGGAGCGGCGGGCAGGCGAGGCCCTGCTTACCCTCTTCCGCTCGCGGGCCTTCGCCCTCGCCCGCGCCTCCGTGAAGGAGCCGCGCTCGCGCGAGGTCATCTCCTGGCTGGAGGAGACGGTGGAGGCCCTGCATGCCCCACGCACCGTGGAGCTGTCCCGCATGGAGGCGCACTTCTCCCCGGGCGAGGGACCCCTCAACGCCATCATCCAGCAGATACACCAGGCGCGAGGCTCCATCGACGTGTGCGTCTTCACCGTGACGGATGACCGCATCACCCGGGCCCTGCTGGAGGCCCACCGCAACGGCGTGCGGCTGCGGGTGGTGGGCGACGACGACAAGGCGTTCGACGCGGGCTCCGACATGGAGCGGCTGAGCGCCGCCGGCGTGCCGGTGCGGCTGGATAGGAGCGCGGCCCATATGCATCACAAGTTCGCGGTGTTCGACCGGCTGCGCCTCATCACGGGGAGCTACAACTGGACGCGCTCCGCGGCGGAGCACAACCATGAGAACGTGCTCGTGTCCGACGACGCGCGGCTGGTGCAGCCCTTCAGCCGCGCGTTCGACGCGCTCTGGGACACGCTGGCCTAGAGCAGGTTGTCCTTCCACGGACCGGACACCTGCACCGTGGCGGCCAGCTCCCGCGCCCACAGCCGCGGGTCATACATGGCCTCCGCCTCGGCCGACGGCAGGGTGAAGGAGCCCGCCGTCACCGCCCGCACCGCGTAGGTGACCTTCTTCGACTCGCGCGCGCCCAGGCTGCCAAACACCTCCATGCGGTCATCGCGGATGTTCACGTAGTCCGGCGTCCACTGCGAGTCGGCGTCAATCCAGCTCGTGCCGCCGCCCCGGCCCAGCCGCGCGTTCTCGATTTCCCAGCCCGCCGGCAGCCGGTCCACCAGGGCGATGTTCTGCACGCGCTCCGCCGTGGTGTTGGTCAGCTGCAGCTCCACGTAGACGAGGTCCGCCAGCGCCACCGGCCCCGAGCGCACGTCCAGCGCCGTGCCGTCCAGCTTCCGCCACGTGCGCGTCAACACGAGCCCCTCGCCGCCCGTCGCCACCTGCCCGTCCGTGCGCACGCCCTCGCTGCTGAGCACGAGGTACAGCTTCCCCTCGTCCTTGGTCTTCACCTCCAGCTGCAGGCCGTTGCGCTCGCTGGCGCGGACCAGCGCCCACGTGCGGTCCGACCCGCGCGAGTCCTTGCCCTGCGTCGGCGCCACCACCTTGCCGTCCGCCATGAGCACCGGCGGAGCGAAGTTGGAGGCCACGCCCTGGAGCCGCTTGCCCAGGCCCGTGACTCCCCACACCAGCTCCTGCGTCGTGTACCAGCTGCTGCGCTGCCCCTGGAGCGCCTCGGCCACCATGCGCGCCAGCGGCTCGCCCGCCGCGTCGTTGCCGAAGAGGTCCTGGAAGGTGCTCAGCATGAAGCCGCGCCGCCGCCGGTCCGAGTAGAAGGACCAGTTGTTCTTCCGCTCGTCGGTGACGGGCGACAGGTCCGGGCTGCGCAGCTCCTTCTCGTAGCGGCGGTCCCCCGCCAGCCACAGCGCGGCCTTGAGCATGTAGTCCTGCTCCAGGTCCTCACCCGTCAGCGGCGTCTTCTTCGCGCGCTCGGTCAGCGTCTCCACCATCTTCTGCACCCGCGCCTTGCGCCCCTTGCCGCCCAGCGCCAGCACGTAGTGCATGTACGCCTCGGAGCTCGCGCTGTAGCCGCCGTGCCGGTCCGTGCGTCCCTCGTAGTTGTTCAGCTCGTTGCCCATCCACGTCAGGGCGTCGTCCAGCCGGTCCTGCGGCACGGGATACTTCAGCTTCTGCGCGTCCAGCAGCATGTGCGTGGCGTAGGCCGTGCCCCAGTCCACCGGCTCCGTGTGGCCCGGCCAGTAGGCGAAGCCACCCGACGGCGTCTGCATGGAGAGCACGCGGTTGATGCCCGCCAGCACCATCTCCCCCACGTCCTTGCCCTGCTTCAGCGTCGGGTCCACGTCGTCCAGCAGCTCCGACACGAACAGCAGCGGCCGCGTGGAGGACGTCGTCTGCTCCACGCACCCGTACGGGTACTGCACCAGGTACGAGAGGTGCTGGAGCGAGCGCGCATACGGGTTGGCCGTCACCCACAGCGTGGAGCGCTCCGTGGTGGGCACCCAGCCCTTGAGGTACTTCGAGACGTCCGTCGTCCCCTGTGCCAGCTCGATTTGCTGCACGTTCCGCACGCGCGGGCCCGCGGGAGACAGCGGCACGTCCAGCGTCTCGCGCGAGGTGTGGCCGCCGCCCTCCACCGTCACCGTCATCCGCGCCGCGCCCACCGCCTGCACCGCCTTCGCCTGGAAGACGAGGGTGGTGGACTTCCCATCCTCCAGCCGGACGCGGCCCTCGCTCTTGCCGAGCAGCTGCACGGGGGCGGTCGCCGTCGCCACCGGGGCCAGGCCGGGCACCGGCAGGGACTCCGTGGCCAGCGTCACCTTCACGTCCTGCGCCTTGCCGGACAGGTTGGTGACGAAGACGGGCACCTGGATTTCGTCGTTCTGCGTGAGGAAGCGCGGCAGCGTCGTCTGGAGCACCAGCGGGTCTCTCACGAGCACCTGCGCGCTGGCGCTGCCGATGCGCTTCGCGCCCGCCGTCACCGCCATCACCCGCACCGCGCCCCGGTACTGCGGCAGCTTGAAGGGCACGCGCAGCTTGCCGTTGGCGGGCACCGCCACCAGGCCGCTCCACAGCGCCACCGGCTTGACGGGCTGCACCCGGCCAGAGGCATCCCCCTCGCCGTCACCACCCGTGGAGCGCGAGTTGCCCCCCGGCGGCACCAGCAGCGTCCAGCCGATGGTTTCAAACGTGTCCACGCCCAGCGCGCGCTTGGTGAAGAGCTGCTTGAGCGGGTCCGGACTCTGGAAGCGCGTGAGGGAGAGGATGCCCTCGTCCACCACCGCCACCGTGGCGAAGGTGGGCCCCTCCACCGCGCCCAGGTCCAGGTCCACCGTCAGCGTGTCGTTGGAGCGGACCTCCTTGGGCACGTTCATCGTCACCGCCTGCGTGTAGTCCACCGGCTCCAGCGGCACGCTGCCCACGCCGAAGGCGCGGTCCGGCATGAAGGCCTCGGCGGACTCCAGGTGCGGGTCCTTCACCAGGAAGGCGCTCACGTAGACGTTGGGCGCGAAGCCCGAGGGCGTGAAGGTCCACGACACCTCGCCGGGCTCCACCGCCTTCCACTCGGTGGCGAGCACGCGGTCCGTCTCCGCCGTGAAGAGGATGCGGCCCTTGTACGGGGCCTTCAGCTTCACCGCGACGGGCTGCCCCACGCGGGCCTTCGCCGGCAGCGCCACGTCCAGCGACGTGGGCTTGAGCGGACGCGGCGTCTGGTCCACGCGCGAGCCCTCGCCCCACCAGTAGTAACGGCCCTCGCCCTCCAGCTCGAGGTCCGTCTGCGTGGCGCCCGCCCTCACCCGCACCAGGTAGCCGGCGGCGTCCGCGCCCGGCGTCACGTCCATGGTGAAGCGGCCGTCGCGCACCTGCGCCGTCACGCGGCCCTCGCGCATGGGACGGAGGTAGCGCTGGTAGCGCTCATAGCCCTCCGACTCGTCGTAGTAGTAGCCGTACTCCTCCTCCAGGCGGAGGTACTCCACCTCCACCGACTTCGGCGCCTTGCCGGCGGCGGTGAGGAGCTTCCCGTCCCAGTCCACCACCACGCCATTCACGGTGAAGGGCTTGCCCGCCTTCACCTTGCGCGTCGTGGCCTGGAGGCCCACGTAGTACGCCTCCGGGTGCACCGGCGTGGAGGCGTCCCCCACGGAGGAGCGGCCGCTGCCCGACTCGAAGACGCTGGCCAGCGCCGTCAGCCTCGCGGAGCTGCGCAGGCCGCCCATGGCCGCCTGCGCCGGGCAGCGCAGCAGCGCCTGGCCCTTCGCGTCCAGCGTGCCCTTCACCTGCCCCAGCGTGACGGGGCGGGGCTCGGCGCCGTCCTGGCGCCAGACGCCGTAGGCGTACTGCGCGTTCTCCTTCGGCTTGAACTCGGACGGCACCAGCCGGCACGTCACCTCCACCGGGCTGCCCTCGGCCGAGCCGCCGAAGAGGTACGCCGCCTCCACCGCCACCGGCACCTCCTCGCCCTGCACGTAGCCTTCCTTCTCCGTGCGCGCCGTCACCTTCATCCGCTCGGGGACGAACTCCTCCACGCTGAGGCCGTAGGTGGCCACGTCGCGGTCCGCCACCTTCAGCGTCACCCGGTAGCGGCCCGTGTCCTGGAAGGCCTCGAAGGGCACGTCCAGCGCCACCACGCCCGCCTCGTTCGTCTTGAGCGACACCTTCTTCAGCTCGCGCTCGCGCGGGTCCACCACCACCAGCTCCACCGGCATGCCCGAGGGAGGCGCCTTGTCGTCCTGCCCGCGCAGCACCGCCGCGACGTGCGCGGTGTCTCCCGGGCGGTACACGCCGCGGTCGGACCAGATGGACGCGCGGTAGGGCTTCTCGGCGCGGTACGGCTCGCCCTGCACGTCCGAGTTGGCAATCTCCGTCTTCAGCTCGCTGTACTTGAGGTACGTCAGCTCCTCGCCGTCGCGGGCGATGAGGGCGAAGGGCTCGCTGTCATCCGCGCCGGGCGCGGGCACCTTGAGCTGGCAGCCGTCCGTGCCCACCGTGGTGCAGCGGGCCACCGCCTGCCCGCTCTTCTTCACCAGCGACACCTCCACGCCGGACAGCGGCTCGGTGCTCTCCATGCCCAGCGCCCACACCCACACCTCGCCCTTGTCGGTGGAGCCGGGCGCCGGCCCGCCGCGCTTGGCGACGAGGCTCAGGTTGGTGAGGAGGATGCGGGTGGCGGCATTCCAGTCACCCTTGCGCGCGGACAGCTCCACGAGGCCCTTCGTGTTGGAGGGCACGAGGCTGGCCACGTCCACGTAGGTGGTCGCCAAGGTGTCCGGCGGGGACTTGAGCGGCAGCGTGCGCTTCGCCACCACGTTGGAGGTGCGCTCGTCGACTGTCTCGGTGCGGTCGTCGCTCATCCAGAAGACGAGGTTCTCCGGCGGCACGTGACGGACGGTGAGCTCCACCTCGTCCAGGTTGAGGTGCTGCAGGGGCAGGTTGCGCCACGCGCTGCGCGGCAGGTAGCGGCCAGAGGAGGCGAAGGACACCTGCGGCTGGCGCGCGGGCACGGAGAAGGCGTGGACGTACGGGGCCAGCAGCATGCCGCCGCCCTGGGACGTGGTGCCCGCGTCGATGCGCAGCGAGTGCGGGCCGCGCTTGAAGTCACCGAAGATGCGGAAGCCCTTGCGGGACGGGGCGATGGAGAACTTCACCGGAGGCGTCAGGTGGATGGCGTCCGCCGCCACCCCGTCGTCCAGCGTGCAGCCCTTGTTGCGGTTGTCCCAGTAGTACTCGTCATACTCCTCGGACTCGCGCGGGCTGGCGGGGGCATCGGCCTCCACGTCGCGGCAGCTCACCTCCAGGTAGTGGCCGGTGGAGCCCTCGGCCCGGGTGACGGCGGTGATGTCCAGCCGCTTCCCGGCGCGCAGCTGCACCGTGCCCTCGGCCGCGGGCGCCGCCACCTTCGCGTCACCCGCGGGGGCGAGCCCTTCCCTCAGGGCGAAGCGCAGCGTGGCGCCAGGCTTGAGGCGCGGGTTCGCGAGCTGCGCGCTGAGGACGTTGCGCGCAGTGGGGACGGTGCTCCACTTCACGTCGGAGAGGGGTTGGCCCTCCACCTGGAAGGTGCCCCGCGAGCGCACCGCATTGAGGTCCACGGGGCCCGTGAAGACGACGTCCACCTGCACGCGGCCCTTGAGCAGGTCCACCTGACGGAGCGCGAGGCGGACGAAGCGGAAGGGCGGGGTGGTGAAGCGGTGCGACCAGGCCCCCTCGGAGGGCGGCTTCACCACGCCGGTGGCCGTCTCCAGCGACTCCAGCGTGACGGTGTACTGCGTGTCGAAGCCGAAGCCCCCGCTCGCCGGTGTGAAGGCGAGCGTGGACGGACTGCGCCAGGCCAGGCTTCCGGCCACTCGCGGGGTGACGGTGACGACGGTGCCCTTCTTCACCTCGCGCTCATCGGGCGCCACGGGGCGGGGGAACTCGAAGACGATGCCCTGGGGCACGGCGTCCTCGACGGCCAGCTCTCGGATGACGGGCGTCACCGACTCGGGCGTGGGCGGCGTGACGGCGGCGCTCGTCGCCGGGCCCCCGTCCGTGCCAGGGGTGGCCGCGGGCGCCTCCGCGACGGGGGGCGTGACGGGCTGCTTCGGCGGCTCCTGCTTGCAACCCGCGAGCGTGGCGCCGACCAGCAGCGCGACGAGGGGCCAGCTCGCGCGGGGCGCTCGCTGCGGGACAACGGACCGCGAAACCATGGTTCCTCCGAAAGGTGCCTGCTGTTCTTCATGCGGCGTGCCGGGCCTGCGCATACCGCACGAGGGAGGACTGTGGTCGGTCGCCCGCAGCCGTGACGCGTCCCCCATGCGTCATCGGGCCCGCAGAGTGTCTGGGGGACCACACCGCCGCCGTGGCCCCCGGACGCCTGCGAAGACGTCGATGCCGTCAGGCTATAGGGGGGTGGAGGGCTCCGGGTCAACGGGCGAGGTGTGACGACGGGAAGGCGCTAAGGTGCGCGGCGAATGGTGCCGCCCGTCCGTTTCGTCCTCATGCGCCCGCGCAACGCGGAGAACCTCGGTGCCGCCGCGCGCGCGCTGAAGAACTGCGGCCTGTCCGACTGGGTCTGGGTGACGCCCGAGGTGGAGGACCTGGGCCCCGCGCGCCGGCTGGCCGTGCATGCCGAGGACGTGCTGGACGCGGCCCGGCGCGCCGACACGCTGGAGGAGGCCGTGGCCGACTGCGTGTGGGTGGTGGGCACCAGCTCGCGCAAGGTCGAGGGCAAGCGCCGGCTCCCTCCGCGCGCGGTGGGCGAGGAGCTGGTGTCCCGTGCTGCGCAGGGGACGGTGGCGGTCGTCTTCGGGGATGAGCGCAGCGGGCTCACCAACGCGGAGGTGGAGCGCTGCCATGACCTGTCCGCCGTCCCCACCGCGCCCGAGCAGCCCTCCATCAACCTGGCCCAGGCGGTGCTGCTCTACGCCTATGAGGTACGCGTGGCCACGCTGGCGGCCAGCGCGCCGCCTCCGGCCCCGCTGCCCGTCGCGGCCACGGACGCGGAATTGGCGCAGGTGGAGTCCGCGCTCGATACGGCGCTCGGCGCGGGGGGATTCCTCGTGGATGAGGTTCCGGGGCGCACGGCGCTGCGCGACTTGTTCTCGCCGCTGCGCCGCTCACGGCTGACTCGGAAGGAGGCGCGGCTCTGGCTCGCCGCGCTCCACACGCTCCGGAAGAAGCTGACTCCAGGTTAGACGGTGCGCGGCGTCCTGGGCGTGCGGGGACCGGAGCCGGGGCCCCGGGGTGGTGGGCCGCGTCGCTTACGGGAGATGCGCACCGCGCTCCAGGCGAAGGCGACCGCCGCCAGCACGAGCAGCACTACCCAATACCAGAAGGCCGGACTGCGGGAGACCTCCTGCTCGATGGGGCCCGGCAGTGGCGCCTGGGCGAAGGCGAGTACGGGGGCGAGCAACGTGAGCCACGGGGCCAGGGTCGTGCGCATGGGCATCCTCTCCCGGGCAACGTCTCCATTCCGGAAGATGTCCACAAGCGCACGGGACCGGGGGGCGAGTCGGGGACGGAGCCGGGCATGGACCGCACGCCTGCCCGGCCTCCCCTCTCGGACGCGCTACTTCGCTGGCTTCGCGCCCGTCAGCCGGGACAGGAGCTTCGGGTCGTCCGGGAGCAGGCCCGCCTTCGGCAACCGCGTCACGAGCTCGCGCCAGCGCGGGTCGGCCTTGTACGTGCGCTGCAGGAGCGGCAGGGCCTCGTCCACCCGGCCCACGCCCACCAGCGAGATGGCGTGCCAGAACACCATCTCCGCGTTGCCGGGCGCGAGCTTCTCCGCCGAGGCGTACGCCTTGAGGGCGCCGTCCGTGTCCTTGTGCTCGAGCGCGAGGTCGCCCTCGTTCATGAAGTTGTAGGCGCGCTGGAGGGTGACGAGGCGGCGCAGCTCCTTGAGGGGCTCGGGCGCGTCGTCAACGCGAAGGTCGAACTTGCGGTCCATCCACGGACGGCCGGAGGGCTTCGCGGCCACGACGATGATTGCGGCGGACTGCTTGCCCCGGATGTCTCCGCCCTGGGCCTCGGCGGCCTCGAGCGCGGCGAGCATGCGCTCGGCGAGGTCTCCCTTCGACTCGCGGAAGGCCTTCGCCATGGCGGGCCAGACGGTGTCGCGCTCCATCATGTTGGCCTGGACGGAGAAGCCCTCTCCGACGATGTGGCCGGCGGCGGCGATGCAGCTCGCCCCCGTGTGGGCGGACACGCGGCCCTGGGTGTCAATCATCGCCACCTGCCGCACGGCGCTGGCGCTGTCGGCGGCGAGCAGCCCCTTGAGCGCGTCCGGCGCGGAGCGGCCCGCGCGCATCAGGTCCAGGCCCAGCTTGCCGTAGGACGGGTCCACGAAGGACTGGGTGGCGATGGCGCCCACGCCCGCCTCGGCCCAGGGGACGGTGGAGCCCACGGAGAACCAGTGCGACTGCACGGCCACGCCCAGCTCTCCTGTCGCCGCGTCTCGGGCGACGATGGAGTAGGTGTGCACGGGACGGCGGGGGACCGCGGCCGGCTCGGCGGCCAGGGCGGGGAGCGCGAGCAGGACGAGACAGGCGGCAAGACGCGACATGAGACCTCCGCAGCGAGGGGCCTGGAGGGTGAGCGAGCAGGCACCCGGCCGCAAGGCCCAAGGCGTCACGGGCTGGAATCGTCCCTACCTTGGCCGGGTAGCCAGACACTGGCACCCCACTTTCAGGAGGAGCACGCGCATGGACCACATGCCCTATGAGTCGATGCAGGTCGGCGACGAGGAGCCCGGCCGCGGCAGTCAGCGTCAGGCGCCGCCGGACGATGAGCCGGGCCGTACGCCCAAGTCGGCGGAGGGCGGCGGGCTCGACGAGGAGCGCCGGATGCCCCAGGGCGAGCCCGGGAAGACGCCCGGCTCCGCCGAGGGCGAGGACCCGGACCAGCCTCCGCGCAAGTAGTCCGTGTCAACTGAGCCTGTCCCGCCCGGCCCGGGCGGGTACAGTGCCGCGCTCATGTCACGCAAGCCCGTCAAGACGAAGCCGCAGCAGACCAAGCGCTGGGAAGGCAAGGAGAAGCCGGACTGGTTGTCGCGCGCGCTCGCCCGGGCTGGAGTGTTCCCCCAGAAGGAGGCGGAGACCGCCATCCTCGCGGGCCGCGTCACCATCAACGGCCGCGTGGCGCTGATGCCGCTCGCCCCCGTGCCCCCGGGCGCCGTCGTGAAGGTGGACGGCCTCCCCGTGCAATTGGGCGCGCCGGCCACCCGCGTGCTCGCCTTCCACAAGCCCGCTGGCGTGCTGTCCTCCACCGCGCGCCAGCACCGCACCGGCACCGTGTTCGAGGTGCTGCTGCCCCAGCTCCCACCCGAGCTCGCCGGCTACACGTGGCACGCCGTGGGCCGCCTCGACGTGGAGTCCACCGGCCTGCTGCTCTTCACCAATGACGACAAGCTCGTCGCTCATGCCACTTCGCCGGACACCCGCCTGCCCAAACGCTACGTGGCCACCGTGTTCAGCATCGCCGACGACGCGCGCGTGGAGCCGCTCCGCCAGGGGATGACGCTCGACGATGGACTGGCCCGCCCCGCGAAGGTCGTCGTCCGCGACGAGCACACCGTGGAAGTGACGCTCACCGAGGGCCGCCACCACCAGGTGAAGCGGATGCTCGGCGCCGTGGGCCTGCCCGTGCGCGCGCTTCACCGCGAGGCCGTGGGCAGCGTGGACCTGAAGGACATTCCCGAGGGCGGCTTCCGTCTCCTCAGCGACGAGGAGGTCCGCGAGTCCCTCCACTACGAGGGACGAGGCACGACCGCGGGTGAATAGAACGCCGGGAACCACCAAGCCTGTCCCCACAGGCACTCGCCCTGATGATGACGCGCACGCGGTAGAGGCAGCCCGAGCATCCAGCGCTTGCGCGCAGCTTCAGGGAGAGGTGGTCCAGCCCTCCCCTGTCATCCCGTCCTGTCCCAGCCCGTTCCGCAGGCCTGCGACAGACGTGCAACATGGCGCCCCCGCGCATCTGCTCGCAGGGCCGCCCTTGACGGTCACGCTTCCTCGTCGGGAAGAAGCATACGGAGTAGCTCGTCGTCGGGGCCGAGCGGATGCCACCCGGGCGGCGGCGATGTTGCGAGGAGCGCATCGCCGGCCCGCCTGACACGCCCCTTATGAGAATCAGGGGTATCGGCGGACCAGCAGCCGAGCGCCTTGGCGACCTGGAAACGGGACTTGTCGTCCATCACGCCCGGCCAACCACTCGGAAGGCTTTCGGACAGCTGGCGCGCGAGCACATCCCGAACAAGGCGTGTGACCTGCTTGCTCCGCTCCGCCTCGACGAGCAACCCGCTCAACACCTGCACACCCGCGACATCATCCTTGCCAAGTTCCTCGGCCAGCAAATTCAGCGGGACGGCAGGGCGCGCCTCAGCAAAAGCGGTGAGCGAATCATAGCCGCGCTCACGAACCCGCTCATACAAACGGACCCTCCAGTTCCCCTGCCAGGAACGTCCGTCAGTCATCGCCCTCTCCCAGAAGTGAAGTCCATCGGGATGTCGTAGCGCTTCATTCGCTCTGAAACGATCTCCAGAACCTCGTTCCGCGTCAACAGCCGGCCCGTTCTCGCCTCGGCGTCGCGCAACGCCTCCATGATCATCCGGCTCCATTCGCCGGGCCACATCCGGCCCAGGCGCCAGTTGCCGCCGCCGTGAATCGCCTGATGGTGGGCCTGCTCCAGCCGGACGCAGAACTGGTCGATGTCCATGTCACCCTTGAAGCCGCGCTCCTCAAACCATGCGCGGTGCTCATCTGGGAGGACGTGGTGCCTCGGTGCCTCGGACATGCCCGCTCCCGCTCTGCCGGTTTCGTGCATGCCACGAACCTCGGGTCCGTCTCCCAACGCGTCGCGCACGCCTTGCGGCAAGTGCCCGTGCGCCTGCGCCATCATCACCTGGCCGCCGTGGATTCGAACGGCGGCACTGACGACGGGAACGGAGATGACGCCCGCCTTCACGAGCCGGCGAATCATCTCCACCCACTCGGCGGAAACAACAATCCGCGAGCCCGCCATCACGCCGCCTGAGCCCATCACCAAGCCAACGCCGAGCATAGCGGGAGCGGCGGGCGGCAGCCGTGGCAGCGACATCCTCATTGTCGAGACCAAAGTGAGCATTTCCGCGAACTGCACTGCTGCCATGAGCTTCCCGCTCTTCTCCATGGCTGTACGTGCGCCGTCACGGATGGAGCCGAATTCACGGGTAAGCTGCCCCATCACCTCGGGCATCGCGGTTGCCGCTGCCTCGACCCGCTCCGGGTCCTGTGACGCAAGTGCCGCCAGGGTGGGCTCTGTCAGCCGCTGCACGCGGTGCATGTCCATGAACAGCTTCTCGACGCTATAGGCGGGGCACTCTCGGAGCATGACGTCAGTGAGTTGGAGGAAGTCGAGCCATGCGGCCAGCAGCATGGAGCCGAACATGGCCGCCTGGAGCCGGGGGCCTGTCATCCGGAACATGCCCATTTCCATGTCCGAGTCAGCGACTTCCGAGGCCGCATTTGTCAGCGTGGTGGCGCTACCCAGCGCGCTGTAGAGCCATGGCAGTTGGTTGGAGGCATGGTCGAGGTAGCGGGTGAAGGCACCGTTGACTCCGCTAATGCCTCTCCCGCCAAGGCCCGGTGAACGGGCCGCGAGTCTGGCGAGCGAGCTGGCGACGCGGCCTGTGGAGCCCTTCACGTCGTCAATGGCATCGAGCACCGCGTGACGGGTCGGTGTCGCGCGCTGTTGCCCGCCCCCAACGGGGCTCACCAGGCTGCCTGGGCTCGCTCCCGTCGCCACTTCACGGGAGCCCCGACGACGGCTCAGCCGTTCCGGCGCCTCGGAGCCCGCAGTAGACAGTGGCGCGGAGGCGAGGGCGCGGGAGTGCTCATCGCTCGGCGGCTGCACCAACGCGCGCCCGGTGGCTCCGCGTGGCGTGTGGCTCAGGTTTCTCCCCTGGCCGAGCGCTGGCGCCAGCGACGCGCAGCCGGTGGCGAGCACGGCCACACACAGCAGCAGGGCGTTAGCGCGCATGGTCCACCCCCAGGCCCACGGAAGCGAAGGCCCCTGGTCGCAGCGTCCCATCCCCTTCTGGGAATAGTAGCGTGCCGCCCGTGCCCAGCGCGTAAAGGAGTCCCCCGAGGATGCGCCAGCGCACTTCGGCGGCGCCCAGGTAACGCGCTCCGGGTTGCCCCATGCCCACCCCCAGCCCCCTCACCGTCAGCTCCAGGCTGCGCCCGAAGAGCTGCACCGCCACGCGCCCATCCACGTCAAGGCGGCCCCAGGAGAAGGCCTCCGCGCCCATTGACAGCCGCAGGTGCCGGTACAGGCCGCCAAAGCTGACGGCATCCCAACCGACTACAGCCTCTCCGTAGAGGGAAAAGCCGTCCGGGAATGGCGCGGCAGCCAGGGGCACGCCGTGAGGGCCCGCCGCCCGGAGTCGTGCCAGCTCGTAGTCCGGACCGAATAGGCCGTGCCGGAAGCCGCCGTGCTGCCTGCGCAACTCCAGCCGCAGTGTCATGTCCAGTGTGGGCGTCACCGCGTCCGCGCCCGCGCCTACCACCGCGCCCCATGCGCCTCCCTCACCGGGCCGTCCCCCCCAGCCTGCAATCAGGAGCGCTTCAAATCCCGGCCGAACCACCACCACCGCCGTACCGTCCAGGTGCGCCAGCGTCACCGACGCCGCGAGCCCGCCAGCCCGTCCCCAGTCATGCACGGCGGACAGGGCCAGAGTGTAGCGTCCCTTCTCCTTCGGCTTGCCAAAGAGGACGTGCTGCATGTCCAGGGAGAATTCCGCTCCCATCAGGCGCGCGCCCAGCACGTCCGAGACAAAGGCTTCCGTGTAGAGCGGGCCCAGTGTGCCAGTGAGGAAGCCTCCGGCCGGGTGGTAGTCAGGGTTCATCCGGTTGGAGTAGCGCCGGACCAAGTGCGCCGAGAGCAGGCTGTAGTCCTCCAGCGCGCCGAACCACACCCCCAGCGGCGCGTTGTCCGAACCCAACTTGAGGCCGCGCACGAACTGCCCCCAGTCCGAAAGACTGTCCCAGTCCTCCCGACGCACGAGGCTCGCGCCCACGGCGCCCCCCACAGTCGAAGCCGCACGGGGGCGCCGAGATTGACGCCGAACTCAGCACCGCCATCGAGGATGACGGTGGGCTCCACCTGTACGAAGCCCTCGCCCATCCCCGCACGCGGCAGCAGCGCCAGCGTCGCCGCCTCCAGGCGCGTCAGGGAGTGCCACCTGCGAGCCGGGGGTATCGATGGGGGAGCGGCCTCCTCGGGGACGGGTGGCTCCATGGCCCCTCCCAGCCTCGGCCAGAACCACAGCAGCAGCACCACGCCCCACCGGCGGGTTCCCATCGTGCTCGCCTCCTGGATGCGCTCCCATGCGGGGAGCAGAACCGGGTAATACCTGCCGGGTCCGACAAAACGCCGGGCCGTTGGCAATCGCAACTGCGTGGCAATGGGCTGTCAGGACGCGGCGCCGTTACCGCATCACGCATCCGCTCAATCCAGCTGGCGGTGACAGGTGAACGAGGTTCTGGCTTGCCCCGTCGCTCCGACGTTATCGGTCGCCGTGACGTTGACGGAGACGACCTTGTTCGCCGTGCGGGAGCCCCGGTAGATGGTGCCGGAAGTAGTCCGATGGTAGGTCGCTGTTGCCTTCCACACCGAGGGTTCCCATGACGCGGCTTCGCCCTTCGCTGCCCTCCCTGCTGCTCGCCCTGGCCCTGGCCCTTCCCGCCCTCGCGGCTGAGCCCGCTCCCTCAGCGGACCCGAAGCTCACCGAGCTGCGCAGGTTGACGGCGTACGACGCCAAGGCCCCGCTGGACGTGAAGACGGTGCACACGCAGCAGCGCGGCGAAATCACCGTGACGGAGCTGACCTACGCCAGCCCCAGGGGCGGCCCCGTGCCCGCGTACCTCGTCACGCCTCCGGGCAAGGGCCCCTTCCCCGCCGTCCTCTTCCAGCACTGGGCCAAGGGCACGAAGAGCGAGTTCCTCGATGAGGCCCTCTCCCTCGCCCGCGCGGGCGTGGTGTCCCTGCTGGTGGACTCGCCCCACGTGCGCCCCGAGCCGTGGCGCCGTTCCCTCTCCGGCCCCGCCGTGTTCGATGCCCACGTGGGAATGCTGGTGAGCCTGCGGCGCGGCGTGGACCTGCTCGCCTCGCGCCCCGAGGTGGACAGCCAACGCCTGGGCTTCGTCGGCCACGCCCGGGGCGCCACCGTGGGCGGCGCGCTCGCGGGCGTCGAGCCCCGCCTTCGCGCGCTCGTGCTGGTGGCGGGCATCGGCGACTTCTCCGCCCGCTTCCGCGAGACGGAGGGCCCCGATGCGAAGCAGCCTCGCGACGCCGCCGCACAGCAGCGCTTCGACGCGCTGGCGCGGAGCCTGGAACCCCTCGATGGCGCGGTGGGAGTGCGCCACGCCGCGCCCTCCGCCCTCTTCTTCCAGTACGGCCGCGCCGACCCCGGCGTGACGTACGCCCGCGCCCGCGCCTTCATCGACGCCGCCAGCGAGCCGAAGCTCTTCAAGTTCTACGAGGGCGGCCACGAGCTGAGCGACGCCGCCCGCAGGGACCGTGCCCAGTGGCTGCGCACCCACCTGGGCTTCGCCGAGGTCCCCACCCAGAGCCTCCCCGTCATCGCCCACCCCACCGCCCCTGAGCTGAAGGGCCAGCCCCTTCCCGAGTGGACGAAGCTGCGGCCCGTCCTCACCGTCCCCGGCATGGAGGAGGTCCAGGTCCGCCGGGGCCTGACGTACACCCGCGCGGGCGAGCGCGAGGACAAGCTGGACCTCTACCTCCCTGACGGCGCCACGCGCGCGCCCACGCCGGTGGTGGTGCTCGTCCACGGCATGCTGCACCCGGCCCTCGCCCCCTTCGTCCGAGATTTGCCCCCCTTCTCCGCGCAGGCGCGCTGGCTGGCGGCCCAGGGCTTCGCGGTGGCCGTCCCCGCGCTCGGCTCGCCCGCCACCGGCCCCTCCCGGGAGCAGTGGTTCGCGGGCGTGCCAGACCTGCAACAGCGCGTGCAGGCGGCCCTCACCTTCCTCCGCCGCGAGTCCGCCACCCACCGCGTAGACCCGGACCGCGTCTGCCTGCTGGCCCTGTCCGGCGGCGGCCTGTGGGGCGTGGCCCCCGCGCTGAAGCCCCACGCGCCCGTGAGCATCCGGTGCGTAGCGGCCTGGTACCCGATGCTCGACGCGCCCGCGCTCCCGAAGGGCGCTGGCCCCCGCGAGGCCCTGCGCGCCACCGACGCGAAGAAGGTGCCACCCCTGTTGCTGGTCCGCGCCGGCAGGGACGCGCCCGAGCTGAACGCCGCCCTGGACGCCTTCGCCCAGGACGCGAAGGCCCGGGGCGCCCCACTCACCCTGGTGGAATTGCCCGAGGCCCACCATGCCTTCGACATGGTGGACGACGTGGAGTCCTCACGGGAGGCAATGCGACAGACGGCGCGCTTCTTCGAGCAACACCTCCAGCCGTGACTTCAAAGCCCCCCCGGGCTCGCATAGCGTCGGCCTCCATGGCGGACTTCGACCTGGTGGTGATTGGCTCCGGCCCTGCTGGAGAGTGGGGCGCGGTGCAGGCGGCGCTGGCGGGCAAGCGCGTGGTGGTGGTGGAGCGGGAGCCCGTGCTGGGCGGCACCGCGGCCAACACCGGCACCCTGCCCTCCAAGACGCTGCGCGAGACGGCGCTGCACCTCTCCGGCCTCAAGGCCCGCGGCCTCTACAGCGTGGAGACCACGCTGCGCCACGAGGCCACCGTCTCCGACTTTCTCTACCGCGAGCGCCGCGTGAAGGGCATGGAGCGCGAGCGCATCCTCCGCAACCTCGAGCGCCATGGCGTGCAGGTGGTGCGCGGCACCGGCACCCTCGCGGACGCGCACACCGTGGTGGTGCAGTCCCGGGAGGCGCCGGAGCGCCGGCTCACCGGCGACTTCATCCTCGTGGCCACCGGCTCGAAGCCGTACCGGCCCCCGCAGTACCCCTTCGGCGACCCCCGGGTGCACGACTCGGATGAAATCCTCGACATCGGCAAGCTGCCGCGCTCGCTGGTGGTGGTGGGCGCCGGCGTCATCGGCTGCGAGTACGCGTGCATGTTCGCCGCGCTCGGCATCCCCGTGACGCTGGTGGACTTGAAGCACGAGGTGCTGCCCTTCCTCGACGACGAGGTGTCCGCGCTGCTCGGCCAGCGCATGGAGGCGCTCGGCATCCGGCTGCGCTTCGGGATGAACGTGGACCAGGTGGAGGTGCCCGACAACGCCGACCTGCCCATCCGCCTGACGCTCTCCTCGGGGGAGGCGGTGGACACCGACCAGGTGCTGGTGGCCTCCGGCCGCACCGCCAACACCACCGGCCTGGGGCTGGAGGCGCTCGGCGTGAAGCTGAGCAAGCGTGGCCAGGTGGAGGTGGGGGCCGACTTCCAGACGGCCGTGCCCCACCTCTACGCCGTGGGCGACGTCATCGGCTTCCCCGCCCTCGCCTCCACGTCCATGGACCAGGCGCGCATCGCCGTGGAGCACGCCTTCGCCCTGTCCGGCACGCGCACCCTGGCACCCGTGCTGCCGTACGGCATCTACACCATCCCCGAGGTCTCCATGGCAGGGGACACCGAGGAGTGCCTGCGCGAGCGCGGCGTGCCCTACGTCGCCGGCCGCGCCGCCTTCGCCAGCAACCCGCGCGGGCAAATCATCGGAGACACGCACGGCATGCTGAAGCTGCTCTTCCACCGGACGAGCCTCAAGCTGCTGGGAGTGCACGTCCTCGGCGAGCTGGCCTCGGAGCTGGTGCACATCGGCCTCACCGCCATGCTCACCGGCGCCACCGCGCGCCTCTTCGTGGAGACGTGCTTCAACTACCCGACGCTGTCGGAGGCCTACAAGACGGCCACCTTCGACGCGCTGGACCACCTGAAGCGCGGCACCGGCTGACGCTCAGCGATTGGTCTTGAGGCTGCCCACCGTGAGGCCCGCCGCCGTGGGCGCCACGCGGTGGACGCCGTCCGCCGAGGCGCGCGCCAGCGACGGCGCGCCCGAGCGGCCCGAGGCCTGGGTGGACGTCGGCGCCGCCCCCTGCCCCCCGGCGCCGCCCAGCAGCGCCTGGATGCGCTGCCAGCGGACCTTCTCCTCGGCCATCAGCCGCGTGAGCTCCTCGCGGGCCGCGGCGTCCTGCAGCTCGGAGGCGGCGGCCGCCACCTTGTCCAGGAACGGCAGGAGGTAGCCGAAGTCCCTGTCGAAAGCGGCGGTGGGGGAGCTGGGGCTGGGGTTCTTCGCCACGTCCGTCCTCCTCGTTGTCGTCCGGGCCCTGCCTGGGGCGCGTCGGACGCGGCCACCCTAGCCCATCCTCCCGCCGCCGTCCGCCCTCTCAGCCGTGGTACACGCGCGAGGCGACAATCCGCCCCCCACGCACCTCCAGCACCTCCGCCACCGGCATGGGGGCCTCACCCGGGGCATGGCGCAGGTACTCCATGAAGACCCGGTCCTGATCCGCCGTGAGGGCCGTCTCCTCGTAGCGAAGGCCGGGCAGCCGGGCGATGGCCTCCCGCCACCACTTCGCCAGCGCCGGGCGGCCCAGCAGGCGGCCGCCCGTCTCCGGGTGCAGCACCCGAATCTTCGGGGAGGTGTGGGTGCAGTCCTCGGCGTAGAGCGCCACCAGGGCGTCCACGTCGTGGGCGTTGAAGGCGTTCAGCCAGGCTCGGGCAACGGAGAAGTTTTCGGACGCGCTCATGGTTAAGAGACCCCGGAAAGCCACATCTATATAAAGGCGGGAGACACGCCTGGTAGGCGGAGGTGGGTGTAGGCATGCCCACCGTCATGCGGATTTGGCTGGAAACTCAGTCCTGTGGGAAGTAAGGGCCCCGCCTGCTCTGTTCCCTCAGGCACTTTTCAAATCAAGAAGGACCGGATCGTGGCCGCCAACGTACCCATCGAGAAGATTCGTAACATCGGTATCTCTGCCCATATCGACTCGGGCAAGACGACGCTCTCCGAGCGCATCCTGTTCTACACGGGCCGGATCCATGAGATCCACGAGGTCCGCGGCAAGGACGGCGTGGGCGCGATCATGGACTCGATGGACCTGGAGCGTGAGAAGGGCATCACCATCCAGTCCGCCGCCACGTTCGCGATGTGGGGCGAGCACAACATCAACCTCATCGACACGCCGGGACACGTGGACTTCACCATCGAGGTGGAGCGCTCCCTGCGCGTCCTCGACGGCGCCATCCTGGTGCTCTGCTCGGTGTCCGGTGTGCAGTCGCAGTCCATCACCGTGGACCGGCAGATGAAGCGCTACCGCGTTCCGCGCATCGCGTTCGTCAACAAGATGGACCGCGCCGGCGCGAACTATGACCGCGTGGCCGCGCAGCTGAAGGAGAAGCTGAACCACCACGCGGTGAAGATCCAGCTGCCCATCGGCGCCGAGGACCGCTTCAAGGGCCTCGTCGACCTCATCACCATGAAGGCGTTCTACTTCGATGGTGAGAACGGCGAGAACGTCCGCGAGGAGGAGATTCCCGCGGAGATGCTCGACGACGCCAAGGTGCGCCGCCAGCAGATGATCGAGGGCGTGGCCGAGGTGGACGACCAGCTGGGAGAGCTGTTCCTGGCCGACCAGCCCATCACCAACGAGCAGATCGCCGCCGCCGTCCGCCGGGCCACCATCGCCCTGAAGATGACGCCGGTCATGTGTGGCTCCGCCTACAAGAACAAGGGCGTGCAGCTGCTGCTCAACGCCGTGTGCGGCTTCCTCCCGAACCCCAAGGAGGCGACCAACGAGGCGCTGGACCAGAAGAACAACGAGGCGAAGGTCATCCTCGAGTCGGACCCGGAGAAGCCGTTCGTGGGTCTGGCGTTCAAGCTGGAAGATGGCCGCTACGGGCAGCTGACGTACATGCGCATCTACCAGGGCCGGGTGGCGAAGGGTGACTTCATCGTCAACCAGGTGAACCAGAAGCGGGTGAAGGTGCCCCGCATCGTTCGCATGCACTCCAGCCAGATGAACGACATCAACGATGCGACGGCCGGCGACATCGTCGCGCTGTTCGGCATCGAGTGCGCCTCCGGCGACACGTTCACCGACGGCACCGTGAACTACACGATGACGTCCATGCACGTGCCGGACGCCGTCATCTCGCTCGCCGTGTCCCCCAAGGACCGCGGGGCGCTGGCGAACTTCTCCAAGGCGCTCAACCGGTTCACCAAGGAGGACCCCACGTTCCGCGTTCACCGCGACGAGGAGTCCGGGCAGACCATCATCCGCGGCATGGGTGAGCTGCACCTGGAGATCTACATCGAGCGCATGAAGCGCGAGTACAACTGCGAGGTCCAGGCCGGTAAGCCGCAGGTGGCGTACCGGGAGACCATCAGCCAGAAGGGCGAGTTCTACTACACGCACAAGAAGCAGACCGGCGGTTCCGGTCAGTTCGCGCGCGTGTGCGGCTACCTCGAGCCGCTGCCCTCGGACGCGGTGCAGCAGTACGAGTTCGTGGATGACATCGTGGGCGGTTCCATCCCCCGCGAGTTCATTCCGGCGTGCGACAAGGGCTTCGCCGAGGCCGTGAAGAAGGGCAGCCTCATCGGCTTCCCCGTGGTGGGTGTGCGCGTGGTCATCAACGACGGCGCCTTCCACGCGGTGGACTCGTCCGAAATGGCGTTCAAGACGGCCGCCATCATGGGCTTCCGCGAGGGCTACGCCGCCGCGAAGCCCATCATCCTCGAGCCGATGATGAAGGTGGAGGTCCAGGCTCCCGAGGACTTCCAGGGCTCGGTGGTGGGTCAGCTGAACCAGCGCCGTGGCACCATCCTCAACACGGAGACCGCCGAGGGCTACGTGACGGCGGTGGCCGAGGTGCCGCTGAACACCATGTTCGGCTACTCCACGGACCTGCGCTCGGCGACTCAGGGCAAGGGCGAGTTCACGATGGAGTTCGCCCGCTACACGCCGGTGCCGCGCAACGAGGCCGAGGCGCTGATGGCCGCGTACAAGGAGAAGCTGGCCGCGGAGCAGGCGGCCCGCAAGTAGTCCACGCATCCGCCGCACTCTGGCGGTAAGGAAGGCGCTCCTCTTCAATGAGGGGCGCCTTTCGCCTTTTCAGGAGTCCACACACCGTGACGCTGCTTCGCGCCGCCAACGTCCAGCTCAGCTTCGGCAGCCGCACCGTCTTCCAGGGCCTCACCTTCACCATTGAAGAAGGCGAGCGCGTGGGCCTGGTGGGCGTCAACGGCTCCGGCAAGTCGTCGCTGATGAAGATTCTCGCCGGCGCGGCCAAGGCGGACACGGGCGAGCTGCAGTTGCGCCGCGGCGCCCGCGTCACCTACCTGCCGCAGGAGCCGGAGTTCCCCGAGGGCGCCACGGTGGCCTCGGAGCTGTCCGTGTCCGAGGCGCCGCTGAAGGAGGCCCTGGCCGCCCACGCCGAGCTGGCGAAGCGGCTGGAGGCCGCCCCGGCCGAGGAGCACGAGAAGCTGCTGGAGCAGTTCTCCGCGCTCAGCGACCGGATTGAGCAGATGGGCGGCTGGGGCACCGAGCACCACGCGAAGACGCTGCTGGACAGGCTGGGCGTGAAGGACTGGGACCGGCCGGTGGCGCAGCTGTCCGGCGGCCTGCGCAAGCGGGTGTCCATTGCCCGGGCCCTGCTGACGCGGCCGGACTTGCTCCTGCTGGACGAGCCCACCAACCACCTGGACGCGGACACGACGGACTGGCTGGAGGAGGAGCTGGACAAGCTGCCGGGCGCGCTGCTGCTCGTCACGCACGACCGCTACTTCCTGGACGGGCTGGTGGACCGCATCGTCGAAATCCAGCCCGGCGAGGGCGTGACGTCCTACCCCGGCAACTACCAGGCGTACCTGGAGCAGAAGCTGGTGGCGCAGGAGAACTCGGAGATTGCGCAGCACAAGCGCGAGCGCTGGATTGCGCAGGAAGTGGCGTGGCTGCGCCGGGGCCCCGAGGCGCGCCGCACCAAGAGCAAGGCGCGCATCGACCGGGCGCAGAAGCTGATGGCGGAGAAGGGCTTCCAGCGGCCCAAGGTGGCGGACCTGCGCGTGGCGGCGGCGCCCCGGCTGGGGCACACCGTCATCGAGGCGGAGGGGCTCCAGAAGTCCTTCGGTGAGCGGAAGGTGCTGAGCGGCGTGGACTTCCGGCTCCAGCGCGGCGAGCGCGTGGGCCTGGTGGGCCCCAACGGCGTGGGGAAGACGACCTTCTTGCGCGTGCTGCTGGGCGAGACGCCCCCCGACGGCGGGAAGCTCGTCATCGGGAAGAACACGAAGGTGGCGTACTACGACCAGCAGCGCGCGCAGCTGGACCTGGAAGCCACGGTGTACGAATCCGCCTCGCAGGGCGAGGACTGGGTCATCCTGGGCGACCAGAAGGTGGCGCTGCGCGACTACCTGGACGACCTGCTCTTCCCCGTGCCCATGCAGCGCATGAAGGTGAAGGCGCTGTCCGGCGGAGAGCGCAACCGGCTGCTGCTGGCGCGCCTGTTCCTGGAGGGCGCCAACGTGCTGGTGCTGGACGAGCCCACCAACGACTTGGACATCGTCACGCTCAACATCCTGGAGCGGCTGCTGCTGGACTTCGGCGGCAGCACCCTGCTCGTCACGCATGACCGGTACTTCCTGGACAAGGTGGCCACCAGCATCCTGACCTTCGACGGCAACGGCCGCGTCACCCGGTACGAGGGCAACTACGCGATGTACCGGCGGCTCAAGGAGCAGGCGGAGGCACAGGCGGCCTCGGCTTCGGCGGCGGCCAGCGCAAAGCCCGCGCCGAAGAAGGAGGAGCCGGCCGCCGCCGCCCAGAAGGCCGCGCGCAAGCCAGGGAAGCTCTCCTACAAGGACCAGCGCGAGCTGGACGGCATGGAGGCCGCGATTGAGGCGGCCGAGACGAAGAAGGCGGCGCTGGAGGCCCAGCTCGCCGACCCGGCCGTGTACAGCAACGGCTCCAAGGTGGCCGAGGTGAACAAGGAGCTGGAGACCACCGCCGCCGAGGTGGACCGGCTGTACTCCCGGTGGCAGGAGCTCCAGGACCTGGCGGCCGGCGGCCCGGCCTGAGGGCCAGGCGCCAGGCGCCACCGTCCGTGGCGCCCTCCCCGCTCAGTCGTACTTGAGGGCGATGATGGGGTCCACGCGCGAGGCGCGCAGCGCGGGCACCCAGGTGGCCACCAGCCCCACGCCCAGCAGCAGCAGCGGCGCAGCGGAGAAGGCCAGCGGGTCCAGGGCGCTCACCCCGTGCACCATGCCCTCCACCACGCGCGTCAGCCCCCACGCGCCCGCCACGCCCAGCAGCACGCCCAGGCCCACCGAGCCCAGGCCCTGGACGAGCACCAGCCGCACCACCTCGCCGCGCGGCGCGCCCAGCGCCAGCCGCACGCCCATCTCCCGCGTCCGCTGGCTCACCAGGTAGGACAGCACGCCGTAGATGCCGACGGCCGCCAGCACCAGCGCGAGGCCCGCCATCAGCCCCAGCAGCACCATGTTGAAGCGCTCCGAGCCGAGCGAGCGCTCCACGTGGTCCTCCAGCTTCAGCGTCTCCGTCACCGGCTGCTGAGGGTCCACCGCCCACAGCTCGCGCTGCACGGAGGACACCAGCGCCGCGTGCCCGCCCGGGGCACGCACCAGGATGTGCTGCGGCAGCATGCGCACCAGCATCCGGTTCATCGTCGGGGAAATCTGCCCCAGGGCCGTGTAGAGGACCACCGGCGTGTCCTCGGCCAGCCCGTTCTCCCGCACGTCCCGCACCACGCCCACCACGGTGCGCGGCACCGTGTCGCCGATGGACGGCACCGTGTGGCCCACCCGGAGGCGCTGGCCGATGGGCTCCTCGCCCGGCCAGTACTTGCGCGCCGCGGCCTCGTTGATGACCACCACGGGCTCGGAGCCGGCCACGTCCGTCTCCGCCAGCAGCCGGCCCCGCACCAGCCCCACGTCCAGCGTCCGGAAGTAGTCCGGCGTCACCGGGCGGAACTGCCCGCCGCCCACGCCGGGCCCGTCCTGTCGCCCCTCGTACTTGCCCTCAATCGCGAACTCCATGCTGGGGCCCAGGCTCATGGGAATCGACGACGAGAGGGCCACCGACTCCACCCCCGGCACCGCCGACACCCGCTCCACCACCTGCTTCGCGAAGCGCTCCAGTGCCGCCGGCTCGGCGTAGCGCGCCTCCGGCAACGACAGTCGCAGCACGTGGACGTCGCGCGGGTCGAACCCCGGCGCCGTGCTGCTCATCGCCGCGAAGCCGCGGATGAGCAGCGCCGCCCCCACCAGCAGCACCACCGCCAGCGCCACCTGTCCCACCACCAGCAGCCGCCGCGTGCGCCCACCTCCGGGGCCCGAGGTGGCCCGCTGCGCACCTTCTCGAAGCGCCGCCTGCAGGTCCGGACTCGACGCCTGCCACGCGGGGAGCAGCCCGAACAGCAGGCCCGTCACCACGGACGCGCCCAGGGTGAAGAGCAGCACGGCGCCGTTGACCCGCACCTCCGCGCCAGCCAGCCCGCCGGCCCCCGCCACCGACGCCCCCACGGGCGCCAGCGCCATCAGCGCCGGCAGCGCCGCCGCGGCCAGCAGCAGCCCGAGCCCGCCTCCCGCCAGCGACAGCAGCAGGCTCTCCGTGAGGAGCTGGCGCACCAGCCGCCCCGGCGCCGCGCCCAGGGCCGCGCGCACCACCAATTCCCGCTGCCGCGCCGCCGCCCTCGCGAGCTGGAGGTTGGCCAGGTTGACGCACGCGATGAGCAGCACCAGGGACACCGCTCCCAGCAGCACCCAGAGCGCCAGCCGCAAGTCACCCGCGAGGTACACGCGCAAGTCCTGTGCGTGGAAGAGCTCCTTCGCGTCCATCAGGAGGGGCTTCTCGGCGTGCATGCGCTGGCTGAGCGTCGCCAGGGCCGTGTCCGCCGCCTCGCGCGACACGCCCGCCTTCAGCCGCCCGGTGAGGAAGAGGAAGTTGGCGTTGTCCTCGTTGGTGAGGTCCAGCTGCAGCGGCGTCCAGAGCTGCACGCCCTCCGGGTAGCGGAAGCTGGCGGGCGCCACGCCCACCACCGTGTAGGGCTGGTCATTGAGGGTGAGCGACTGGCCGACGACGTCCGCCGCCCCGCCGAAGCGGCGATGCCACAGCCCGTGGCTGATGACCACCGCGCGGGCGCCGCCCGGCACGTCCTCCTCCGGCAGGAAGCCGCGGCCCAGCTCCGGCCGCACGCCGAACGTGTCGAAGAAGCTCCCCGTCACGCGGATGCCGGACAGCCGCTCGGGCATCCCATCCCCCACCAGGTTGAAGCCACTGGGGAGCACCTCGTACGCCGTGAGGTGGGAGAAGACCGGGGACTGCTGGGACAGCCACGTGTAGTGGAGGATGCTCTGGGACGGCCCCTCTCCACCGCCTTCCCGGCGGAGCACCTGCACCAGCTGGTGCGGCTCCGGGTAGGGCAGCGGACGCAGCAGCACCCCATGCACGACGCTGAAAATGGCCGTGTTCGCGCCAATGGCCAGGGCCAGCGTCAGCACGGAGACGAGGGTGAAGCCCCGGTTCTTGATCAGCAGCCGGAGGGAGAAGCGGAGGTCATCGGCCAGTACGGACACGGGGCACCCCTTGCGGTACCTGCCCTACGGGCGGCGGCCGGGGCCATTGCACCCGCGCCGAGTGCGGATTCCCTGCATCGATTTCCATCTCGCCGGCTCTTCCCCGTGAACCGTATGAGCTCGCTCCGCGTGGGCGAAAAGAAGAGGACTTCACCGCAAGCCAGGGAGAGCCCGAATGGCGCTGGCGTCAAGGGCCTTCCCGCTCATGGAACCCGATACTTGCGGCGCGTGAGCGAGATTGAGGTGCGCTTGCGCTCCAACACCAACCATGCGACTGCTCCGAGGTTTCGGGGCCAAGTCTCGCGCAGTATTTCATCGAAGGAGTCGTCGTGCCGTTCCGGCCTTCGCTCGCCCTGCTCTCCGCTGTGTCGTCCCTTGCCCTGCTCCTGGGCCCCGCCTCCGCGCAGGCGCAGGCTACCGGGCTGCCCCAGTTCAACCTCCAGCGGCTGAAGCTGGACCCGGCGGCGCTGGGTTCACTGACGGTGGGCACCGGTCGCACGCTGCCGCAGGGCGTGCTCCGCGTGGCGGTACAGGGCCACTACGAGAACCTGCCCTTCCTCTTCCAGACGCGCTGGGAGCCGGGCGGCGGCTCCGGGCTGGTGGAGAACCGCTTCACCCTGGACGTGACGGCCGCCTACGGCGTGACGAACTGGCTCCAGCTGGCGGCGGAGGTGCCCTACATCCTCAGCCAGGGAGGCGAGCGGTTCATGAACATCGCCCCTCCAGAGGGCCAGGGCATGGGGACGCCGTGGCTGGGCCTGCGCACGGCGCTGCTGCGCCAGGACTTCGGCCTGCAGGTGGCGGCGGACGTCACCGCGGCGCTGCCCGTGGGCAGCAAGGAGCTGCTGGCACGCGACGAGTACGCCATCCACCCGCGGCTGCAGCTCGGCTACCTGGCCGAGGGCTGGCAGGTGGGCGCCGAGGCCGGCGTGCTGCTGCGCGAGAAGCGGGAGCTGACCATGCTGTCCCTGGAGACGAAGGACGTCATCGGCAGCGAGGTGCGGCTGGGGGCCACCGTGACGTCCCGGGCCGGTGATTCCACCCGCGGCGAGGTGAGCGTGCTCGCGGGCCTGCCGCTCGACGGAGGCCGCGTGGGCGCCGAGCTGCTGCTGGCCATCCGCAAGCACGCCCTGTCCTGGCTGGACCTCTACGTCATGGGCGGGCCCGGCGTGGGCGCCGGCCTGGACACGCCCACCATCCGCTTCATGGCCGGCGCGTCGTTCTCCACGTCGAAGGTGGACTGAGCTTCACCGGCCGCGCGAAGTCCTCGAGGCCACGGCTGCCGTCCCCGTATCGCTCAGGCGGCCGGGCCTCTCAATCGCTGACTTCGCGGAGTCGCTGGTCGCAGGCCACCAGCGCCGCTGCTGCGCCGCGTCTCGTGGTGCGGAGCCACGCCTGAGTCGTGGCCCTGGCGCAGACCTTCTTGCCATGAACACCATGCGAGCGTGAAAGCCACCCACTGGAGGCGCCACCTCGTCACGCTCGCCGCCGGGCTCTCCCTGAGCTGCGCCACCGCCGCCGTCACCTGCATGGACAGCGTGACGTGCTGTATCGAAGCGCACCCCGTCACCCCCGAGGCGTGCGGCCTCACGGCAGCCGAGGCGGCCACCCTCATGGCAGCCAGCGTCGCTGCAACCGGCACGCACAGCAGCACCGAGGAATGGGACGACTCGCACAACGCGAGCCTGCCCGAGTGGAAACGACGCTGCATCCGCGCCTATGGTGACTGCAAGGAATTTGGCTGGTCTGGCTCGTGCCATGACTGCTTCCGCTACTGCGAGGGCCAGCACGAATGGCCAGAGGACAGATGCACCCCGCCCAAGAAGCCACGGTGAGTCATGCCCGAGAGGATTGACTGGGACCCCATCCGGGCTTTGGCGCGCAGGGTATTGCGCGAAGGGGCGCCGCTCGTCCTCAACGATGAGGTGCGCGCGCTCCTCCGGCGCACGGCGCGAGAAGTGGCCATCAGTGATGCCGACGCGGAGCAAGCACTGGCATCGGACACAGGGGCGCTAGAACTCCTACGCGAAAGCTCGCGGCGCATCACTGACGGGTCCAACAGGCTGATGGACGCGCTACACAGGATGTACCGCCACCAGAAGGCTGGCGACTTCGACAGCGCGCGCCAAGAGATGCGCGATGTGCTGGCCGTCGAAGTGGTGCCCCGCTACCGGGAGACGGCGCAGGGGCAGCTAGAAGGCATGGACGACATGCCGTGACAGCGGTGGGGGGCCTCACCCAGCGCCCCCCCCGGACTACTTGGGCATCGCCCCGGTGGCCTTGGCAATCGCGATGGCGATGCCCAGCAGGCTCTCGCCGGCGATGAAACCGGAGGACACCGGCAGCACCGTGTCCTCCGCCAGCTTCGGCTTCGCGCGGCGCAGCAGGGCGGCGAGGGCCGCGCCGATGAAGAAGGCGATGGAGCTGGAGCCGGGGATGACGATGGCCAGACCAAAGCCCGCGGCCGAGGGCACGAAGTCCTTGGCCTTCTTCGGCGCCCACCGGTCCAACAGAACCAGGAAGACGCCCAGCAACACGCCACACAGCGCACCCACGCGGGCCGTGGGGTGCAGCGCGGACACGCCCGTGGCCAGCATCTTGGACACGCCGGCCCACACCATGGACGCGGGCGCGGGGAACTGCTCCGTCCCCAGCACGTCCGCGCTGGGCACCAGGATGTTGAACACCGGCACCACCGCCGCCGCGCCCGCCACCACGCCGAAGAGCTGCGCGATGAACTGCTGGCGCGGGTTGGCCCCCAGCAGCCAGCCGGACTTCAGGTCCGTCAGCAGGTCCGCCGAGTGCAGTCCCACGCCACCCGTGGCGTTGGCGCTCATGACGTTGGCGGGGATGTTGCCCGGCGCCAGGCCTCCGAAGATGAGCTGGGTGACGGGGCCCAGCGCCTTCGTGGGCGTGGTGTCCGTCTCGCCCGTCACGCGGCTGGCGATGACGCCCATGACGACGGCCAGCGGCATGGCCAGCACGCCGGCCCACCACGGGATGTGGAAGAGGTAGGCCATCAGGAAGATGGCGATGGGCCCCAGCACCGCGAAGCCGATGGGGAACCAGTGCGGCGGGCACTCGATGCCGGCCAGCGGGTCCTCCTCCTCCTGCTTGCCGCCCTTCTTTCCGAAGAGGCCGGACAGCGCCTTGAAGGAGCGCGCCACGCTGCGCCACTGGAAGGCGAAGGACAGCAGGCCCGACGACACCAGCACCGCCGAGCCCGTCCACACCATCCAGCTGTTGATGGCCTTGTACGTCACCTCGGGAATGGCCCCCTGGGTGACCATGGCCGGCGCGAGGAAGCCATACGTGAGCACCGCGCCCAGCAACATCGACCAGCCCGTCTTGAAGCTCACCAGCGCGCCCGCGCCCACCAGCAGCAGGCTGAAGTCGAACGACAGCGACCAGGCCGACGCCGGCTTCCCCATCATCGTGAAGGGCAGGGACTTCTTGTCCGGAATGTTGGTCAGCCAGGGGAAGAGTGAGCCATCCAGCCAGCGCCCGCGCGCGTCCCGGATGATGACGAGCAGCGCGCCGACGAGGCCCGCGAGGCCGAGCAGAATGGACTTGCGGCGGGCCACGTCACCGTGGCCGTGGAGGGCGCGGATGGTCTCCGCGGTGGCCGTGCCGGTGGGAAACGGCAGGGCCTCGATGTTGATGAGCTGGCGCTTGATGGGGATGGCCGCGAAGACGCCCAGCGCGGAGATGACGGCGAACCACACCACCAGCCACCCCGAGGGCGGCAGCGTGCCGGTGAGCATCAGCAGCGCGGGCACCGCCGCCATGTTGCCGCCGCCCGTCATGTAGCCCGCGGCCGAGGCCACCGAGCCCATGGCGTTGTTCTCCAGGTCGGTGAAGTGCCGCTGCGGCCCGTGCGCGCTCCAGACGATGCTCCCGAAGACCGCGAGCCCCAGCAAGGCCCCCAGGGAAGACACACTCCAGCCCGACATGACGATGACGCTGGCGTTGGACCCCACCACCACGACAGCCAGGAAGAGCTTGGCGACCCGCGGCAGGCGGCCCCATACGCGGGCCAGCCACCCGAACAGGGCGAACACCATGAAGGCGATGATGCAGGCCGTAATCGTGACGCCCAGGCTCCAGCCCGTCTTGAGGATGACGAACAGGTTGGAGAGGCACATCACCGCGCCGATGAGCATGCCCGCGATGACGGCGCGCACGGTGAGCTGGCGGCTGCCGCCCTGGTAGACGTGCTCGAGCCAGTAGCGCTCAGGGTCCTTCGCCGCGGACGCCCCCGGGTCTCCGGACGCCGGGTCTGACGGGTGGATGCGCAGCTCGCTCGGGGAGGGAGACGGTGAGGAGGGACTCATTGGGGCGGCAAAGATAGTGCAACGCCCCCTGCCCCGCGAAATGCTCATTCCACCCGCGAGGTGGTGTCCAGGGACTCCCACCCCGCGAGTGGCCGCGCTGCGTCAGCCGTGGTCGTGCCCGCCCGCGCCATGGACGTGGCCGTGGGTGAGCTCCTCGGTCGTCGCGGCGCGCACCTCGCGCACCGTGACGTCGAAGTGCAGCGTCTTGCCGGCGAGCGGGTGGTTGAGGTCCACGACGACGGCGTCCTCGCGCACCTCCTGGATGCGCAGGGGGATGTCGCCCTGGTCCGTCTGCGCCATCAGCGTCTGGCCGGGCTGCGGGTTGAAGCCGGGGGGCAACATGTTGCGCGGCACCGTGCGCACGCCCTCGGGGTCATGCTCGCCATAGCCCTGGCCCGGGGACACCACCACCTGCTTGCTCTCGCCGGAGGACATGCCCTCGATGGCGCCCTCCAGGCCGGGGACAATCTGCCGGTGGCCGTGCAGGTAGGCGAGCGGCTGCCCGGGCGCGCTCTGGTCGATGACCTGCTCATCGCCCAGGTGCAGCCGGTACTCCAGCGAGACGACGGAATCCTTGGCGACCCTCATGGGGGCTCCTTGGGGGGTGCTGCGAGTGGACTGCTCTCTCGTGGTGAAGGATGGGCTGCGAAATGCCGGGCGTCAGGAAGCGGAAGGGTCCGCTGCCCCCTCCCCTGCCGGACGGTCGACCGGCTCGCCGCGCGCCACGTACACCGCCGCGGCCAGGTCTCCGGTGACGTTGAGCGTGGTGCGGCACATGTCCAGGAAGCGGTCCACGCCGAGGATGAGGCCCAGGCCCTCCACCGGAATCTTGAACATGCCCAGAATCATCGCGATGACGGGGATGGAGCCCGCCGGCACCCCCGCGGTGCCAATGCCCGCCAGGATGCAGATGAACATGATGAGCCCCTGGTCCGGCAGGCTGAGCGGCACGCCGTAGACCTGGGCGAGGAAGAGCACGGTGACGCCCTCGAAGAGCGCCGTGCCGTTCTGGTTCATCGCCGAGCCGGCCGTGAGCACGAAGCGCGACACGTTGCGCGGCAGCTTCAGGTTCTCCTCGGCCACCTTGAGCGCCGTGGGCAGCGTGGCGCTGGAGGAGGCCGTGGAGAAGGCCGTCGCCATGACGAGCCGGATGTCGCGGAAGAACTGGATGGGATTGCGCCCGCCCAGGAAGCGCACCGACAGCGAGTAGACGACGAACATGTGGAGGCCCAGCGCCAGCAGCACCGTGGCCACGTAGGCGGCGAGCTGCGCGAGGATGCCCAGGCCCAGCCGGGCCGTCATCGAGAACAGCAGCGCGGCCACGCCGAAGGGCGCCAGCCGCAGCACGCCGTCGATGAGCTTCATCATCACGTCGTAGAGGCCCTGGATGGTCTCCTTGAGCCGCAGGGCGGCCTCGCCCTGGGTGAGCGCCAGGCCCATGCCGAAGATGAGCGAGAAGACGATGAGGCCGATGAAGTCCCCGTCGGCGGCGGCCTTGAGCGGGTTGGTGGGCACCATGGAGACGAACACGGAGCCGAACGACGTCTCCCCCGGCGCCGGGGCCGCCTTCACCTGGGGGGCGCCTCGGGCCATGGCTCGCGCCTCGTCGCTGAGGCCGGCGCCGGGCTGAATGGCGTTGACGAGCAGCAGGCCGATGAGGACGGAGATGGCGGAGAAGACGACGGTGTAGCCCAGCGTGCGCAGGCCCAGTCGGCCCACCTGCTTCAAGTCCAGCTCCGCCACGCCCATGACGAGCGCGGAGAAGAGCATCGGCACCACCAGCATGAGGAGCAGGCGGATGAAAATCTGGCCCACGGGCGCTGCCACGCTGTCCGCGGCCCACGACAGCCAGGGCGCATGCTGGGCGATGACGGCGGCGGGGAGCGGCCCCTCCGAGATTCCGGACGCGCTCCGGGCCATGGCGGTGGCGACCGCGTTGGCGGTGAGACCCGCCACCGCGCCGGCGGAAATGCCGATGAGCATCTTCTGGTGCGGCTTCATCCGGGTGTCTCCGCGCCCTCCTGGCCGGAGGGGAATGGGCCGCGCAGCCTAGCGGTAAAGGAAGGTGGCGCCCACCCTCTCGGTAGGACAATGCTCGGTGCCCGATTGGAAACCCTCGTCCAGCTCACCGAAGGCGCCGTGCCCGCTCCCCTCTTCCGCCGGCTGCTGCGGCGCGTGGGCGCCCTGGGCACGGAGCGGCTGCGCCAGACGTACCAGACCACCTTCTGGTACGACTTCGGCCCCCCCTCCAACGTGGTGGAGGAGGTCATCCTCACGCTGCGCCCCGACGTGGCCGGACGGCGGCGCATCGCCGGGGTGGAGTGGTGGCTCTCACGCATGTACCCCACGGACGTCCGCGTGGACTTCCACCAGGACCGGGACGAGAAGCTCGCGCTGCGCACGGGCGAGTTGGTGCACCCGCGCATCTCCTCCGTGCTGTTCCTCAACCGCGTGCGCGGCGGCGCGCTGGTGGTGACGCGCGAGTTGCCCGACGCGGAGAACCCGTCGCTGGCCCCCTCCCGCATGGACACGGCGGACCTGGTGGCCCCGCGCGCCAACCGGCTGGTGCGCTTCGAGGGGACGCTGACGCATGGCGTGCTGGATGCGGAGAACCGCATTCCGGACGGGAAGCTGCCGGGACGCTCGCGACAGCGGCGCACGCTGGTGATGAACTGGTGGGGGCACCGGCCCACGGACATTCCGGCGTGGGCCGAGACACGGCTCTACCGCGCGCTGGCGCGCTGAGCCTCCTGGGCCGCCGTCTCGCGGAGGCGGCGGGTGACGCGCTCGGCCCACTCGGGCTCGATTTCGAGGCAGGCGGGCCGGCGGCCGAGCCGCAGCGCCGCGGAGGGCATGGAGCCGCTGCCGGCGAACGGGTCCAACACCGTGTCCCCGGGGCGGCTGTACGTGCGCACGAGGGGCTCGAGGACGGAGAAGGGCTTGTGGTGCGGGTGGCCCCCCCAGCGCGCGGCCTCGGCTTCGTCGTCGTAGCCGCCGACGACGGCCCAGACGGTGGGCAGGTCTCCGGGCGCGAGCGGCGGCGCGGGCGTGCGGGCGATGACGAGGGCGACCTCGTACACACGGAGCGTCTGCTCGTTGGCGTTCTTGTCCGTGGTGCGCTTGCCCCAGACGTACTCGCCGCGCAGGTGCGGGTAGCCCAGCCCCCGGGCCGCGGTGAGGATGGGCTCCTTGCCCAGCAGGTTCGTCCAGATGACGAGGGGCGCGTCCGGGGTGAGGTGCTCGACGGCGCGGGAGAGCCAGGCCTCGGAGAAGGCGCGGTAGTCGCGCACCGTCTCGAAGCGGACGATGGGGTTCTGGTCGATTTTCTTGTGGGCCCGCGTGTCCCGCAGGTCCCCGCCCTTCCGGCGCCGCGTGAGGAGGCAGTACGGCGGGTCCGTGTGGAGCAGCGAGGCGCGCGTGTCGCCGAGGGCGGCACGGTAGCCGCCCGGCTCGCGCGAGTCGGCGTTGATGCAGCGAAGGGAGTCCGGCGAGGGCAGGGAGGTCATCGTCCTGGGTGGCACCCTACACGGCGGGGCGCGGGGCTCAAGTCGTCGGTGGCGCGGGAGGCTCGCGGGTGACGGAGAGGATGTCTCCGACGGGCACCCGGGCGTGCGAGCGGAAGATGGCGAAGTCGTCCCCCTGCTCGGTGACGACGTCGATGACCTGGTCGGTGAACGTGTCTCCGGCGCGGAGCTGGATGGACACGGGGCGGCGCCAGAGGACGGCCTCTTCGAGCACGTCGATGAAGTCGCAGCGGCCTACGTCGTCCTGGCTCATCCGGGCCATGGGGTGCCTGCCTCCTCTCGCCCGGGCTGGGCGTGCCCGGGGAGTGTAACGGCGGGTGGGCGGCGTGGCTCGTTCACGGGTGGGCTGGCGTGCTCCGGGACGGGAGGGGCTGATGAAGCGATGCGGGATGGGCCTGGCTGTCGTGGCGGTGCTGCTGCCCACCGTGGGGTGTGGAGCGGGAAGCCCGGCCCGGCGCGGCACGGGGAGCTATGGATGGGCGACGGACTCGGCGACGGCCGCGTGCAAGCGCAACCCGGCCTACTGCGCCACGGCGACCGGCAGGGAGGTCGCCCCACTGGCGGTCCGGGCCGCGCAGGCCGGGGCCGCGGGCAAAGCGTGGCAGGCGCTCGATGCGTTGGTCCAGAAGGGCCTCGAGGACATCCTGGTCGAGTGCGCACGGTGGGCCGATGCGGAGGTGAATCAGCAGGAGTTCGGAGGACGGCAGCCGACGGCGGCCGAGTGCGAGCAGAAGGTGGGAGGCACGCGGGAGAATCCCGTGACGCGAGGCATGCAGCTGGGCGGCGCGAAACACACGCTGGCCCTCGCGTGTACACGGGAGAAGCTGGGCCGGGCCCACCATGGACGCTTCAGCCTGGAACAGCGCTACCGCCTCCACCCGGAGACACGGCAACTGGAGCGGAGCCTCCATGAGACGGAGCTGCGGATGCTCCGCAACGGAGGCAAGGAACTGGCGGGCTCGGTGGTGCCTGACGTCGTCATCCACACGGGTGACCCACTGCAGGTCCAGAGTGTCTATGACTTCAAGTTTCCCTGCCCTGAAGTCAATCTAGCCAGGTGGCGCCCCTACCCGTCTGGAAGCCCTTTCAGGGATCAGGGGGATGCCTACAAAAAAATCCTCGACGCGGATGCACGCCTCATCTCCCCTGGAAGACCGTCCCGATGATTGAGCGATACCCAAGAATCCGGATCCATTCAGAAGCTGGCAGCGTCCTCGTCCGGGATGGACTCACCATCCGGTTCTTCATGCATCACTCCCACCAAGAGTTCGCACCCACCCTGGTTGCTGCTCTGGACGCGTTCATTCAGGCCGTGGGGCCACAAACCCTTGCATGGTACCCAGACATGGAGGGTGACTGGCGGCGACTGGATGACCGGTGTTGGGAGCACACCAGGAAGGAGTTGCTCGAATCAAGGTCTCCGTACATCACACTGGCCAACAGACCCGATGGAGCAGCCGACTTCCAGTTCGAGTACACGGGCGTATCGCATGACGAGACAGGCCCATTCGATGAACCTGGACGGGCATGCGATGCACGGTTCTGGCTGTCGACGGAATTCCTCGAGCAGCATGGGCCGGGGCATGTGCGCGACCTGGCAATGAAGCTGGGCGCGACCCTGCCATTTCATTCAGGCTACACAAGCCTCTCCATCAATGCGCTTCACCAACTCCTGGGCGTCACCAGGCACGTTCGACGCGTCTGTTTCCGCTATCCGGGTATGGACGTTCTCAATGACTCCGTTTATCGGAGCATCGGCACCCGGGTTCCCGGGGCGTACTGGCTGACGTTCCTGGGGCAGCCGGTGCTGGGGGAGCTGGGCGGCGTGGCGGGGCTACGCTCCCGACTGTCATCACCCGGCACCACAGTGCAGCAGTTGGAGGGAGACCGCGCCGTCGTCACGCTCGGCGAGTGGCCCCAAGCGGGAAACGTGGAAGCGGGAGAAGGCCTGCCCGCGTACCGCGAGCTCGCGCGTGTGCTGGAGCCCTGGCTCTACCACGACACAAGCTCTGTCTATAACCAGGACTTTCCACCCGAGGACAAGCTCCGCTGGGAGCGCCGCTTCCTGGACTGAGCTCCGCTCTCTTGGCATCCCTGCCCCGCCAGGTCAGGGCCTCATGCTCACGGGACCTGGAGGCCTTCGAACGTCACCGATTGCCCGGTGCCCTCGTCCCACAGCTTGAGGGTGTAGCCGCCCGGTCGGAACGCGGCCACATCCTCCAACGCAACTACAACGATTTGAGGCTCGTTGTGTTGAGGCACCCTGTGCGCCACGACGACCTGCGCCCAGGGGGCCAATACGTTCACAAACCGTCCCTGCTCGTCCCGCAGGGAAGCGCCTGTTGGCATCCAGGCTCCCGGATTTGCATGCAACTTCACTCGCAGGGCCTGCCAGTGCTGACGCAGTCGAAGGCTCCAGACCGCCCTGACGGAGACGGGGGCAGAGACGGCCACGCTCAGGTAGGGCAGTTGCCTCGCTTCGACTTCCTCCACCTGCGCGACCGTCGTCGCCCAGGAGGCACCACCGACAGCCGTGGCGCCGGGTACCGGAAGCCGCTCCACCTCCTGCTGAAGCCGCGCCATCGCGGCCTTCAGCGCCTCGACTTCCTGGCGATAGGACTCCGCGGTACGGGGACGGCGATAGAGCTCGACCTGGCGGTCGACCCGGGCGGCATCGACCACCAGCGAGAGCGCGGCCCGCTCCGGAGCTGCGCCATCCGAGAACCGGACCTCCAACCGCAACCGCTCACCCTGCCGGAAGGTGGCGGAGGGAATGAGCACCAGGTGGTCGTCAGACAGCCCCAGTCGCTGGAAGCGCTCACGGCCTTCCAGCACCAGCTCATCGGGGCGAATCGGTGAGTCGAAGAGCACCGTGGTGGAGAGTCCCGGGCCGATATGGACTTCGGGCAGTGACTCCCTCGCGTCCCGCAGCTCGACACGGCGCACGCCGACGGCAACCTGCTGCATGTCGGGCGCAGCGGCGTCAGCAGCAGGCGCCAGCAACAGCATGCAGGTCATCACGATGGCAGGCGACGAGACGGACAAGGCCAGGAGACCTCCAGGAGGGGAAACATCCATACCCCATCGGGTGCGCTGCTCCCGTTACTTCCAGACTCCGAAACGCCTTGCAGTTATCACGGCCGAGTATGGGTCCATCATTGGCTTTTCCGGCGTACTGGAGGGGAGATAAGGAATCCCCATCTCCTCATTCAACCTGGCCCAGGGGTTCACCAGGTTGCCACATATGGGGTAGCGCTTGCCGTCAGGCGTCTCCAGCTCCGTCAGCCACCCATAGAGACGGTCCTTCCCGCGGAAGGCCTGTCCGAGCAGTCGGCTTCCCGCCGGGAAGGGCGTGGGGTTTCTCCCGGTACCCTCGAAGTCATTGTAGGCGAGGACCACCAGGGGCCCCTCTGGCGGCACCGGTGCCGGGGCGCCCCTGTCCAAATGGAGCGTGAGCGAACTCTCGGTTCCCATCGCCTTGCCGACGGTGAAGCCCTGGTCGTTCATCCACTTGACGACCTCCGGCGGGCAATCCTTCTGCGGAGCTTCGGCGTAGATCTTGGGCGCACCTGCACAGGCCAGGCCGACGCAAGCCGCGGCCGCGGCCTTGCTCATGGAACGACTCGCGGAGGGAGTCCTCGGCGGAGGCGGTGCGGCGGCTGCGCGTGCCGAGGGTTCCGATACCGGCGCTGAGGCCAGCAGGCCCGCGTCCTGGGACGATCCCGCGTCCGCGGAGGGCGGCACCGCCGCCAGGGGGGATGCATCAGGGGAACTCGGAGCACGGCTCGTCACAGTGGGACTTCCTTTCTCGGGGGGTGGAGGAACTGGCGCCGCCACGCCCCCCGGTGGTTGAGAGAGACGGGGCAGCCCGAAGGCCACGAAGCCAAGGACCAACAGCACGCCCGCACCGAGCGCCACGGCTGCACGGCGCCCCACCCGCTTCGAGGGCGGCGAGGCCCGCGGGGGAACCACCTCCCCGGCGTCGAGGGGCGGCGGCGAGGTCTCCAGGCCGCTCACGATGGGCGGCTGTGTCTGGGGCTCGTGCTGGGTGGTGGGCGCGGGGTCCGTGGAGGCGGTGGGCTCCGGGGGCTTCAGGGACTCCAGTGGCGCGCGGCCGAGCTCCGGCACCATCCGCACGCGCGGCGTCTCCGCCCCCGGGCCCTGCGAGTCCACCTCGGGAGGCCGGTCCAGCGACACCCGCCACGCGGGCTGGCGCTTCTCCTTGGCCACGTCCCAGAGCGCCTGGAGCAGGGCCTCCGTTCCCGGATAGCGGTCCTCGGGACGCTTCGCCAGGAGCCGCATGGCGACCTCGCCCAGGGCGCGCGGCACCTTCGGGTTCACCACGTGGGGCGCTCGCGGCGCCACCAATTCAATCGCCGGCAACAGCCTGTCGTACGGGAGCTTCGGGTCGAACGCGTAGCCGTCCGTGAGCGCCTCGTACAACAGCGCGCCCAGCGCGTAGAGGTCCCCCGGCACACCCGCGTCGAAGTGCGCGCCGTTCTGCCAGGCGCCCTCACGAAGGAAGGCCACGCACTCGGGCGGCAGCAGGTGGGGCGAGGCCGGCGCCACGCCCACCGTCAGCGTCGTCGCCCCCGGCATCCGCACCGTGCCCAGGTCGATGAGGAATGGCCGCTCGTCCTCACGGCGGATGAGCAGGTTGTCGCCCTTCAAGTCGCGGTGGTGCATTCCACGCCGGTGCAGGTCCGCCACCACGCGCACCACCTCCGTGAACACGGAGAGCAGGTGCGCCGCCGTGGGCTTCACCCGCCAGCGCCACTCGTGGAACGTCTCTCCGTCGATGTAGTCGGTGACGAAGTACAGGTAGCCGTCGGGCGGCTCGGGCCAGCGGTCCACCGCGTGCAACCGGGGGAGGTTCGGGTGCGGTGCGCAGGCCAGCAGCGCGGCCACCTCGTGCGCCAGCCGCCCGTCGACGTCCTCCTCCTCCGCGGCATGCGGCCCGGCCGGACGGAGCGCCATCTTCAGCGAGTAGAACCGCCCGCCCCGCTCCACCTTGAAGACCCGGCCGAAGCCTCCGGCGCCCAGCGACGCCACCACGCGCCAGGGCCCTACCTGGCTGTCCGGGACGAGCTGGTCCGGGTGGAAGGGCGGCGACCTCATGGCCTCGCCTCCACCACCTGCCAGGTCGGCTGCCCTCCCACGGTGGCGCGCGCGCCCGGACGGCCCACGCGCGATGACGTGGCCGTCACCGGCGAGGACAGCACGAGAGGCTCGGTAACCACCCAGGGAGCGGGGCTGAACAAGGGCAACCTCCAGGGTTGACCTTACCCTCTCCCCTGGGTCTGTCACGGATTTTCCCACCCGCGAGGTGGGTGCCCCGCTTCAGTCCGACCCGACGTCCCCCGTCGGTTCCTCCTCCGTGCCGTCCGCCGCGTCCCTCGCAACGGCCCTGGCGACCCGGGCCCAGCGCCCCCGCAGGCGGGACTCGTCGGCGAGCGCCTCGTCCCAGGACGGGCCGTCCGGCAGCAGGCGCGGCGCGTGCTCGAGGACGAGCCGCTCCAGCGCCCGCTCCTCGCAGAGCCGCCGCAATGCCACCGCGTCGAGCCCGCTCGTGGCGAGCCAGGCCTCGCGCCGCTCGGGAGCGACGCCCCGCTCGTCCCACCACGCGGCCTCTTCCGCGGCCACCTCGTCGGCAGTGGCGGTGAGCCCCCACGTGCGAGCCTGGCCGGCGAGCAGCGCCCGCCGCAGGCCCGCCTCCGCCAGCTCCACCGCGTCCGGGGACTCCTTCAGCGCTTCCAGCACCCGACCCGAGGACACCCACCCGCCCCGGACCCGCGTCACGTCGTCCACCAGCCTCCGCCGCCGCACCAGCGACGAGGGCTGCCGCCGCGCTCCCACCGGCGCGGGCGCTCCCGAGGCCACGAACGTCGCCGCGGCCTGGACGCAGGCGATGGCGTCCAGCCGCTTCAGGTCCTCCGCGCCCTTCAGGAACCAGGCATCCCACGCGGCGCGCGTGGACGCGGACCAGTGCGGACGCAGGCGCTCCAGCACCCGGGGCCAGGTGCGCTCCTGGTAGAAGAGCGCCTCCGCCGCCTCCACCAGCGCGGTCGCCGCGTTCCGGGTCAGGACTCTCGCGGCCCTCGCACGCTCCGCCACGTGGCGCACGTTGACCAGCGGCACCGTGAGCGGCCGCCAGCCATGCTCCGCGTCGGCGTGCAGCAGCGCCACCTCGGAGTCGTCCACCACCTCCCCGTCGCGGTACCACGCGAAGATGCGCCCCACGCCCACCATGCCGTGTGACGCCAGCTCCGCCGCGCGCAGGGCGCCCATGCTGGCTCCGCCGAAGACGGCCACCCCCGCCTCCAGCGCCGCGAGCAGTTCGTGGTGCCACACCGAGGGCTGCGCCTCGAAGACGCCGTCCACCAGGGCGATGGCCCGGGGCCGGAGACTCAGCGCCCGCCACACGTCCCCCTGCCTCGCGGGAGGCAGCACCGTGCAGGGCGCCAGCCGCCGTGCCTCCTCCTCCGGCAGCGAGGGGCCCAGGAAGACCACCAGCTCGTCCGCCCGCCGCTTCATAGGAGCTCCGAGATGTTCATGCCCGGCACCACCACCCGTCGCACGTGCAGGTCGGGCACCGGCGAGTCCAGCTCCACCGCGGCCACCCGCGTGAAGCCCGCCGCCTTCAGCCGCTCCAGCACCTTGCGCACCCTTCTCACCGCCGCCCCCTTCGCGTGCGCGCCCAGGTCGGGCATGTCCCCCGCCCTCCGCTTCGGACGCACCGACGCGCAGGCCTCCGCGAAGCCTCGCGCCGCCTCGGGGTCCGCCGCGGCCACGTCCTCTCGCGCGCCGTGGATGTCCGTCAGCCGGGACTGCGCCGCCTCCAGCAGCGCCTTCAGCAGCGCCTCGTCCCGCCCCAGCGCGCAGGCGTAGCCCGCGGTGAGCGGCACCGGGCCTTCCTCCAGGTCCACCAGCACCGCCGCGCCCACCGGCAGGCCCACCGCGCCCGGCGTTCGCGACGAGGGCGTGGCGTCGAAGAGGTACACGCCAAAGCCCCGCTCCCGCAGCGTCTCCGCCAGCTCCGCCGTGCGGGGCGCCGCCTGCTGGAGCTCCGTCGGCCGCAGCAGACGCCGGTGCACGGCCTCCTCCGTCCACCCTTCCGGGAGCGCCCGCGCGAGCTGATCCCTCTCGGTGGCCTCCAGCAGCGCATGGAGCAGCGCCAGGCCCGCGTCCGGATGCGCCCCGGAGCCGTTGCTCGTCCAGGCCGCCGCCACCGGGCCCAGCGAGGGACTTCCCGGCGGCGGGACGTGGAGGCCCTGCGCGGGCACCCAGACGGGCCGCCCCGAGTGCAGCTCCAGGGCCTCGCGCCAGGCGCAGCGCACGGTGTCTCCCCACAGGCGTGGGTCCACCAGAGCTCCCGCGGAGCCCAGGGCCTCCGCGCTCCACAGGACACCGAGCCGGCCGTCCAGCTCCTCCCGGGAGCCCCACACCAGCCGCTCCGGGAGCACCGTCTCCGCGGCCCACAGCTCCGCTGTCTCCAGCAGCGCGCCCCTGGAGGCTTCGGCGTACGTCAGGCCCTTGCCGTTGCACACCTGCAGGACGTGGCCGCCGGGCCGTACCGCGCACGCCACCTCCACCCCCGTCCGGTCCAGGCCCGTGACACGCGCCACCCGCGTCACCCCCATGGCCCGGGCCAGCCGACGGGAGAACTCCTGCGAGGAAAAGACGTCCCTGGTAGGCCGCACGGGCGCGGACCCTAGCCTGAAACCCGCGCCCGGTCGTTAGCGGTCCGGTGCGGCACTCCGGGCCGGGCGCGAGGCTTGCCAGAGCCGCCAGCTCGCGCGTCCTGGTTGCAGCAGCGCCTTGCTCGAAGTGCTGGCTCCTTCATACCACTGGCTTCCGCCACGAGCGGGACAGGTGCGGGGCGTCGCTCTCACGGGCGAAGCGGCGCGCCAGCTCGCCCGGACCGGCGCGGCCCTGCCCGAGGAGGAACGTGAGCTCCGCCGGCAGCAGGGCCTTGATGGTGACGAGCAGCACGTCTCCCGCGGGCGTGGGGAAGCGCCTGGGCAGCGTGCTCGACTCCAGCCCCAGCAGCACCGCCACGCGGCCGTCCTTCGTGACGAGCGGCTCGGGCATGGCCTCTCCGGAGACCTCCATCGTCATGAGCCCCCGGTGCAGCCACGTGCGCACGTTCTCGTGCTCCGCCACCTCGTCGGTCACCTCGCGCAACAGGCGGAGCTGCCAGCTGCCGCGTGCCTCGGGCATCGGCTCGTTCGTCTCGATGGCGAGCTCGAGGCCGAAGCCCGGGGAGAGCTCGTCACGGTCGATGAACGGGTCCGAGAGGCCGTCGGTGACCAGCAGCGTGCTCCCCGACTCCCGGTGGATGACCCGCCACGCCTGGCGATGGCCCGGCCAGTATGGGCCGCTCGGGATGATGGGGATGATGGCTGATTCCTCCAGCCGGCCCATTGAGTTCCAGGCCGCGTCACGCACCGTGTCCAGTTGCCGCAGACGGGCAAGGTGCCGCTGTTCGGCCGCGGTGTCCTCGCTCTCGGCCGGTGCGGGGCCAGTCACGTCTTCTAACTTCAGGCCCGTGACGCCCGCGCGCTCCAGTGCGTCCTTGATGTCTTCGGAGACGATGAGCGCGACAGGCCATCCCCAGGGGCGGAACACCCTCGCATCGCCCGCCTTCTCGGGGTCGATGCGCAGGCCGACCACGGACCGATACTCTCCGACCAACTCGGGCTCCTCATCCTCCTGGGTCCAGAGCTGCACTTCCTTGCAGGCCGCATCGTCGATGCACTTCACGACACGGAGCACGTTGAGGATGAAGTACTTCTCGCTCCTGGACTCGACAGCAACCGGGATGAGCTGAACCTGCTCTGGAGCCAGCTCGGCAAATACGCTGGCGGCCTTCTCGTCGATGATGGGAACCGCTGCTCCGGCCACCGAGAACCCCAACGCCTGCCCCTGAATGGTGACGGGAATCCTGATGGGCCCTTCCAAGGCAGCACGCTCTCCGCTCCTGAAGAGCCAGGTCCAGAGTTTCTGGCCGCGCTCGTCGAGCGGCACTCCCAACTCCCATCGCCCTGGGAAGTAGACATCGTCCGACAGGTCGAAATACCGCTTCGGCATGCGTCGACTCCTGTGCATTCACTGCCGGGTGACACGCCACCCTCGCGTCACTCGCTCCGGGTGACAAGCTCGTTGAGGCGAGACCCCTGCGAGGAGATTTCCCGCGCCAGTCTCATCAACTCGGCCGTGAGTGCCTTCCGGCAGTGTTCGAGGGTACGGCACCTCGCCGTCACACGGTCCAACCGGTTGAAGACCTCCTCATGGTACTCTCGGGGATGAGGTCCCTTGTGTCCTGGAACGTGGACCCGGTTCGCGGCGTCATCCAGTGACATGCCGGCGCGGTCGAAGATTTCCTGGAACCGGGGCGTCCACGGGCCGCCTCGCACATCCGATTCCGAGTTCTTGTTCGTGGCGATGTGGTGCTCCGGTCCTCCCGCCGCCACCACCGCCGCCGAGGCTCCACCCGCTCCCTGCGCCGTCATGGCCACCGCGCCCGGCGCCAGCGCAATGGTCACCTCACCCGTTGCGGATATCACCACCGCTTCCACCCGCGCCGCCGCGCCCAGCCGGATTCCCCCCTGCGCAGCAGCCACCAGCGCCGCCTGTCCAGAGCCCGGCAGCGTCGCGACTCTCGCCGCCATCAACTCCGCCGTGCCCCCCATTGCCGCCATCGCCAGCATGACGAACGCTCTCGCCGCGTTCTTCCCCATCACCTCCCCGTACTTCTCTCCCGCCCTCCGCAGCTCGTCGAACGTGGTGGCCTCCTTCACCTCCGCCGCCAACACCCTCCAGCCCCGCACCAAGCTCCACACCGTGTCCCAGCCCAGGTAGCCGATGAGCGCCACCGTCAGCGTCGCGGCGATGCCCTTCGAGAGTAGCGGCTCCGGCACCAGCCACAGCCCCAGGTAGAAAGCCCCCGTCGTGACCAGCATCGTCACCACCGCCTCCCGGTCCGTCAGCTCCTCCAGCGCCTCGGCCGTCTCGTCCCATACCGCGTCCAGCCCCAGCCGGAAGGCCAGCGTGCGCCGGCCCTCTTCGTCCAGCGTGACTCCCTCGTCCAACAGGTACAGGCAGTCCTCCGCCTGCTGCCTTCGCTGACACCACCGTCCATAGGCGCGCTCCAGCTCCGTGCCCTCCTCGGCCGGCTCCGACAGGCTCAGCCGGCCGCGCCCGGGCTCCTCCACCGAGACGAGCCCCAGCCGCCCTCGCACCCGCACGTCCGCACCAGCGCCGGGCCTCGCGAACAACCCCAGCGCCACGTCACGCGGCCTCGCGCCCACCGGCACCGTGCCTGCCATCCGCCGCACCGCGTCTTCGAAGTCAGCTTCCTCCAGCACCCCGGGCTTCACGTCCGTGCGCGATACATGGGCGCGCGGCGGCCCCTCGCCCGTGTCCAGGTGCACCACGCGAGCCGTCGCGCAGCCGGTGCCCAGCAGCGCCAGCAACAGCACCGTCCATCCCCGCTTCAGGGGCATGCACTCCTCCCGAGCCCCCTGCGGGGCAGGCGGCGCAATATCCGCCAGGCCCGTCAGCACACGCCAGAACCACCGCTACCGGACAGAGCGACCAGGGCAGCTGCCTCCCCTCCAAAACATGGTAGGGGTGAGGTGACCCCGGCCCACCAGGAAGGGACCCACCGGAATGCCTGCCGTCGGAGACTCCGCGCCGGACTTCACCGCCACCGACTGTCATGGCGCGAGCCTGCGCCTGTCCTCCCTGCGCGGCCGGCGCGTGGTCCTCTTCTTCTTCCCCAAGGCCTTCACCGTCGGCTGCACCATCGAAAACCGCGCGTTCCGCGACAACCACCAGCTCATCAAGTCGCTGGGCGCGGAGCTCGTCGGCGTGTCCGTGGACACACAGCGCATGCAGTGCGAGTTCGCCGAGAAGGAGGACATCCGCTTCTCCCTGCTCGGCGACGAGAGCCGGGACATCAGCCGCGCCTACGACGTCCTCTGGCCCGTGCTCAACGTGGACCGGCGCGTCACCTTCATCGTCAGCGCCGACGGCCGCATCGAGCACATCATCCGTCACGAGGTGCGCGTGTACCGGCACCTGGACGACGTGCTCCGCTACCTGCGCGCCAACCCGCCTCCAGGCACGGCGTCTCCAGGCTGAGCGCCAGGGCGCGGCCGCTCACTCCCAGGCGAAGTGGTACTCGCAGTGCGCCGCGCCCCGGGCCCGGCACAGCGGGTGCGACGTGGTGACGGAGCGCCCGCCCGACAGCTCGATGGCCCGCTCGTGCCAGCCGATGATGGTCAGGCAGTCCGACTCCGTGACGTTCTCCGCGCCAAACGTGCGCAGCACCGCGCCCTTGTCGCCCGCCCGCTCGTAGGTGCGCGAGCCCACCGCGTAATAGAAGCGGTAGATTTGCGGCGCCTGGCTCAGCAGGAACTGCGGGTCGCCGGGCCGTACGAAGACGTGCTGCGCCCCGTGGAGAGCCTCCTCCGCCGACGCCCGGCCCATGTCGAGGAAGGCCCTGTGCTTGTCCTCCGGCGACATCACCTCCGCGATGGCCGAATCCAGCCGCAGGTTCAGCTCCATCGGGTACCAGGCGATGGGAAGAATCATCTTCCGCAACACCGCCTGGTCCTCGGGAGGAAGCCGCCGCAGCACCTCGTCCACCCGAACCTGCCCGCCATGGTGGCGCAGCATGTTCAGCCGGGAGATGAGCACCCCACCCTTGATTCGAGAGCTAGAGCCTTCCGTCACCATGCCCCGTCCCTAGGTTGCGACCAACGAGCCATTCTGGCAGCGCCCAGACGGCCTCGGCAACCGGGCCCGTCGCTCTCGCATGTATCAACATGCTGGATTTCATGCACTATCCGCAAAACACGGCACGAAGGAGGGCCGAAAATAACCTTCCTCGCGCCCGGGGGTTGGAGGGGTGTGAGCGTGGGTGACACAGGCGGACGGGTGGTGGCGATGCCCTCGCGCCCGGGGCGGCCAGGGCTGGAGCGGGCCTCGGACGAGACGCTGTGCCGCGCCTTCCTGGACGGAGAGCCGGCGGCCTTCGAGGTGTTGGTGAAGCGACACCGCGCGCTCGTCTTCGCGCTGGTGCGGCGCTACGTGTCCCGCCCCGAGGACGCGGCGGACCTGGCGCAGGCCGCCTTCCTGCGCGCGCTGGAGGCGTCCCGCCGCGTCTTCTCGCGCTTCACGGCCTCGGGGCCCGCGCCCTTCCGCGCCTGGCTGGTGCGCATCGCCCTCAATCTGGCGAAGAACCATGCCCGCCAGGGACAGCGGTGGCGGCCCATGCTGGTGGAGTCCGCGGCGGAGCCCGTGGCGGCGGACCCGGCGGAGTCGGCCCAGGAGGGAATGGAGCGGGCCGAGCGCGAGCGCCAGGTGCGCGCCGCCGTGCTGGCCCTGCCCCGGCGCCAGCGCGAGGTGCTGACGCTGCGGGTGGACGGCGGGCTGTCCTTCCGGGACATCGCCCTGACGCTGCGAATCACGGAGAACAACGCGAAGGTGCAGTTCCACCACGCGGTGAAGCGATTGAAGGCGCAGGTGGGCGCGAATGAGGAGACGAGCTGATGGCCGCGTGCCCTGAGTACGAGGTGCTGCTGGACGTGTTCGCCGCGGGAGCCCTGGAGACCGAGGAGGCCGCCCGGGTCCACGCGCACGTGAAGTCGTGCGACGGGTGCCGCGAGGCCATCGCCGAGACGGTGGGCGTGCTGGGGATGGTGGAGCTGCCGCCCCTCACCCCGGAGGAGAAGGCCACCGTGCAGGAATTGCCCCAGCGCACGCTGGCGGCCTGGCGGCGCAACGAGCAGCACCGGGGCCTGCGGAGGCGGACGCTCTACTCGCTGGTGGCCGCGGCGGCGGTGGTGGCGCTGATGCTGCTGGTGCCGGGCCTCATCCGCAACCCGGGCGAGGGCGGCGGTACCGTGACGGCGCCGGTGACGTCCGAGGCCGACTCGCCGACGGGGGACGAGGTGGACGCGGAGACCATGGCCGCCATCGAGGCGTGGGCGGGGCTGGAGCCGCTCGACGAGGACGTGGACGCGCTGGAGGATGGCGACGCGCTGGACGAGGACCTGGACTTCGAGCTGGGAGAGACACTGTGAGGACGATGAAGCGGACGCGGATGGCGGTGCTGGCGCTGGCGTTGCTGCCCTGGGTCGCCATGGCGGAGCCCGCGCGGGAGCCGCGCAGGGAGGCTCGCGACGCGGAGCGCATGGAGCGCATGGAGAAGCGCCAGCGGCTGCGGCAGGTGCTGGAGCTGTCCGACGCGCTGGAGCTGGACAACGCCCAGGCCCTGAAGATGGAGCAGACGCTCCAGAGCTTCGACGCGCGACGCCGCCCCCTGCGCGAGCAGGTGCGCGACGCCGCCCGCGTCCTCCACCAGGCGGCCCAGGGTGACAGCGCGGCCCTGCCCCAGGTGGACGGAGCGGCCCAGCGCGCCTTCGAGGCACGGGAGCGCATCGCCGCGCTCGACCGGGAGCTGTACCAGGCGCTCGCGAAGGACCTGCCGCCCGCGAAGCGCGCTCAGCTGGCGCTCACCCTGGCTCGTACTGAAGGGAGGGCAAAGCTCAAATGGAAGAAGCACAGGCTGCCGGAGCTGCCCCCCGTCGAGTGAATCCGGCGGCGACCCGGTAGACTCCGCGAGCGCCACACCCCTCCTTCGGAGACGCCCATGCGCCTGCCCGCCCGCTTCGCTCCTCCGCTCCTGGCCCTGATGCTCGCCGCCTGTACGAGCATCGACGTGAGCACCCAGCATGACGGCAGTGCCGCGCGGGCCGTGAGCGGCTACCGCACCTATGCGTGGATGCCCCGCGCGTCCGGAGGGTCGCCCGCCCAGGGCGGGGAGACGGGCTCGCACGTCGAGAAGTCGGTGGACGGATTCCTCACCGCCCGTGGCTACAAGCGCGTGGAGGCCAGCGCCTCGCCGGACTTCCTCATCAAGTGGAGCGGCGCCATCCGCGACCTGCAGGCCCGCGAAGTGGTGGATAACGCCCCCGCTCCCGTGGGGCCCATGCAGAGTCCCTATGACACCCCCAACCCGCGTCCCCAACCCCGGACGTACCTCCGCGAGTTCTCGAAGGGCGAGCTCGACCTCGACATCGTGGATGCCAGCACGAAGAAGCTCGTGTGGCGCGGCACCGCCAAGGGGAACCTGGACAAGAAGTCCACGCCCGCGGAGGAGCAGGAGTGGCTGAACCAGGCCATCACCCAGCTCCTCTCGGACTTCTCGCCCCAGCCCGCGAAGAACTGACGCCGCGTCAGTCCGCGGGCTGCTCGGGCAGCGTGGCCGGCTCGTCGGCGCGGCCCACGCTCGGAAGCCTGGGCACGTACAGCGGCCGCTCCAGCCGCTCCCGCTCCCACGCGCCCAGGTCCGCACAGGCGTCGTAGGTGCTCTGGAGGAAGTCGAGCAGGAAGGCCTTCGGGTCCTCGGCGCGCCGGACGTCGTCGTAGGCCAGCAGGTACTCCTTCAAGGCGGGGGGGTAGGCGGCGACGGACGGACGGACGCTGGCGGTGGAGAAGCCCTTCGGCTCCGGTGAGGCGTAGCAGTAGAAGGCGGCCCCCTTCGTCTCCGGGGTGCCGGGCCAGAAGCCCGCGCTGCAGACCTCCTCGCAGTACGACTCGCGGGTGACGACGTCTGCCCCGGGTCGCTCCGGCGCGGGGCGCCCGGAGAAGCGCGTCACCGCCAGGTCGAAGCTCCCCCAGAAGAAGTGCACCGGGCTGCACTTGCCCGTGAAGCGCGCCCGGAACTCCTCCAGCACCACCGAGGACTGGAGCAGCGCCCGCCACCAGCGGTGGACGTACTCCGGCTGGTAGGTGGCGTGGTGCCGGTCCTCGCCGAAGGGGGTGGTGTCATCGGGAATCTCGACGGGCGTCTCCCAGATGCGCACCTCGACGCCCAGCGAGCGCAGCGTCGCCATGACGTCCCGGTAGAAGTCCGCGACGGGCCGGGACTCCAGCCCGAGTACCCGCGTGTCTCCCCGGCTCGTGCGGAAGAGCAGCTCATGCGCGAGGAAGTCGAAGTCCACCTCGAAAGCGCCGTGCCCGTAGGGGATGAGCCCCGTCGTCAGCCCGCGCGCCGCCACCCGGAAGGTGACGTTCCAGAAGTGGTTCTCCAGCGGCGTCAGCGCGAGTTTGACCTTCCCGAGAATCTGCGTGTACCGGTGCAGCGTGGCGTAGCTGTCCCGCCACACCTCCAGCGGCAGCTCCGGCCATGCGTCCTCCCGCGTGTCCACCCCAGGCGTCGAAGCGAAGGCCATGCAGCCCCTCCCCACAGGTCCGCATTGAGGATGAGGCCGCGCCCACGCCCGTGCCATGCGGCCCGCCCGAGGCCGCACGCCGTGAAGACGGGAAGCGGAGCGACAGGCCCCGCGTGTCCCCGAGACGACACACGGATGCCCGACATGGGCGGAGGACGCTCCGTCAGAGCAGGCGGCTTCTTCGCCGAGGCCCAACGAGCCGCTCGTGAGCAGGCAGCAGCTGCGCTGAGGACTGACGGGTGCGACGAGCCCTGCCATGAGCAGCCAGCGGATGGCCACTCGCCTCCCGGAGCTTTGGGAGCGTGCCTGGGCGGCCCCTGGCTCCAGCCAGGGTTGCCAGCGCCGGCCACCTCGCCGAGGTCACCACGGGGCGCGGGCAGCCAGCCCAGCGCCCACCATGGGAGCCCGAACCAGCTACTTCTGCGCGAGCGCGCTGTCGATGGCCGCCTTGAGCTCGGCGCTCTCCGGCGTCACCGAGCTGGGGAAGGCGGCCTTCACCTGGCCATCCTTGCCCACCACGTACTTGTGGAAGTTCCACTTCGGCGCCGGGTGGTCCTTCGCCAGGAAGGCGTACACGGGCGACTGGCCGTCACCCTTCGTCTTCACCTTCTCGAACATGGGGAAGGTGACCTTGAAGCGCAGCTCGCAGAACTTCTTGATCTCCTCCGCGCTGCCCGGCTCCTGGCCTCCGAAGTCGTTGGAGGGGAAGCCCGCCACCACCACGCCCTTGTCCTTGTACTCCTGGTACAGCTTCTCCAGGCCCGCGTACTGCGGCGTATAGCCACACTCGGACGCGGTGTTCACCACCAGGACCACCTTGCCCTGGTAGCCGGAGAGCTTCTCGGGCTTCCCGTCGAGACGGTTGGCCGACAAGTCATGAAGGGACATGGGTTTCGTCTCGCTCTGGGGCTCGGCCTTTGAGGCCGGAGGCGGGGGGGAGGGCTTCTTGGACGTGTCCGCGGCGAGCGCCGGAGTGACGGCGAGCGCCGCGGCCAGGGTCAGGGTGTGGAGGGTTCTCATGCCGCCGCAAGGATGCCGAAGAGCCTCCCGCGTTTCACGCCCTTCTCGCCGAGGCCCGGGGCCGTGTGTCCTCACCGGAAAAGAGCGACTTGAGCACCCGGCCGGTGGGCGTCTTCAGCTTCGCCACCTCCCGGGGCGTCCCCGTTCCGACGATGTGGCCCCCTTCCTCGCCGCCCTCCGGCCCCAGCTCCACCACGTGGTCCGCCGCGCCGATGACGGACGGGTGGTGCTCGATGACCACCAGCGTGTCCCCGCGGTCCACCAAGCGGCCCAGGAAGGTAATCAGCTTCTCCACGTCGCCCAGGTGCAGACCCGTGGTGGGCTCGTCCAGGACGTAGAGTGTGGGCTCGTGGCGCGTGGTGGCCGTCAGCTCCGCGGCCAGCTTCAGCCGCTGCGCCTCGCCGCCCGACAGGGTGTTGGAGCCCTGACCGAGCTGCAGGTAGCCCACGCCGAGGTCGGCCAGGCACTCCAGCGGCGCGGCCACCCGGGGCAGCGCGCGGAAGACGTCCTTCGCCTCGTCGGCGGACAGGCGCAGCACGTCGCCGATGCTCAGCCCGTTGTAGCGGACCTCCAGCGTGGCCGCGTCGAAGCGCGCGCCGTTGCACGCCTCGCACGGCGTCACCACGTCCGGCAGGAAGGACATCTCATGGGAGATGGCGCCCTGCCCCTCGCACGCCGAGCACCGGCCGCCCTGCGCCGAGTTGAAGGAGAAGCGCGTCGCGTTGAAGCCGCGAATCTTCGCCTCGGGCGTGGCCGCGAAGACGCGCCGCAGCTCGTCCCAGATGCCCAGGAACGTCGCCGGCACCGAGCGCGGCGTGCGGCCGATGGGCGACTGGTCCACCGACAGCACCCGCTTGATGGACTCCACCCCGCGCAGCGAGTCGAACGCCCCCGGCTTCACCGTCACCAGCTCCAGCGCCTCACGCAGCGCCGGGTACAGCACCTGACGAATCAGCGTGCTCTTGCCCGAGCCGGACACGCCCGAGACGACGTTGAGCCGCCCCACCGGCAGCCGCAGGTCCACGCGCTTGAGGTTGTTGGCGCGCGCGCCCTTCAGCTCCAGCCACTGCTTCGGCTCGCCACGTCCGGACGGAGGCCGCACCTGCGCCGCCTTCAGCGCCTGGGCCGTGGGCGAGTCCCCCTCCAGCACCACGTCCGGCGGCCCCTCCGCGAGGATGTGCCCGCCGCCGCGCCCGCCCGTGGGGCCCAGGTCCAACAGGTGGTCCGCCGCGCGGATGGTGTCCGAGTCGTGCTCCACGACCAGCACCGTGGAGCCCGTGGCCACCAGCGCGCGCAGGTTGTCCAGCAGGCGGTGCGTGTCGCGCGGGTGCAGGCCGATGGTCGGCTCGTCCAGCACGTACATGGCGCCCGTGAGGCCCGCGCCCAGCTGCGCGGACAGCCGCAGCCGCTGCATCTCCCCGCCCGACAGCGAGCCCGCGTTGCGGTCCAGCGAGAGGTAGCCCAGGCCCACGCGCTCCAGGAACTCCAGGCGCCGCAGCAGCTCCTGACGGGACTGCTCGCCAATCAGCGCCCTGTCTCCCTTGAACTTCCACGTGCGCACGCGCGCCAGCGTCGAGGCCACCGACTGCTGCACCACCTCGTGGTAGCGCGCGGACTCCAGCCGCACGCCGCGCGGCACCGGGGCCAGCCGGCTGCCGTCACACGTGCGGCACGGCGCCGTCTCACCCTCGGCCATCGCCTCCGCGCCACCCTGCACGCCGGTGCCCTCGCACGACTCGCAGCGGCCCTGCTTCGTGTTGAAGGAGAACCAGCGCGGGTCCAGCTCCGGCACGGCGGTGCCGCACTTCGGGCAGGTGCGCTCGGTGGACAGGAGCGTCTCACCCTTCCCGCCGCCCACCTTCAGCGCGCCCTGGCCCCAGCCCAGCGCCTTGTCGAAGACGTCGCGCGGCAGCTTCGCCAGCTTCCCCTCGTACATGACGAGGTCGATGTCGTGCTCGCGCGTCTTCGTCAGGCGCGGCGGGTCGTCCGTGGAGGCGAGCTTCCCGTCGACAATCGCCTGGGAGATGCCCCCCCGCGCCGCCGCCGCGAAGACGTCCAGGTACGTGCCCTTGCGCGCGCGCACCGCCGGCGCCAGCACCGTGCCCTCGCCCTTCATGCCGGTGAGCTGCGCGTACAGCACGTCCGGCGTCGTCGATGCGATGGGCGAGTCGTCGCGCGGGCAGTGCGGCTCGCCCAGCTTGGCGAACAGCAGCCGCAGGTAGTGCGCCACCTCGGTGACGGTGGCCACCGTGCTGGTGGCGCCCGCGCGCGAGGTGCGCTGCTCCAGCGCCACGGAGGGCGGCAGCGAGCCGATGCGCTCCACGTCCGGCCGGGGCATGGTGGGGAGGAACTGGCGCGCGTACGGGCTCAGCGTCTCCAGGAAGCGCCGCTGGCCTTCCGCGAACACCACGTCGAACACCAGCGAGCTCTTGCCCGAGCCGCTCGGCCCCGTCACCACCGTCATCTTCCCGAGCGGAATCCTGCAGGACACGTCCTGCAGGTTGTGCTCGCGCGCGTGCTCCACCTCAATGGCGGGCACCGCGTCCTTCCCTGGCTTGCGCAGCTTCACCGAGCGGCCCAGCGGCTTGTGCTCGCCCCGCAGCGCCTTCGCGGTGGCGCCGTCCGCGCGGGCCACGTCCTCCGGGGTGCCCTCGGCCACCAGCCGGCCGCCGTCGCGCCCGCCCACCGGCCCCAGGTCGATGACCCAGTCCGAGCCCTTCATCACCGACACGTCGTGGTCCACGACGAGGACGCTCGCGCCCCGGTCCACCAGCTCGTGCAGCGCGGCGATGACGTGGCGCACGTCCTCCGCGTGCAGGCCGGCGCTGGGCTCGTCGATGAGGAAGAGCGTGCCCTTCGCGTTGCTGGCCAGCGCGCGCGCCAGCTTCAGCCGCTGCGCCTCGCCGCCCGACAGCGTGGACAGGGGCTGCCCCAGCGGCAGGTAGCCCAGGCCCAGCCGCGCCGCCGGCCCCAGCGTGCGCTGGAGGGCCGAGTCGTCGCCGAAGTGCTGGAGCACCTCCGCCACCGTCATCTCCAGCACCTGCGCCACGCTGAAGCCCTGGTGGCGGACGGCGAGCACCTCTTCCTTGAAGCGCCGGCCCCGGCACGCCGCGCACAGCAGCGCCACGTCCGCGAGGAACTGCATCTCCACCGTCTCGTAGCCCTCGCCCGAGCACGCCTCGCACCGGCCCTTGTCCACGTTGAAGGAGAAGTGCGCCGGGGTGAGGCCGCGCACCTCCGCGTCCGGCTCCGCGGCGAAGCGCTCACGCAGCCTGTCCCACGCCTTGGTGTACGTGGCCGCGTTGCCACGCGACGTGCGCCCCAGCGGGGACTGGTCCACGAAGGTGACGTCCTCCACCGCCTCCATCCCCTCCAGCGCCTCCACCGCGCCCGGGGCCTCCACGTCCTTCACGCCCAGCCGCCGCGCCAGGTGCCGGTAGAGCACCTCGTCCATGAGCGTGCTCTTGCCCGAGCCGCTGGGCCCCGTAATCGCGCACAGCACGCCCAGCGGGACGCGCACGGACAGGTCCTTCAGGTTGTGCTCGCGCGCGCTCCGCACCACCAGCTCGCCCTTGCGCTGGCGCGGCGTCCGCTTCGTCTCGCCGCTTCCCGCCAGCAGCCGGCCAGTGGGCAGGTCCGCCTTCTTCGCCAGCGCCTCGGGGGTGCCGTCGAAGCACAGCCGCCCGCCCTGCTTCCCCGCGCCGGGGCCCAGCTCCAGCACGCGGTGCGCGGAGCGGATGACCAGCGGGTCATGCTCGATGACCAGGGCGATGTTGCCGCGGTCCGCCAGCTCGGCGATGGCCTCCGTCAGCGGCGGCACGTCGCCCGGGTGCAGGCCCACGGTGGGCTCGTCCAGCACGAAGAGCGCGCCCGTCAGGGACGTGCCCAGCGCCGCCGTGAGGGACACGCGCTGCGCCTCGCCGCCCGACAGCGTGCGCGCGGGCCTGTCCAGCGTGAGGTAGCCCAGGCCCACCCGCTGCAGGTAGCGCAGGCGCCCCGCCAGCTCGCGCCGGGCGAGGTCGCCCTGGCCGGTGGTGGTGCGCAGCGCCTCCAGCCGCGCCAGCGCGTCCGTCAGCTCCAGCCCGTGCCACGAGGGCAAATCCAGCCCGCCCACCCGGTACGCGCGCGCCTGCTCGTTGAGCCGCGCACCGCCGCAGTCGGTGCACAGTGAGTAGGCGCGGTAGCGGGCCAGCAGCACGCGCACGTGCATCTTGTACGTGCGGCCCTCCATCCACCGGAACCACGCGCGCACGCCCGGGTACGCACGGCCATCGTCGTAGTCCCCCTCGCCCTCCAGCACCAGCTCCCGCTGCTCCGGCGTCAGCTCCGCCCAGGGCTTGTCCATGGAGATGCCCCGCGCCCGGCACCAGCGCTGGAGCATGCCGCGCTCCCACGACGTGGACTGGCCGGACCAGGGACGGATGGCGCCCTTCGACAGGCTCAGCGCCGGGTTGGGAATCACCTTGCCCCAGTCGATGCCGATGGTGCGGCCGAAGCCGCGACACGGGGCGCATGCACCCACCGGCGACTGGTAGCTGAAGAGGCCGGGCCGCGCGGGCTCGAACTCCTTCGCGCACTTCGGACACACCAGGCCCCGGCGCAGCCGGTGGGGCGTCTGGCCGGGAATGAAGGCCAGCGCCTCGCCGTCCGCGCGCGCCCACGCGTCCTCCAGCGCCTGCGTCACGCGAGACAGCTGCGCGTCCGCCAGCTTCACCCGGTCCACCACCACGCGCGCCACGCCCGCCGGGTCCGTGGCCTCGGAGGGCTTCAGGGACTCCAGCTCCTTCACCTCGCCCTGCACCACCAGCCGGTGGTAGCCGTCCTTCAGCAGCCGCGCCCGCGCGTCCAGGAACGCCGAGGTGTCGGGGATGCGCACCGGAAAGGTGATGACGGCCTGCGCGTCCGGGTGCTCGCGGATGACGGCCGCCGCCGCCACGCGCGCGTCCGTGCGCACCGCCTCCACGCCACACGTGGCGCACACAGGCACCGCTTCCCGCGTGAAGAGCGCCGAGAGGTACGGCTCCACGTCCGCCAGCGTGGCCACCGTCGAGCGCGAGCTCTTCACCGGGGCGCGCCGGTCCACCGCCACCCCGGCCGCCACCGGCTCGAGCGCGTCCATGGGCGGCCGCTCCAGCCGCTCGAGGAACTGCCGGGCATACGGGCTGAAGCTCTCCACGAAGCGCCGCTGGCCCTCGGCGTACAAGGTGTCCAGCGCCAGGCTGGATTTCCCCGCCCCCGAGACTCCGGTGATGCAGACGAACTCCCCCTCCGCGAGGTCCACGGAGAGGTCCTTCAGGTTGTGCGTGCGGGCGCCTACGAGGTGAGTCTTATGCATGGAGGTCGCAGGTTTAACGAACGGACACTTCGACGCCAACGCCAAGTAGGCCCCAGGTCCAAGCGGCCCCCTCCCGGGTTGGGTGCCGGGCAGGCGGCTGCTAGAAGTAGAACTTCCCGCGACACCAGGAGGTCACCATGTCCGAGGGCCCCGATAGGACGCCTCCCCGGGACGCACTGGTCCTGGCCTCCCCGTCCCTGGTGGTGCTGGAGGTGGAGGGCCGCACCGCGTCCGGCTTCGTGGCCACCGCCGAGGGGCACCTCGTCACCAGCCTCCATGCCGTGTCGGGCGCGCGCAGCATCGGCGCGGTGATGGCCGACGGCGTGCGCTCGGAGGTGGTGCAGGTGGTGGCGCTGGACGAGCGGAGGGATTTGGCCGTCCTGCGGCTGCCCCTGCCAGACATCGTCCCCGCGCTGCCGCTGGTGCCAGGCCCGCTGCCCGCGGAGGGCGACACCGTCTACGTGCTGCGCGCGGTGGGCAGGCCCGCCCCGGAGGTGCGCTCGCAGGAGGTGCGCGCGGTGCAGGTGCTGGGCGACTGGCTCACCCTGCTGGAGCTGACGCGCACCATTCCCGAGGAGTCCTCGGGCGGCCCGGTGCTGGACTCGCGAGGCACCGTGGTGGGCGTGGCCACCGCGGCCCTGGCCAATGGCCGCTCGCTGGGGCTGGTGATTCCCACCCGCTATGTGATGCCCATGCTGCGCGCCACCAGCACGGCGCCGCTGTCCGTGCTGGAGGGCCCCCGGCGGCGGGCGGGCCGCGTGCGCCAGGTGCCGCAGCATCCGCTGAGCGTGCTGGAGGGCGCCTCGCCCGGCACGGTGGAGGCCATCGGCAGCGCCCTGAGCCAGGCCATCAACGTGGGCGCCCCCGCCTACAACCGCGGCGACGTGGAGGCCTGCTACCGGCTCTATGCCCGCACCGCCGAGCAGCTCATCGACGCGCGCGGCGACTGCCCCGGCGCCCAGCGCGCCCTGCGCGACGGGCTGCTGCGCTGCGTCGAGCTGACCGACGCGGATGACCGGGCCTGGGCCCTGCGCGACACCTTCGACGGGCTGCTGGACGTCATCCAGCGCTGGCTGCAGGCACGGCCCCCGACGGCCCCGGGTCGGAAGCCACCGCCCAAGCGGCTCCTCAACTAGGGCCGCCTCAGGGCCCGTCCCACCGCACGCGCAGCGCGTAGCCCGTGGACTGCCGCTCCTGCACCTCCACCTCCGGCGTCACCCGGGTGCGGCGCAGCACGCCCTCCACCACGCCCGCCACGAAGTCCGGCAGCGGGTCCGGGTCCACCACGCGCACGCGCCACTCACGCGCCTGCACCGGCTCCAGCAGCATCTTCATGTCCTCGCGCCCCGCCTTGAGGTACGTGGGCAGCCGCGTCAGGCAGCGCTCCGTGCCCAGCAGCGGTGCCGCCGTGGCGAAGATGCGCCCCACCAGCGTCTGCGCGAAGCCCTCCACGTACTTGTGCCCCAGCGCCCGGTTGGCGGACTCCGGCGACTGCCCCGCGAAGGCGTGGCGCCGGGCCACCCCCAGCGCCGCGCGCCACACCGACAGGGGGTAGTACTCCTGCGTCGAGTCCGCATCGTAGCCGATGTCACGCAGCGACTGGGCGAAGCCGCCCGTGGGCTTCAGCGCGTGGACGAACAGCCCCTCGAAGTTGCGCCGTGGAACCTGCACGGGCATGGGGGGCGGCTTCCTCGGCTCCGTCGCCGGCTCGCTCAGTCCCCTCCGCTCCATGCGTTTCCCCCCTCCAGCACCGCCGGTACACCCCGGTCCGTGGTCCCACTGTACCAGTCCCGCAACTCCCGTGCTTCCAACGGACTGCAACCAACGCTCAGGACACCACACTTTTTCCAACCGGGGGCTCGTGCAACGATGAACCCTTGCATACGAGGAGTCCCATGCGGGTCCTGATCGTCACCCAGGGAGGGGTGGACCTGGCGCCATTGGAGGCCCGGCTGCGGGCGCGTGGGCACACGGCGGTCACCGCTTCGCGCGACGCCGAGGTGCCGGCCACCTGGCGCTCGGGTGCCTGCGCGCTCGTGGTGGTGAACGCGTTCGCCCCGGCCGCCCCCATCCCCCTGCTGCGCGCCCTGCGCAGCCTGCCCGGGGGGGTGGAGGCCGTGGTGATGCTGCTGGGCCCGCGCGCGGCCCTGGGCTCGCTGCACGCGGCCCTGGAGGCCGGCGCGGACGAGGTGCTGGCGTGGCCACCGGACCCGGCGGAGCTGGAGCTGCGGCTGGACCTGGCCGAGCGGCGCTTCACCCGCCGCCTGGGGCGCACGGGCGTGCCCTTCGGGGACGACCTGCGCGACAGCATGCTGTCGGTGTCCCCGGTCCCCACCTCCATCACCACGCTCACCGACGGCCGGGTGGTGGCGGCGAACGAGGCCTACTTCCAGGCCTTCGGCTACTCGCGCGAGGAGGTCATCGGCCGCACCACCGTGGAGCTGCGCCTGTGGGAGCGCCCCTTCGACCGCTCCCAGGTGGTGGAGCGGCTGCGGCGGCACGGCTCGGTGCGCGGGGTGGACGCGCAGTACCACACCCGCACGGGCGAGGTGCGGCACACGCTGCTCTTCATGGGGCTGGTCCCCTACGCGGGCTCGCCGCACATCATCTCCTTCTTCCCGGACATCACCCCGCTCAAGCGCGCCGAGGAGGAGCTGCGGCGCTCGGAGGTGAGCTTCCGCACGCTCATCGAGAGCCTGCCGGACCTGGTGGCCGTCTTCGGGAAGGACGCGCGCGTGCGCTACGCCAACCTCAAGGTGGCCACCGCGCTGGGCTACACGGACGTGCGCGAGCTGCTCGGCAAGCACCTCTCCGACATCATCCCCCCGGAGGACTTCGCCCTGTCGGAGGCCGTGCTGCGCACCGGCCTCGCGGCGCCCCAGGAGCGGCGGCTGCTGCGGCGCGACGGCACCTTCCTCCACGTGGAGTCCACCCACTTCCCGCTGCCCTTCGACGGCACGGACTCCGTGGTCTCCGTGTCGCACGACCTCACGGAGCGCAACCAGATGCAGGCCCGGCTGCTGCTCGCCGAGCGCATGGCGTCGGTGGGCACGCTGGCGGCCGGCGTGGCGCATGAAATCAACAACCCGCTGGCGTACCTCTCGGCGAACCTGGCCTTCGCGCGCGAGGCGCTGGGCGAGCTGCTGGGGGACGGCGCGCGGGGCCTGGAGCCGAGGCTGGTGGGCTCGGTGTCGGACGCGCAGTCGGCGCTGGCCGAGGCGCAGCAGGGCGCGGACCGGGTGCGCACCATCGTCCGCGACTTGAAGACGTTCAGCCGGGTGGACTCGACGGACAACGTGGAAGTGGACGTGCGGCAGGTGCTGGAGTCCACGCTGAACCTGGCGACCACGGAAATCCGCCACCGCGCGCGGCTGGTGAAGCACTTCGGCGAGGTGCCCCCGGTGCGCGCCAACGAGTCGCGGCTGGGCCAGGTGTTCCTCAACCTGCTGGTCAACGCGGCCCAGGCCATTCCCGGCGGCGCGCCGGAGCGGCACGAAATCCGGGTGGCCACGCGCGTGGCGAGCAACGGCCGCGTGGTGGTGGAGGTGGCGGACACGGGCACGGGCATCGCCTCCGAGCACCTGCCGCGCCTGTTCGACCCGTTCTTCACCACCAAGGAGCCGGGGGTGGGCACCGGCCTGGGCCTGTCCATCTGCCACAGCCTCGTCGCGGCGCTGGGAGGGGAAATCCACGTGGAGAGCGAGCCCGGCAAGGGCTCCACCTTCCGCGTCCTGCTGCACCCGACGGTGCCGGTGCAGAAGGCCCCGGAAACCCCCGCGCCCCCGCCGCCCTCCCTGGAGAAGCGCGGCCGGCTGCTGGTGGTGGATGACGAGCCGCTGGTGTGCACCGCGCTGGGGCGCACGCTGCGGCCCCACCATGACGTGACGCTGTCCACGCGCGCGCAGGAGGCGCTGGAGCGAATCGAGGCCGGGGAGCGCTACGACGTCGTCTTCTGTGACTTGATGATGCCGGGCATGAGCGGCATGGACTTCTACTCGGCCCTGAAGGAGCGCTACCCGGAGCAGGCGCTGCGCGTGGTGTTCCTCACCGGCGGCGCGGTGACGCAGCAGGCCCGCGCCTTCCTGGAGACGGTGCCCAGCCCCCACATCGAGAAGCCCTTCGCCGGCCGGGAATTGCTGTCCCTGGTGCAGGAGCGGCTGCGCCGCGCCCCCATTTCCTGACGGCCCCGGGACACCCCGGCTGATCCACGTCCGGGCCCGCCAGCACTCGCCGTGAGGGGACGCGGCCGTCCACCTGTGGAGGATTTGGACAGCCCGGCTCGAAGGCTGTCCCTCTGCTCCCCAGCCTCCCATTTCACAGCCCCTCCAATCCCGAGACTCCTTGGCGCCGCAACTGGATGGCATTTCCAGGTGCCGGAAATCCCAGGGGATTCAGCCTGAAGAGACCGAGGCACCGGGCGCTGGTACGCGGGTTGCTCATGCCCTGACGCGCTGCACCGCGAGTGTAATGCGCGGCATCAAGTCGGGCGGGTTTCCGAAGGACCGGGGGGTCGTTCGACGTACCGGTTCATTCGGAGGCAACGGGTCGTGAAGGCGTCGAGGCGGAAGTCCTGGAGTGCATGGCTGTGCGCGGCGGTGCTGTCCCTGGCCGGGGCCGCCCCCGTGGCCGCCGCTCCCGCGAAGCCGGGTGCCTCCGCGCCGGCGAAGGCCTTCACCGCCAGCACCGTGGTGGAGCGCGCCAGGGCCCTGGCCGCCCGCCCCTACCAGGAGCCCCGGCAGTCCCTGCCCGAGGCCTACGCGCGGCTGTCCTACGACGCGTACCGGGACATCCGCTACCGCAACGACAAGGCGTGGTGGCGCGACGAGGGGCTGCCCTTCCAGGCGCAGTTCTTCCACCCCGGCTTCCTCTACCCCACGCCCGTGGCCGTGAGTGTGGTGAGCAAGGGCCAGGTGGAGCCGGTGCGCTTCTCGCCCGAGTTCTACACCTACGGCACGCTGGTGCCAGCGCCCCCACTGGCGAAGGCGGACGGCTTCGCGGGCCTGCGCCTCACCCACCCGCTCAACCGGGAGGAGCACTTCGACGAGGTGCTGTCCTTCCTGGGCGCCAGCTACTTCCGCGCCCTGGGCCAGGGCAACGTGTACGGGCTGTCCGCGCGCGGAGTGGCCATCGACACCGCGCTGCCGCGCCCCGAGGAGTTCCCCGCGTTCCGCGAGCTGTGGCTGGAGCGCCCGGCGCCCGGCGCGGACCGCGTGGTGGTGCACGCGCTGCTCGACGGCCCCAGCGTCACCGGCGCGTACCGCTTCACCCTCATTCCCGGCGCACGCACCGTCATGGAGGTGGAGGCGACGCTGTTCTCACGCAAGGCCGTGGAGCAGTTGGGCCTGGCGCCGCTGACGAGCATGTACCTCTTCGGCGAGAATGACCGGGGGCCCTCGGACGACTTCCGCCCCGAGGTGCACGACTCGGACGGCCTCTTCGTCTGGACGGGCGAAGGCGAGCAGCTCTGGCGCCCCTTGCAGAACCCCGCGCGGCTGAGCGTCTCCAGCTTCCGCGCCCGTGCCCCGCGCGCCTTCGGCCTGCTGCAGCGGGACACCGTCTTCTCCAGCTACGAGGACCTGGAGGCCCGGTACGAGCTGCGCCCCAGCGCCTGGGTGGAGCCGGTGGGCGACTGGGGCCCGGGCGCCGTGAAGCTGGTGGAGATTCCGACGCCCAACGAGTTCCACGACAACATCGTCGCCTTCTGGGTGCCGGACGCGCCGCTGACGCCGGGCACACCGCTGCGCGTGGCGTACCGCCTGCACTGGGGCGCGGTGGCGCCGTGGCCGGCGACGGCTTCGTTCGTCACCGCCACGCGCATCGCCGCGGGCGACACCGCGGGCGCGCGACGCTTCGTGCTCGACTTCTCGCCCTCGGCCGCCGCGGGGGACGGGCCCGTGGAGGCCGTCATCACCGCCTCGCAGGGCCAGGTGCTGAAGGCCACCGCGCGGCGCCACGAGCCCTCCGGCGGCTGGCGCGCCACCTTCGAGCTGCTGCCCGACGGCAGCGCTCCCACCGAACTGCGCGCGTACCTGCGACGCGGTTCAGAGACTCTCACCGAGACCTGGAGCTACCTGTGGACACCGTGACGACGCTGACCTCCCGCCCCTCCGTCATGCCCGCCTCCGTGTGGGTCAGCCCGGAAACCCGCGTGGCGCTCGACGCCTTCTTCCAGGGCTTCGGCTTCACCTCCACCGAGGACCTGGCCGCGCTCTCCTTCTGGGTACTCGCGGACGCGGAGGCCCACGGCGAGTCGCCCAAGGCCGCCGTGGCCCTGGCCCGCGCGCGCGTGGAGTCGTGGCTGGCGGGCGTCCTGGGCAGGGCGCTCGGAGGCTCGCTGCTGGCCCGGGGCCGCGCGGCCTTCGTCCTGTGCGACGGCGCGCGCCTGGGGGCCCGGCTCCTGCTGCGCGGTGCGGTGCCGGAGGACTTCGCGCGGGCGCTGCGCGCGGCGGTGCCCGTGCCGGCCCCGGCGCAGGTGGCCTCGGTGATGCCCGAGCAGCAGCTGGTGCTCTGGCCCTTCGGTGAGCTGCTCCGCCGCTGGTGGCGCGGGGCGCAGGCCGACGTGTCCGTCTCGCGCTGAAGCCCCGTCCCCTGGAGCCCGCCATGCACGCCCATTCGTTCTCACCCGAGAGCGCCGGCCGGAGGCGCGTTGGCGTCCTGGGCCTGGCCGCCGCGTCCACCCTGCTGGGGACGTGGGAGATGCACCGCCTGCTGAGCGCGCGGGGCACCACCGCGCCCGAGGTGGTGCTGGTGGCCCTCTTCGCCCTGTGCTTCGGGTGGATTGCCCTGTCCTTCTGGACGGCGGTGGCCGGCTTCCTCCAGCTCGCCTTCGGCGGGCGGCTGCCCGGGCTGCGCTGGCCCACCACGGAGGAGGAGGCCACGCGGCTGGCCTCGCGCACCTCGGTGGTGATGCCCATCCACAACGAGGACCCGGCCGCCGTCTTCGCCAACGTGCAGGCCACCTACGAGTCCGTGGCCGCCACGGGACGCCTGGAGGCGTTCGACTTCTACGTGCTGAGCGACTCCACCCGGCCCGAGGCGTGGGTGGCCGAGGAGCTGGCGTGGGCGGACCTGTGCCGCCGGGTGGGCGGCCAGGGGCGCATCTTCTACCGGCGCCGCACGGACAACGCGGGCAAGAAGGCCGGCAACCTCCAGGACTTCTGCGAGCGCTGGGGCCGGCACTACGACTTCACCGTCGTCCTGGACGCGGACAGCCTGATGGATGGCCGCACGCTGGTGAAGATGGCGCGGCTGATGGAGCTCAACCCCCGCACCGGCATCATCCAGGCCCCGCCGCTGTGCGTGGGCCGGAGCACGCTCTTCGCGCGGCTCCAGCAGTTCGCGGGACGCGTCTACGGACCGGTGGTGGCGGCGGGCGCGGCGGCATGGCAGCTGGGGGAGTCCAACTACTGGGGCCACAACGCCATCCTCCGCACCACGGCGTTCATCGAGCACTGCGGCCTGCCCGTGCTGCCGGGACAGCAGCCCTTCGGCGGACACATCCTCAGCCATGACTTCGTCGAGGCCGCGCTGATGCGGCGGGCGGGGTACACGGTGTGGCTGGTGCCGGAGCTGGGTGGCAGCTTCGAGCAACCGCCGCCGAACCTGCTGGCGTACGCGCAGCGCGACAGGCGCTGGTGCCAGGGGAACCTCCAGCACCTGAGCCTCGTCATGGCGGGCGGGCTGCACCCCATCAGCCGGGGGCACTTCCTGATGGGGGTGATGTCCTACGCGGCCTCACCGCTGTGGCTGCTGTTCCTGGTGTCGGGGCTGGTGGCGGCACTGCATGACGGATGGGTGTCGCTGGGGCCCGCGGTATTGAAGGCCGCGGAGCCCAGGTTCGACGCGGACGGCGCGCTGCGGCTGATGAGCGTGTCCATGGGCATGCTGCTGGCGCCGAAGCTGCTGGGGCTGGGACTGGCGCTGGCGCGCGGGCAGGACGCGGCGCGCATGGGCGGACGGGCCCGGCTGGTGGCGAGCGTGCTGGTGGAGAGCGTGCTGGCCACGCTGCTGGCGCCGGTGATGATGCTGTTCCAGTCGCACTTCGTCTTCGGGACGCTGCTGGGCTACCGCGTGTCCTGGACGAGCCAGCAGCGCGAGGACGCGGACCTGCCGTGGGCCGAGGCCGCCCGGCGGCACGCGGTGCATACGGGGGTGGGCGTGGCGCTGGCCGTCGCAGCGTTCCTGCTGTCTCCCGGGCTGCTGGCGTGGCTCGCGCCCGTGGTGGCCGGGCTCGTGCTGTCGATTCCCCTCTCCGTGCTCACCGCGCGCGCGTCGCTGGGCCTGTGGGCAGAGCGCCGGGGCCTGTTCCTGATTCCCGAGGAGACGGAGCCGCCCGGGGTGCTGGAGCGGGCCCAGGACGTCACCGAGACGCACGCGGGGGCCCCAGTGGCGGACGCGGTGGACCACGTGCTCACGGATGCGCGGGCCCATGCGCTTCACCTGGCGCTGCTGGAGTCACAGCCGGGGCCGGAGACCGGGTCCGCGGCGCTGGCTTCCGCGCGGAGGAAGCTGCTGGGCGGCGGCGCGGAGCCCTTGTCCACGCCGGAGAAGGTGGCGGCCCTGCTGGACGCGGGGACGCTGGCGGAGGCGCGGGAGCAGCGGCTGACCCGGGTCGCCTCGTAGGCCGGGCTGACGCGGAACACCGGCCCACCCCGCAGGGCACCGCGGGGACCGGGCCCTTCCGTGCTACGCGAACAGCCGCCGCAGCACGGCCACCATCTGCCCCACGTCAGACGCGCAGGCCATCTCGCGAATCGAGTGCATGGACAGCATGGGGTTGCCCACGTCCACCGTGCGGATGCCGAGCTGCCCCGCCGTAATCGGCCCAATCGTGCTGCCGCAGCCCAGGTCCGTGCGGGTGACGAAGTGCTGCGGCGTCACTCCGGCCTCGCGGCACAGCGTGGTGAAGAACGCCCACGTCTCGCCGTCCGTCGCGTACGACTGGTTGACGTTGGACTTGATGACCGGGCCCAGGCCCATCTGCGGCTGGTGCTTCGGCTCGTGCAGCGACGCGTAGTTGGGGTGCACCGCGTGCGCCATGTCCGCGCTCACCAGGAACGAATTCGCAATCGCCCGGAGGAATGCGTCCGGCCGCCCGTCCGAGTGCGCCAGCGTGATGCGCTCCAGCAGCGCTCGCAGGAACGGGGACGCCGCGCCCTGCGCGCTCCGGCTGCCCACCTCCTCATGGTCGAACAGGATGACGCCGCTGGTGGCCTCGCGCTTCTCGCCGGCGGACAGCAGCGCGGACAGCGCCGCGTGGCAGCTCGCCAGGTTGTCCAGGCGCGGCGCATGGAGGAACTCCCCGTGCGCGCCCGAGCGGATGGAGGGCTGCAAGTCGTAGAGGCACAAGTCGTAGCCGAGGAGGTCCCCTGCCTCCGCCTTCACCCCGCCGCGCGCCAGCTCCTGTACCAGCAGCGCCTTCAGGTCCACCGCGCCCGCGCTCTCCAGGCCCAGCACCGGCACCATGTGCTCCTGCGGGTTCAACTTCAGCCCGTCCGAGTTCACCCCGCGGTTGAGGTGAATCGCCAGGTTGGGCACGCGCAGCAGCGGCCGGGCGAAGTCCACCAGGTACCCCTGGGGCTTGCCCCCCGCCATCACCATGACGCGGCCGGCGAGCGACAAGTCCCGGTCCGTCCAGGTGTGCAGCAGCACCCCGCCATAAATCTCCACGCCCAGCTGCTGGTAGCCGTTCTTCGAGCCCGTCGCGTTCGGCTTCAGCCGCAGGTTGGGCGAGTCCGTGTGCGAGCCGACCAGCCGGAAGCCCGCCCGGTCCACCGGCGTGGTGCCGAGCTGGAAGGCGGCGATGCTGGTGTCCCCACGCGTGACGAAGACGCGCTCGCCCGGCTTCAGCGTCCAGGACTCGCGCTCGTCCAGGACGCGGTAGCCCGCCTGCGTCAGCCGGCGGGTCGTCTCGCGCACCGCATGGTACGGCGTGGGCGAGGCGTCGATGTACTCCAGGAGGTCTCGGGCCAGGGCGTCGGTGTCGGTCGGGCTCATAGGGCGCCCCAAGCTAACGCCGTCCGGCCCCGCCGCCACTCCCGAAAGTCGTCTACCGGGCAGCCGGACGGCCCGCTGGAGCCCCCTTCGGCGCCCCCGCCGGAAGCACCGTGGAGCCGGCCCGCGCCCCCGGCGCCGCGTCCAGGAAGGTGCCCAGCAGCACCCAGCGGCGGGACGTTGCCTCCGCCCCGCGCCGCGCCAGCAGCGGCGTCGTGTAGTGCCAGAAGGGCAACCGGTACACCGTGATTCCGCCCACGGTGCTCACCCGCGTCATCTCGGTGAAGTGCCCGTCCTTCGCGTAGACGAGGTACTGATGGTCCACGCCCGGCATCGTCAGGCTGACGTGCATGTCCACATAGCCGTCGCGGGCCTCGGGCTCCTCGGGGTGGTGGTCATTGTGCGGCCCCGAGTAGTCCCCCGGGCCGTAGCACAACACCTGGATGCCCCACTTGCGCCGCAGCGCGCGCCCCGTCACCGCGGCGGCGAAGGCGGCGAAGCTGTCCGAGCGCATCATGTCCGTGAGGCCCACCGCCTCGGCCGCGCGGTAGGAGCGGGAGCGGCGGTTCTCCAGCAGCGCCGTGCGGTTGCGCACCGTCTTGGGCAGCAGCTCCATGTAGTTCATCGTCATGCCGGAGATGGAGTCATGGGGGATGGGGTCCTCCATGGGCACCAGCGTGTCGCGCAGCGCCGCGTCCAGCGCGTCCCGGCAGGCGGTGGCCTTGCGCAAGTCAATGACGCCCTGGAGCGCCACGAAGGGCCGCTCCGGGTCCAGCAGCGCGCCCGTCACCTCCCGGTCCCTCCCCTCCAGGATGCGACGGCCCTTGGGGGTGAGCAGCTCGGCGAAGTCGGCGGGGAAGGTCTTCCTCATGGGCCGGAACATAGCGGCCCCGCCAGGGAGTGCACGGGCCTTGGGAGCAGTCGGACGCAACCTTTACAGGGAACCTGCGATAATGCCCCGATAAGCCGAACTCTGGAGACCCCCCAGCTCATGGACCCCATCCGCAGCCGTCCCCGCGTCCTCTCCAATCCCACCCCCGCCGCCCAGCCCCAGGCGGGCGCGCAGCAGACCGCTGCTCCGGCGCGGGCGAACGCGGTGGGCCACGCGGGGCTCAGCACCTTCCAGGGCGTCGCCCCGGCTCGCGCCGCCCCGGCGCAGCCGACGCCCGGTGCGTGGCGCGGCGGCCCGGACACCGAGGTGGGCAAGGCCGTCCAGGCCATGTGGACCCGGATGCAGCAGATGCCCGGCAAGGACATCAGCATCAAGGGGGACACGCCGGCGAGCCTGCTGGGCCGCGCCATCCTCGACAGCAAGCACGTGACGAACGAGCAGCTCATCGCCATGTCCAAGGTGTCCCTGGACCAGCTCGCCACGGACCCGGCCACGCGCCAGAAGGTGCTGGACAAGGTGCCCAACGCCCGCGAGCTGCCGGTGCACAAGTTCACGGTGGCCATGCTGTCGGCGGCCACGGGCATCGACCCGCAGAAGCTGTCCGAGGCCTGCCCGGACCTGGGCCTGACGGGCGCGCCGAACACGCCGCTGCTCTACGCTGCCAAGGGCGAGAAGATGCAGCGCTCCACCGCGCTGCACGACTTCACCGACTACCTGCGCGGGGCCGGCATCAAGGGCCTGAACAAGGCCGTGTGGGGCGTGGAGAACCGCATCCTGTCCGCCATCGTCTCCGCCGTGGGCGGCGGGCGCTACTGAGCGACACGCCCACCTCTCGGTGAGCCCCGGGCCGTGGCCTTCCCTGGAAGGTCACGGCCCTTCGCTTGTCGGGCCCTGGGGCCGCTGCCGCGCGGCCTCCAGTCGCTTCGCGCGCACCTTGCCGGCGACGTCCAGCAGCTTCCTGTCCCGCTCCCAGCGCTCGCGCGTGGGCGCGTCCACCCGCTCCCACAGGGGGCCCACCCGCTCCAGGGTCCGCCTCGCCAGCTCCAGCGCCCCGCCGAGCGCCAGGTGCGTGGCGGCGTCCGTCGGGTCCGCCTGGGCCAGTCCCCGCATCATCACCGCCAGCGCGAGCAGCTCCTCGCGCACGGACTCCGGCCAGCCGCTCCGGCGCGCCACCTGGAGCAGCCACCCGAGCAGCGCCAGGTGGACGTGACAGTCCTCCACGGTGCGGAACGGCTTGAGGTAGCGCGCGTACCCGTCACCGAGCAGCACCTCCTCCGGAGCCACGACCACGTCCTCCAGCACCAGCTCCGCGTGTGGAATCTCCGGCACGAAGGGCAGCTCCGGCAGCGCGGTGACGCGGACGCCCGGGCGCTTCGCGCCCACCATCACCATCTTCAGCCGGTTGCGGCCCTGCGCGTCCTGCCCGTCACTGGCCACCACCAGCAGCAGCTCCGCCCGGGTGCCCAGCGTGACGAACGTCTTGGTACCGCTGAGCCTCAGGCCCGAGTCCGTGTCCGTCAGCCGCGTCTGGATGGCGGAGGGGTGCGCGCCGCCCGGCTCCGTGGCGCAGAGCGCGCACGGCCTGTCCTCGGGGAGCATGGGGAACAGCGAGCGGTGCGCGGCCTGGTAGCCGGAAGCGAAGGCATACCCGAGCCGGTCCGCGAGAAAGCCGCCGGCCAGCGCCAGGTCCGCGGGCGCGGGGAAGCGGGACAGCAACTCCAGGTGGCGCCGCCACCACGCGTCGACGGAGTCGAGGGGCAGCGGCTCGGGGGACTCGGTGAGCAGGAAGCGGAGGGCGTCGTTCACGCCCTCCAGTCTACGTCAGGGGACGCGGCCTCAGCCCGCCCGCTTGCGGCTGGCCGTCTTCGTCCGCTTGGACGACTTGCCGGACGAGGCGGGCTTCTTCCCCGCACCCTTCTTGCCGCTCGAGGCCTTGCCCCGGGACTTCGACTGGGACTTCGTCTTCGAGCGGGCCTTCTTCGCCGCTGGCTCCTTCTTCAGCGGCGCGAGGATGGTGCCCCGGCACTTCGGCGAGCCACACCGGCAGACATAGAGCCCCTCGGAGTCCGGGCCCATGTCGTCGGTGCGCTCGTAGGCGTAGTCGTAGACCAGCTCCTCGCCCTCCTCGATGTTGCGGAGGGCGAAGATGTAGATGTGGCCCTTGTCGATGAGGGCCTCGCAGTTGGGCTCACACGAGTGGTTGATGTAGCGCGACTCGTTGTGGACGGTGCCCGCGTCCAGCACGGCATTGTCGTCCAGGTTGAAGAGGAAGGTGTGGTGCCGCTCCATCGCCTCGTCGTCGTAGCGGCGGTCGGCTTCTTCCTGGGTGATGCGCTCGCCGATGTACTCGATGATGCGAGCCCCCTTGCGGATGCGGCGCGTGGCGAAGGCACCCGTGCCCTGGATGGAGGACGGGCGCAGCTCGAAGGGAATCGGCTTCGTGGAAGGAATCAAAGTGGGTGAGGTCATTCGGATGGGTGCGGCCCGGGAGTTCACGTCGGCCAGGACGCTCCGTCAGCGGCGGTGTAGCGTGCACCAGACGGACTCGCGATGAAAGGCACTCGATGATGCGGTGGTGGCTTGTCCTCGGTGCGGTGAACGCTTTCCTGTCCGTGGCCGCGGGCGCCTTCGGCGCGCATGCGCTCAAGGCCCGGCTTCCCCAGGACCTCCTGGTCATCTTCGAGACGGGAGCGCGGTACCACATGTACCACGCGCTCGGGCTCGTGGCGGTGGGCCTGCTGGGGCATTTCCGCCCCTCTCCCCTGCTGTCCGGCGCGGGGTGGGCGATGCTCGTGGGCATCGTCCTCTTCTCCGGCAGCCTCTACGCGCTCGCCCTGTCCGGCGTCCGCGTGCTGGGCGCCATCACCCCGCTGGGCGGCCTGGGCTTCCTCGCCGGGTGGCTGCTCCTCGCCATCGCCGCGTGGCGCAGCACGGGCTGAGCACGGCCCCCGGCGTCACTCCTTCAACGGGGGCGGCAACGGGTAGATGAGGTCCATTTCCTTGTGGTTGCGCAGGCCACAGGCCTCGCGCTGCACCATGAGGTTCCACTTCTGCTTCTCGGCCTCCAGGCGCACCGCCCGGTAGCGGGCGAGGTACCTCGCGCGCTCGGGGCCGGTGCGGGCGCGAACGTCGCGCTCGGCCTGGGCCAACTGCGCCAGCAATTCCTCCAGCTTGTCCCCGGACCGCCGCAGTCCCGTGGCCTTCTCTCGCTGGAAGTCGACCTCGACGGGCAGCAGGGCATTCACGCGGTCATCGCGAGCCATGGCCTCCATCTAACAAGCCCTTTCGTGCCGTGCTCGGCCGGAGGGCGTGGCCTGCCTCCCTGCTCCTGGAACGACGGAGTGGCCACCACCCCGCCCGCGCGCCATCATCCCCGCCATGCGCGTCCTGCCCCTCGCCGCCGCCCTGGTCCTGACAGCCTCGTCCGCCTTCGCCCAGTCCGCCCCACCCATGGCCCCGAAGTCGTACCTGCTGCGCCCCGCGCGCGTCTTCGACGGCGTCACCGCGAAGCCCCACGCGGGCTGGGTGGTGCTCGTCACGGGAGAGCGCATCGCCGCCGCCGGCCCGGAGGCGCAGGTGAAGGCCCCCGCGGGCACCGAGGTGGTGGAGCTGTCCGGCACCACGCTGCTGCCGGGGCTCATCGAGGGCCACTCGCACCTGCTCCTCCACCCGTACAACGAGGCGAACTGGAACGACCAGGTGCTGAAGGAGTCGCTCGCGCTGCGGGTGGCGCGGGCCACGAACCACGCGCGCGCCACGCTGCTGGCGGGCTTCACCACCGCGAGGGACTTGGGCACCGAGGGCGCGGCGGACGCGGACGTGGGGCTCAAGCAGGCCATCGACCAGGGCATCATCCCCGGCCCCCGGCTCCTGGTGACGACGCGGGCCATCGTCGCCACCGGCAGCTACGGCCCCAAGGGCTTCGCCGTCGAGTGGGAGGTGCCCCAGGGCGCCGAGGAGGCGGACGGGGTGGACTCCCTGGTACGGGTGGTGCGCGGGCAGATTGGCCGGGGCGCGGATTGGGTCAAGGTCTACGGCGACTACCGCTGGGGCCCCAATGGCGAGGCGCGTCCCACCTTCTCTCTCGAAGAGATGAAGCTCATCGTCGACACGGCGAAGGGCAGCGGCCGCCCGGTGGCCGTCCACGCCAGCACCGCCGAGGGCATGCGCCGCGCGGTGATGGCGGGCGCCGAGAGCATCGAGCACGGAGACGAAGGCACGCCCGAGGTCTTCAAGCTCATGGCCCAGCGCGGTGTCTTCTTCTGCCCCACCCTGGCGGCGGGCGACGCCGTCCTCCAGTACCGGGGCTGGAAGCGGGGCGTGGACCCGGAGCCCGCCTCCATCAAGGAGAAGCGCGCCAGCTTTCGCGCGGCGCTGGCCGCCAGGGTGCCCATGTGCGTGGGCGGTGACTCGGGCGTCTTCGCGCACGGGGACAACACGCGCGAGCTGGAGCTGATGGTCGACTACGGAATGACACCCGCGCAGGTGCTCCAGGCGGCCACCTCCGGCAACGCGCGAATGCTGCACCGCGAGGACCGGCTCGGGCAGGTGAAGGCGGGGCTGCTCGCGGACCTCGTCGCGGTGGACGGAGACCCGACGCAGGACATCTCCGCGCTGCGCAAGGTGCGGCTGGTGATGAAGGGCGGCACCCTCCACCGCCGCTGACGTCAGCTCCGCCCGGGGGCCTCCGCCGCCTCCGGGTGAAGCCCCTTCCGAGGGGACGTGCTCCGCCACGCCTCCTGCACCAGCGCGAGGCCGGCGGCCAGCAGCAGGCCATTGCGCACCAGCAGCAGCACCGCATGCGGAGCGCCAATGCCCGTGTCGTACGTGCTGCCCGCGAAGATGCCGCGGGTCATGACCGCGGCCACGAAGATGGCGGCAGGCGCCCACCGGGAGCCGGAGAGCAGCGCCAGCCCGGCCACCCCCGTGAGCCAGACGAGGTACTGCGGACTGAGCACCGGGTTGAGGACGACGAAGGCGATGAGCGGCCCCAGTGCCAGCCGCGCCAGGTCCTCCACCCGCTCGGGCACCCGGTGCCGCACGGCCCGCAGGCCCACCGCCGCCGCGCCCAGCGAGCCCGCCACCCACAGCCACCGTGACACGTCCTTCACCCACTCGGCCGCCGCGCCGTGCAGCTCATACGCGGCCGGCGCATGCTCCCACCTCACATCCGGCACCAGGCCCAGCAGGTGCGCGCCCCACAGCAGCGACGCCCCGAGCGACTCCACCTGGAGCCCGCGCTCCACGTGGAAGGACGCGAAGCCCCACCACGGCCAGAAGGCGCTCAGCGGCACCAGCGGCAGGACGCCCAGCACCAGCCCCAGCAGCAGCCGGCGGGTTGAGTCCCATGCGCCCCGCCGCCAGCAGACGGCCAGCGCGAGCGGCACCAGCACCACCGGGTACAGCTTCGTCACGATGGCCACCGACAGCGCCAGCCCGGCCAGCACGTCACGCCGTCGGGACAACGCCACCAGCGCGGCGAGGGTGAAGGTGGCGGGGATGAGGTCGTACCGCTTGAGGTAGTGGACGCTCTGCACCCAGCTCGCCACCGAGTACACCGCGAAGGGCGCCCAGGCCCGGAGCGAGTGCCCCCAGCGCCGTGTCCCCTCGGAGAGCAGCAGCCACTTGCTGGCCGCATCGAAGAGCGTGAGTTGCAGGCCGAAGAGGGGGATGAAGGTCTTCAGCGTCCCGCCCAGCCAGGCCGCGGGGACGAACCAGAGCAGCGCGTAGGGCGGGTACTCGAAGCGGAAGTCCTGGTTGGGCGTGGCGCCCGCGAGGAAGGCGCGCGCCGTGTTGAAGTACAGCTCCAGGTCCTTGGCGCGAGGCGAGAAAGCATAGAGCGCCAGGGGCGCCACGCTCACCACCAGCCCGAGCCAGTGCCATGGAGTGAGGCGGGACGCGGGGGACGTGGAGGGAGCCGAAGCGGGCACGTGCGGGGACTCTGGCCGGAGTGCCTCGGCTTTGTCGCGGGGAAAGCGCGCCAGGGCGCCCCCATCCGGCCTCCGCGCCAGGGAGCGAGGAGGCGCGGCCCGGACCGACGGCTACGGCGTCAGTGCCACCGGCTTGACGAGGGCAAACAGGCGCTCCGCGTCCGCGCGGTGGCACAGGTCCGTGCCCTGCGACAGGAGCGCGGCCGTGCCAGCGGCGATGCCCCAGCGAAGGGCGTCTTCGGGCGTCTTGCCCCGGGCGAGGGCCAGCGTCAGTCCGGCCACGAAGCTGTCACCGGCGCCCACGGAGCTGTGCGTCTCCACCGGCGGCGGCGTCGCGCGGAGCTGTCCTTCCCGGGTCGTCAGCAGCGCGCCGTCGGCCCCCATGGAGACCGCCAGCACCTCCGCCCGGCCTCGCGCCACCAGCTCGCGGGCCGCCTCGGCCTGGGTGGCCAGGTCCTCCGTCTTCATGCCGGTGAGGTCCTTCAGCTCGCGACGGTTGGGCTTGGCCAGGAACACGCCCTCCTCCAGCGCCGCCCGGAGCGGGGGACCGTTGGTGTCCACCACCACGCGCACGTCCTGGCGCTTCCCCATCCGCGCCAGGCGGGCGTAGAAGTCCTCCGGGACGCCCGGCGGGAGGCTCCCGCTGGCGACGATGAAGGCGGCGCCTACGGCCACCTCGGCCACCGCGTCCAGACAGCGCTGCCACTCGCGCTCCGACAGCGTGGGCCCCGGAAGGATGAAGCGGTACTCGCGCGAGCTGGTGCCCTCCGCCACCGTGAAGCTCTCTCGGGTGTAGCCCTCCACCGGAATCGAGCGGCGCAGGAGGCCCTTCTCCTCCAGCAGGTGCTCCAGCAGGTGCCCGGTGGGGCCTCCCCGGGTGTAGACGGCAATGGACTCGCCGCCCAGCTCACGCACCACGCGCGCGACGTTGATGCCGCCGCCACCGGGGTCCATGCGAGCAGGGCCACAGCGCAGCTTGTGCTCGGGAGTCACTTCCGGCACCGACGTGGCCACGTCGATGGCCGGGTTGAGCGTCAGCGTCACGATGTGTGCCATCTCGAGGTTCCTTGGGGCAGGGTGTCCGGACTGTGAAGCGCGCCAAGCCTGCCCCGAGCAGGCCCTGCTCCGCCAGCCAGACGAGCGTCCGGTGGCATTCCCGTCCGACGGGCAACGCCCCACCCCTTGCGTCAGGTCGGTTCCTGTTGCCTTCGAGGGTAGGACCGCGAATATCCCGCTCCCATGACACCGCCTCGCAAGCCCACCCGGGAGGAGCTGGCCTCCGCCACCGGCCGGACGATGCCAGACCTCATCCAACGCGGGCTTCGCGTCCTCTTCTGCGGCATCAACCCCAGCCTCTACTCGGTGGTGGTGGGCGTCCACTTCGCACGGCCGGGCAACCGCTTCTGGCCCACGCTGCACGCCGCGGGCATCACCCCGCGCCGCCTGCAGCCCTCGGAGCAGGAGGAGCTGCTCGGGTTGGGCTATGGCATCACCAACGTGGTGGACCGGGCCACGGCCACCGCGGACCTGCTCGACAACACGGAGCTGACCGAGGGCGCGAAGTCGCTGGAGGCCAAGGTGCGGCGGTATCGGCCGCGCATCCTCGCGGTGCTCGGCGTGAGCGCGTACCGCACCGCCTTTGGTCGGCCGAAGGCGCAGACGGGCCTCCAACCGGAGCTGCTGGGCGCGACGCGGCTGTGGGTGCTGCCCAACCCCAGCGGGCTCAACGCGCACTACCAGTTGGCGGACCTGGCGCGCCTGTTCGCCGAGCTGCGACACGCGGCGGACGCGAGCTGACGGGGTTCCGGACGTGAGCGCGACCCCGACGGCTCAGCTCAGGATGCCGGCCTCACGCGCGAACCCGGCCACCACCGGCTGCACGTGCGGGAAGGCGACGGCGTTGCACGCCAGCAGCCCCCGATGGTTCTGCAGCTCCGTGCCGTCATACGAGTACGGCGTGCCGCCCAGGTCCGTGAGGATTCCTCCCGCCGCGCGCAGCACCGCCTCCGGCGCGCAGTTGTCCCAGCGGTAGCTCTTGTTGCTGGTGTGGATGTAGAGGTCGGCGGCGGCCTCGGCCAGCAGGCCACACTTGAGGCCCACCGAGCCGGACTCCTGCTCGCGGGTGATGCCCAGCCGCTTCGCCACCGCGTCCGTCAGCCTGGAGCGGTGCGAGCGCGACACCACCAGTCGCAGCGAGGCCGGCTCCGCCACGTCCGACACGCGCAGGGCCCGGCGTCCGGCCGCTTCCTCCAGGAAGGCCCCCTGCCCCACCACGCCCGAGTACAGCGTGTCCCCCACCGGCCGGTAGACGACGCCCACCGTGGCCTGTCCGGCGATGGCCAGGCCGATGTGGACGGCGAACTCGCCATTGCGGTTGACGAACTCCTGGGTGCCGTCCAGCGGGTCCACGTACCAGCAGCGCTCGGAGCGCTTCCCCTCGGAGCTGTTGTCGGACTCCTCGGCCACCACGCCGTCACCGGGGAAGGCCTTGCGCAGCTCACCGACGATGAACGCGTTGGCGCGCTCGTCCGCCGCCGTGACGGGCCCCATGCCACCGGCCTTGTCCTGGACGGCGAAGTTCGTGGCGTAGATTGCCAGGAGGATGTCGCCCGCCTGACGGGCAATGCGGCGGGCGGTGTCGAGCTCGGCGTCGAGAGAAGGCATGGGGTGGGAACAGTCTGCCCCGCCCGGCGCTGCCCCGGGAGGGCAAAGTGGGCGTGAGCCCACCGGGTGGAATGTCCGTTGCCCGAAGGTTGAGCTTCCCGCGGCCCGCCGCTCGACAACACGGTGTCCACGGCCCCGCTCCGCGTGCCGGAGAGCCCACCGGACAGGCACGCCTTCAGGTATGGCAGGCGTCCGAGTCTCTTACCCCAGGAGCCCGCCATGCCCGTCACCCTCCGTCCCGCGAAACCCTCGGATGAGCCCGCGCTGGGCCGAATGGGCGCGGCGCTGGCCCGCCTGCACCATGACCTCGACCCACAGCGGTTCATGCTCCCGGAAGACGTGGAGTCCGGCTACCGCTGGTGGCTGGGACGCGAGGCGAAGAAGAAGGACGCCGTCGTCATCGTCGCGGAGCTGGATGGCGAGGTGGTGGGCTACGCCTACGGCCGCGTGGAGGCCGTGGACTGGAATGCCCTGCTGGACCGCAGCGGCGGGTTCCACGACATCTGGGTGGAGGAGAAGGGACGCCGCGCTGGCGTGGGCGCCCTGCTTGCCGAGGAGCTGATGAAGCGCCTCACCGCCCTGGGCGTGCCCCGGGTGGTGCTGCACGTCGCCGCGAAGAACGCGCCCGCGCAGCGCATGTTCGCCAAGCTGGGCTGGCGCCCCACCATGGTGGAGATGACGCGCGAGGCGCCTGCCGACTCCGGTGAGTCCGAGCCCTCATAGCCGCCCGTGCGGCACCCGCCCCTCCTGGAACGCGTCCACCTGGAGGAAGGTGAAGGGCTGGTCATACAGGAGCCGGTCCTGCTGCCGCGTGCGGAACAGGTCCACGATGAGGTTCATCCTGTCGCTCAGGCTGCCCCAGTCCCGCGCCGCGCTGCCCGCCGTGTCGTCCGGCGTGCGGTCCAGCTCGGCCATGAGCGCCACCAGCTCCGGGTGCTCCAGGTGCGTCAGCAGCGGCGGGAAGTCCCGTTCCGAGGTGAGCGCGGGAATGTCCTCGCCCAGCCGCAGCGTCATGTCCGGCAGCTCGATTCGCATCAGCGTGCGGGTGGCCAGCTCGCGCCAGATGCGCTCCAGGCGGGTGGCCAGCGGCGTGAAGGCGCCTCGCAGGCCCCACTCGGGCATGCCGCGCACGCGGCGGCTCGGGTCAGAGCGGGTGAACTCCACCAGGTTGTCCAGGAACACCTCGCGCAGCGGCGCGTTCAGCGCGGCCAGGACGGGCCCCTGCAGCCGGGTCTGCTCGTGGTAGCCCGCCAGTGCGTTGCCCAGGAACATGAGCTCCGCGCGGGCCTTCCTGTCTTGCGTGAATATCGCCTCGAAGTACGCCTTCACCGCGCGGATGAGCAGGTCCTGCCCGCCCTCCTCCACCGGCCCGGGGGACAGCCGGGACAGCACCTGCTGGAGCCGGGACGGGTCCGGACTCTCGATGCCGGTGAAGCGCTCCAGGATGTCCGTGTAGAGCGGCCCCAGCTCCTCGAAGACAATGAAGTTTCCGCGCGCCGCATGGCGGGCCACCTCGTCGGTGATGTCCTCCAGCGTCCGCGCCAGCACGAACTGGACGCCCACGGAGGCACCCCACGCGCCGAGCAGCCGGTCCTGCAGCTCGGCGATGCTGCGCGTCACCGCGTCCGCGCGCTCCAGCAACTCTCCGAGCAGCGAAGGCAGCACGTCCTTGCGGATGAAGGCGCCCGCGGTCTTCGACGCCCACGTGGAGAAGCCACACCAGTTGACGTCCTCCTCGCCGAAGACGTCCGTGAGGGCCACCTTCAGCACGTGGTACGCCTGGGTGATGTGGAGGTTGCGGAGGACCGGGTCCTCCATGCGGATGATGGCGTCCACCTGCGCCTGGGTGGGCGGCGACCACAAGCGTGGGAGCGTGCCGCAGGCCATGGCGCGTGAGCCTCCTCGAAAGGCAGGGCGGAATGTCCCTGGCCTGACAGGAGGAGTGGACTTCGCGAGGTCGTGATTCAACCGACCCTGCCGTCTTGCCTGGCTGGATGTCCCGCGCGGAAGTCCGGGGCGGGCAGCGGAGGGAGCGGTCGGCGGGACACCGTGAGCGGAGGTATACTGCCGCATGGTGCCGCTGATTGACCACTCCCGACTGCCCGCGGACCTGCGCGCCGCGCTGGAGCGGGAGCTCGCGCCACTCACCCTCCTCCAGGACGTGGTGCGCTGGGGCTTCGCGCATACGCCGCCTCGCGACGTGGCCGAGGTGGTGGTGCAGGACGAGTTCACCCATGACGTCGTGGTGCCCTGGGAAGGCGAGAGATACCTCGTCTTCGACACCACCTGACTGGGCGGGGTGAACGCGGTCTCCGTGTGGGACCACCAACCGAAGGCCGATGAACTCCTGGACGCGAGGCTCGCCGCGGGGTGGACGCCCACGCCGACGAGCACCGTCGATGGAGACGTCATCCTCGGCCATGCCGCCTGCCGGGTGCCTGCGGCTCCTGTGCCGAAGGCTGTCGGCCAGGGAGCGTGCGCCGGCAAGCTCCCCTCCGAGCCGTAGCCGGACTCACTTCCACTTGAGTGGAAGTGACTCCATGGGACATGCGCCAGCATCGGGGTGCTGCTTCCACTTGAGTGGAAGTGACCCACCGGGGCCCCAGCCTCTGTTGCTTCCACTTGAGTGGAAGCTGGACCCAAACTCTCAGACACGGAGAGCTGCTTCCACTCAAGTGGAAGTGAGCCCAGCGACGGGGGCCGTCCGCAGGCTTGCTTCCACTCAAGTGGAAGTGACCGAGACGGCAGCCGGAGGGCTGCTTCCACTCAAGTGGAAGTGACCGAGACGGCAGCCGGAGGGCTGCTTCCACTCAAGTGGAAGTGACCGAGACGGCAGCCGGAGGGCTGCTTCCACTCAAGTGGAAGTGACCCCAGGGCAGTCTGCCTCTCGCGTCTTGCTTCCACTCAAGTGGAAGTGACCCGGGGCGGCAGCCGGGCCCGCTGCTTCCACTCAAGTGGAAGTGACCCCAGGGACGGAAGCCATCCCCGGGGCCCTTGCTTCCACTCAAGTGGAAGTGACGCCCAGAATCTCAGACGGCAAGAGGCTACTTCCCCTTCGCCTGCTCCTTCGTCCAGGAATCCTTCAGCGTCACCGTACGATTGAAGACGGGCTTCCCGGCCTTCGAGTCCTTCGGGTCCACGTAGAAGTAGCCCTGGCGCTCGAACTGGAAGCGGGTCTCCGCGGGGGCGTCCGCCAGCATCGGCTCCACGCGGGCGCCACGCAGGACCTGGAGGCTCTCCGGGTTGATGAAGGTGGTGAACTCCTTCGTCTCGTCCGCCTCCGGGTCCTCCGCGGAGAAGAGCCTGTCGTACAGGCGGACCTCGGCGGTGGGCGCGTTGCCGGGCACCCAGTGCAGCGTGCCCTTCACCTTGCGGCCATCCGGCGCGTTGCCGCCACGCGTCGCCGGGTCATACGAGCAGCGCAGCTCCACCACGTTGCCGGCGGCGTCCTTGATGACCTTCTCGCACTTGATGAAGTACGCCGAGCGCAGGCGCACCTCCTTGCCGGGCGCCAGCCGGAAGAAGCCCTTCGGCGGGTCCTCCATGAAGTCGTCCGCTTCGATGTACAGCTCGCGCATGAAGGGCACCTGGCGCGTCCCCATCTCCGGCTTCTGCGGATGGTTCTGCACCTCCAGGCTCTCCACCTGGCCCTCGGGGTAATTCTCCAGCACCACCTTCAGCGGGCGCAGCACGGCCAGCGCGCGGGGCGCCGACTCGTTGAGGTCCTCGCGGATGCACAGCTCCAGCAGCCCCATGTCGATGAGCTGCTGCGTCTTGCTCACGCCCACGCGCGTGGCGAAGTCCCGGATGGACGCCGGGGTGAAGCCCCGCCGGCGCAGGCCGGAGATGGTCATCATCCGCGGGTCGTCCCACCCGGAGACGTGGCCCTCATTCACCAGCTTGAGCAGCTTGCGCTTGCTCATCACCGTGTAGTTGAGGTTCAGCCGGGAGAACTCGTACTGGTACGGCCGGTCCCCCTTGATGAGGGCGTCGACAATCCAGTCGTACAGCACGCGCCGGTTCTCGAACTCCAGCGTGCAGACGGAGTGCGTAATCCCCTCAATCGCGTCCGACAGGCAGTGCGCGAAGTCGTAGAGCGGGTAGATGGGCCACGCTTCGCCAGTGCGGTGGTGGTGCGCGTGACGGATGCGGTAGATGGGCGGGTCGCGCAGCACCGGGTTGGGCGACGTCATGTCAATCTTCGCCCGCAGGGTGTGCTTGCCGTCGGAGAACTCTCCCGCACGCATGCGGTTGAAGAGGTCCAGGTTCTCGTCCACCGAGCGGTTGCGGTAGGGGCTGTCGCGGCCCGGCGTGGTGAAGTCGCCGCGGTACTCGCGAATCTCGTCCGCGGACAGGCTGCACACGTACGCCTTGCCCTGCTTGATGAGCTCCACGGCGAAGTCGTAGAGCTTCGGGAAGTAGTCGGACGCGAAGTACTTGCGGTCCTCCCAGTCGAAGCCCAGCCACTTCACGTCCCGCTGGATGGCCTCGACATAGTCGATGTCCTCCGTGACGGGGTTGGTGTCGTCAAGGCGCAGGTTGCACTTGCCCCCGTACTGCTGCGCCAGCCCGAAGTTCAGGCAGATGGACTTGGCGTGGCCGATGTGGAGGTAGCCGTTGGGCTCGGGCGGGAACCGGGTATGCACGCGACCGCCGTGCTTTCCCGTGCGCCGGTCTCCCTCGATGATTTCCTGGAGGAAGTTCAGGCCCTGCGTCTCGTTCGTCGTCGTCATGATGGAGGCGAATCCTGTTGAAGCCGCCCGGGGCCGGCAAGGGATTCCTTCCCTTGGCCGCCGTCCCGGGATGAGGCGTCCCGTGGCGGGCCGCATCCTGGAGGGAGCGGACCACTCCCGGGGGCCTCGGGAAAGAACAATCCGGAAGGACTTGCTCCATCCCCCGGCCGAAAGGACGGGGGGCCGCGCGCCCGGCCGCCGTCAGACTGTCGAGAGCAGCGACTCCCAGGCGCGCAGGGCCCTGTCGGCGGACAGCTCCTCCGAGCGCCTGTGCGCCCGTTGGGACAGGTCCTGCCGATAGGCCTCGTCATCCATGATGCGACCCAGCGCGTCAGCCAGGGCCTTGGGGTCCTCCATGGGGACCATGACGCCATGCCGGCCGTGCTCCAGCAGCTCCGCGGGCCCGGACGGGCAGTCGGTGCTGACGACGGGGCAACCCAGGGCGAGCGCCTCCAGCAGCACCATGGGCAGCCCCTCGAAGCGTGAGGACAGGGCGAAGGCGGCGGCCCTGCGCATCAGCGCGTGGGGGTTGGGGGTGAAGCCCGGCATGAAGACGGAGGACTCCACGCCCAGGGACTTCACCAGCGCCTCGAGCTCTGCCTGGAGCGAGCCTTCTCCGAGGATGAGCAGGTGGTGGTCCAGGCCCGACGCGCGCAGGAGCGAGTGGCTCCGGATGAGCACGTCGAAGGCCTTCTGGTTCTCCAGCCGTCCCACGGCGATGACCACGGGCTTCTGGTAGATGGGCACCGCCCAGTCCGGCAGCGGCGCCTCACCGGCGACGCGCACCTTGTCGCCATCCACGAAGTTGGGGATGACCTCGAGCTGCTCCGGCCTCACGGGCACCAGCGCCTGGAACGCCTTCGCCGAGTCATGGCCGCAGGCGACGATGCGGCGCATGCGGGGGTAGAGGAGGCGCAGTCCCCAGAGCTGCCGGCGGGGCTGCTCGCGGCTGAAGGCCCCCCAGTCGAAGTGAATCATCCCCACCACGGGCTTGCCCAGGAGCTTCCCCGCCAGGCAGGCGAGCAGCGCGGCCCGGCCTTCCTGGCCGGCGACGATGACGTCCGCCTGGCGTGCCTCCTGGATGAGCCGCCAGAAGAAGCGCGGAAGCATCTTCCGGTGGTACACGAAGGCATCCGTGCCCCACACCACCTCGGTGTGCTGGGGAATGCGGTCCTGCTGGCTCTTCGGATGCGGCCGGTGGTGGAAGAACATCTTGGTGGCGAACCGGCCCGGATTGAGGCCCGCCAGCACGTTGCACACCGAGCGTTCGATGCCACCCGAGCCCAGAAAAACCAGGGTGAACAGCACGCGCGTCTTGGCGGGGGTTTCCGGGGGGTCAACCTGTCGCGGTACGAGCATCAGCCCCACTCCAATTAGGCAGCGGCACCGTATCCCACAGTGGTTGGGGCGCCAAGGTATGGCGTAGCGCCCGACCTCTCGTGAAGCAACCGAGTTGAAGGATGGGCCCGGCCATTGCTCGGCTAGTCTCTCGCTCGCCCCCCTCCCCTCTCACTCTCCGTGAAGACACGCATCCGTCCCCTCCTCATCCTGGTCCCACTGCTGGGGGTGCTCGCCGCCGGTGGCTATCTGGGCGTCCATGGCTACCGGATTGGCCAGGGACTGCTGCACCCGCCCCACGTGCCGGTGACGCGCCCGGAGGCCACGGGCGAGCTCGCGGGCCTGGAGGACGTGGCCTTCACCAATAAGGACGGGCTGACGCTGCGCGGCTGGTACGTGCCGTCGCGCAACCGGGCCGCGGTGGTGCTGGTGCATGGCTTCGCGGACAACCGCGCGCAGCTCCTCTTCGAGGCGCGCGTGCTCGCCCGTGCGGGCTACGGAGTGCTGCTCTTCGACTTGCGGGCGCATGGCGACAGCGACGGCGACCGCGTGACGTGGGGCGACCGCGAGCGCCATGACGTGACGGCGGCGCTGGACTTCGTCTCCGCGCGTCCGGACGTGGACCCGGCGCGGCTGGGCCTGTTCGGCTTTTCCATGGGAGGCACCACCTCGCTGCTGGTGGCCAGCGCGGACGCGCGGGTGAAGGCGGTGGCGGCGGCGGGCGCCTACCCCGCGCTCGAGGCGGACGTGTACTCGGGCTATGGCCGCTGGGGCGCGCTGAGCGCGGAGCCCGTGCTGTGGACGCTGCGCCGCGCCGGCGTGGACGTGGACGCGGTGCGCCCCATCGACGGCATGTGCCGACTCCAGGGGCGACCGCTGCTGCTCGTCAACGGCGACGTGGACCCGGATGCGCCGGCGAAGCTGCAGGCCAGCCTCTTCCGCGCGGCGTGCGAGCCCAAGGCGCTGTGGGTGGTTGAGGGCGCGGGACACGGCGAGTACGCGAAGGTGGCACCCGAGGAGTACGAGCGCCGGCTGCGTCAGCACTTCGACGCGGCGCTCCTGGGTGCGGGCTGACCTTGGCTGTCGGGGAGTCCTGCTAGCCTCGACATCCCTGCATGCCCCCCCACACCCCCGCGCGTTCCCCCCTTCACGACATCCGTCCGTCTTCCGCCCAGCCTCCTGGCCTGGCCCACAGCCTCTTCGAAGCCCGCGTGGCGCTCGCGCCGGACGGGCTGGCGGTGGTGGCCGGAGGTGACACGCTGACGTACCGCGAGCTGGACGCGCGGGCGAACCGGCTGGCGCATCAGCTCCAGGCGCTGGGCGTGGGGCCCGAGGAGCGGGTGGCGCTCGCGATGGAGCGCACGCCGGAGTGGGTGGTGGCGCTGCTGGCGGTGCTCAAGTCGGGCGGCGCGTACCTGCCACTGGACCTGGGCTACCCGTCGGCGCGGCTGGCCTGGATGCTGGAGCGCGCGCGGCCCCGCGTGGTGCTCACCCGGGCGGTGTGGCGGGAGCGGCTCCCGGACGTGGACGCATCCTTTATATGTCTGGACGGCGTGGCGGAGGACGTGGCGCGGTGGCCCTCGGAGCCGCCCGCCTCGGGTGTCACGCCGGAGCACCTCGCGTACATCATCTTCACCTCGGGCAGCACGGGCCGCCCCAAGGGCGTGCTGCTGGAGCACGGTGGGCTGAGCCAGGTGCTCGGCGCCGTCGTCGAGGCGCACGGCGTGAGGCCGGGCCACCGCGTGCTCCAGTTCGCTTCGGCGGGGTTCGACGCGTCGGTGTGCGAGGTGCTCTCCACGCTGGCGGCGGGTGCGACGCTGCACCTGGCGCTGCGGGAGTCCCTGCTGCCCGGTCCCCGGCTGCACGCACTGCTGCGGGAGGAGGCCATCACCACGGTGACGCTGGTGCCCTCGGTGCTGGCGCAGCTGGAGCCGGAGGGGCTGGACGCCCTGGAGACGGTCATCTCCGCGGGAGAGGCGCTGCCGCCGGAGCTGGCGCGTCGGTGGAAGCCGGGCCGCCGGCTGCTGAATGCGTACGGCCCCACCGAGGCCACCATCTGCGCCACGGTGGACACCGACGTGGACGTGGAACGTCCCTCCATCGGAAGTCCCCTGCCGGGAGTGAGCGTGGCGGTGCTCGACGCCACGGGGCAGCCGGTGCCGGCGGGGGAGCCGGGTGAGCTGTGCGTGGGGGGCGTGGGGCTGGCGCGAGGCTACCTGGACCGTCCGGAGCTGACGGCGGAGCGCTTCGTTCCGGACGCCTTCAGCGCCGAGCCAGGCGCGCGGTTGTACCGCACCGGAGACCGCGTGCGAGCGCTGCCGGACGGGCGGCTGGAGTTCCTGGGGCGCTTCGACTCGCAGGTGAAGGTGCGGGGCGTGCGCATCGAGCTGGGAGAGGTGGAGGCGGTGCTCTCCCAGCTCCCGGGCGTGCGGCAGGCGGTGGTGGTGCCACGAGAGGACGCGCCTGGAGAGCGTCGGCTCGTCGCCTACGTGGTTCCGGAGGGTGCGCCTTCGTCCGTGGCACCTATTGATGCTGCGGGGCTGTCCGCCGAGCACCTGCGCGCGCGGCTCCGCGAACGGCTGCCGGAGCCGATGGTGCCTTCGGCGTTCGTGGTGCTGGAGGCGCTCCCGCTCACCGCGCACGGCAAGCTGGACCGCGCCGCGCTCCCCGCGCCTGAAGCCGCTCGGGACTTCACCGCGCCGAACACGCCCACGGAGGCCCGGCTGGCGCGGCTGTGGTCCGAGCTGTTCCGCCACGCGCGGCCAGGCATCCACGACGACTTCTTCCTCCTGGGTGGACACTCGCTGCTCGCGGGGCGACTCATCGCCCGCCTGCGCGAGACGGAGTCCGTGGACCTCCCGCTGTCCGCCGTCTTCGAGCACCCCACCGTGGCCCGGCTGGCGCACTTCCTGGACACGCGGGCCGAGCGGGCTCCGGACTTCGCGCCGCCGCCGCTCCTTCGCGGCCCCCGCGAGGACGCGCTGCCGCTGTCCTTCCAGCAGGAGCAGGTCTGGTTCCTCCTCCAGCTGGCCCCGGACAACCTCGCCTACAACGCGCAGATGATTCTGCGGCTCCAGGGCGCGCTGGGCGTGCCGGTGCTGGAGCGGGCGCTGGCGGAAATCATCCGGCGACACGAGGGACTGAGGACGACCTACCCCGCGCGGGACGGGCACCCGGTGCAGGACATCCACGCGCCCTGGGAGGTGCGCCTTCCGGTGGTGGACCTCGGCGGCGAGGCAGACGCCGAAGGCGCCGCGAAGCGACGCATCGCGGAGGAGGTGCGCCGCACGTTCGACGTGACGCGCCTGCCGCTGGTGCGGTGGACGCTGCTGCGACTGGCGAACGAGGAGCACGTGCTGCTGCACGTGGAGCACCACTTCGTCCACGACGGCTGGTCCGCCGCCGTCTTCTTGCGCGAGCTGAAGGCGCTCTACTCCGCCTTCGTCGTCGGCCAGCCCTCGCCCCTGCCCGAGCTGCCCATCCAGTTCGCGGACTTCGCCGCGTGGCAGCGCCGGTGGCAGGGAAGCCCGGCCATGGAAGCCTCGCTCGCGTACTGGCGGCGGCGACTGTCGCCACTGCCTCCGCCGGTGGAGCTGCCCACGGACCGTCCCCGCTCCCGCGTGCCGAGCTCCCGAGGCGGAGAGCTGCGCACCGAGCTGCCCGAGGCGCTCCGCCGCGAGCTCAAGGCCCTCTGCCGGAGCCAGGGCGTCACCCTCTTCATGGCGCTGCGGGCGACCTTCGTGGCGCTGCTGCACCGCTACACCGGGCTGGAGGATGTCTGCGTCGCCACCACCGTGGCCAATCGCCGGACGCCGGAGCTGGAGACGCTCATCGGGATGATGGTGAACACGGTGCTCCTGCGCACGGACGCGAGCGGAGACCCGACCTTCGTGGAGCTGCTGCGCCGCGTGCGCGCGGTGGACCTGGAGGCCCACGCCCACGCGGACGTGCCGCTGGTGGAGCTGGTGCGCGAGCTGCAACCCGAGCGCGATGCCGGGCGCATGCCGCTGTTCCAGGTCATGTTCAGCTTCCATGACTCACCGGTGCCACAGCTGGAGTTCGGCGGGCTGCGGGGCACGACGGTGCCCATCGGCAATGGCTCGGCGAAGTTCGACCTCAACGTCATCGTCATCCCCGAAGGCGAGCAGCGCGCGGGCACGGGCGCACCGGAGGACGGCCCCGTCGCCATCCGCTGGGAGTACAGCGCGGACCTGTTCGAGCAGGACACGGTGGCGCGGCTGGCGGGCCACTTCCACCGGCTGCTGGAGGCCGTGGCCACCTCTCCCGACTCGCGGCTGTCCGCGCTGCCGCTGCTGACGGAGGAGGAGCGCCGTCAGGTGCTGGTGGACTGGAGTGGCCCGGAGACCGCGGCGCTGCCCGAGCCGGCCGGGCTGCACTCGGCGTTCGAGACCTGGGCGCGGCGCACACCGGGCGCGGTGGCGGTGACCAGCGGAGGCAGGACGCTGACGTACGCGGAGCTGGACCGGCGGGCGGAGCGGCTCGCACGGCGGCTGGTGCGGCTCGGGGTGGGGCCGGAGGTGCGGGTGGGGCTGTGCGTGGAGCGCTCGGTGGACATGCTGGTGGGGCTGCTGGGCGTGCTGAAGGCGGGAGGGGCCTACGTGCCACTGGACCCGGGCTTCCCTCCGGAGCGGCTGGCCTTCATGTCGCGCGACGCTGGCACGCCGGTGCTGGTGACGCAGGCGGCGCTACTTCCCAGGCTCCGCGCTGGCGACTCCGTGCGCACGGTGTGCCTGGACTCCGACGCGAGCGAGCTGGAGCGAGAGGACGCGACGCCCGCTCACCGAACGGTGGACCCGGTGTCCACGGCGTACGTCCTCTACACCTCCGGCTCCACGGGGACGCCGAAGGGGGTGCAGGTGCCGCACGGCGCGGTGGCGCGCTTCCTCGCGGCCATGGCCGTGCACCCCGGATTGACGTCCGAGGATGTGCTGGTGGCCGTCACCACGCTGTCCTTCGACATCGCGGTGCTGGAGCTGTTCCTGCCGCTCTCGGTGGGCGCGCGGGTGGTGGTGGCGAGCCGCGACGAGGCGACGGATGGAAGCCGGCTGGGCGCATTGCTGGACGCGTGCGGGGCCACGGCGATGCAGGCCACTCCCAGCACGTGGCGGCTGCTGCTGGAGTCCGGCTGGAAGGGCCGGCGGCTGAAGGCGCTGTGCGGTGGCGAGGCGCTGCCGCGAGAGCTGGCCACGGAGCTGCGGGCACGCGGCGGCGAGGTGTGGAACCTGTACGGCCCCACGGAGACGACGGTCTGGTCCACCGTGCACGCCGTGGCTTCGGCTCCGGATGAGGGCCCGGTGCCCATCGGCCGGCCGATTCCCGGCACCCGGGCGTACGTGCTGGACACGAGGAGACTGCCGGTGCCGCCGGGCGTGCCGGGTGAGCTGTACCTGGGCGGCGAGGGCGTGGCGCGAGGCTACCTGGGCCGCCCCGACGCGACGGCGGAGCGCTTCGTGCCAGACACGTTCAGCGGCAGGCAGGGAGCGCGCCTGTACCGCACGGGCGACCGGACACGCTGGCGGGCGGATGGGACGCTGGAGTTCCTGGGCCGCGTGGACCAGCAGGTGAAGCTGCGCGGCTACCGCATCGAACCGGGCGAGGTGGAGGGCGTCCTCTGTCAGCACTCCGGCGTGCGCGAGGCCGTCACGGTGGTGCGCGAGGACTCGCCGGGTGACAGGCGACTCGTCGCGTATGTGGTGCCCTCGCTTCCGGCGGGAGAGTCCTCGCTGGCCGCCGCCGACCTGCGGACCTTCGTCCAGCAGCGCCTGCCCGAGTACATGGTGCCCGCCGCCTACGTGCTCCTGCCGGCGCTGCCGCTCACACCGAATGGCAAGGTGGACCGCCGCGCGCTTCCCGCGCCGGGCCGGGACTCGCTCGCGCCCACGAGCACATACGTGGCGCCACGGACGCCGGACGAGGAGCGGCTGGCCTCACTGTGGGCGGAGCTGCTCCGCGTGGAGCGCCCCGGCATCCACGACGACTTCTTCGCGCTGGGAGGCCACTCGCTGCTCGCGGCGCGGCTCGTCTCCCGGGTGCGCGCGGAGCTTCAGGTGGGGCTGACGGTGCGGCACGTCTTCGACCATCCGACGGTGGCGCGGCTGGCGGAGGCGCTCGCCGCGCAACGGAGCCGCCCCTCGGACGCGGACGTCATTCAACGCGCGGAGCTGCCCGTGGACGCGGCCCACCTCTCCGACGACGAAGTGAACCTCCTGCTCGGCATCGACGACCTCTGAGGTCCCCCACATGAGCCAGACATCCAGGACCGCGGTGCTCTCCCAGACCGAGCGGCGCGAGGCACTCGCACGGCTGCTCCAGGAGCGGGGCCCCGGCACGAAGCTCGGGCCGGTGTCCTTCGCGCAGCAGCAGCTCTGGCTGGTCGACCGGCTGTCTCCCGGCGGCTTCGCCTACAACCTCTTCCGCGCTTTCCGTCTGACGGGAGCGCTGGATGCGGTGGCCCTGCGCAAGGGACTCGATGCGCTCGTCCAGCGTCACGAGGTGCTCCGGACCACCTACGCGGACGTGGGAGGCCAGCCCGTGCAGGTGGTCGCCCCGGCGCGCGAAGGGCACTGGCCCACGGTGGACCTGAGCGGAAGGCCGGAGCGTGAGGACGCGGCACGCCGGCTGGCACAGGAGGACGCGGAGCGGCCGTTCGACCTGGAGCACGAGCCGCCCCTGCGGGCCACGCTGCTGCGACTGGGCACGGAGGACCATGTGCTCCTGCTGTCGCTGCACCACATCGCCTGCGACGAGTGGTCCCTGGGTGTGCTGGTGCGCGAGCTGGGTGCACTGTACGGAGCGCTCGCGTCGGGTGCGGCTCCGTCGCTGCCGGCGCTGCCCATCCAGTACGCGGACTTCGCGCGCTGGCAGCGGCAGAAGCTCACGGGTGAGGCGCTGGAGCCACTGCTGGCGGAGTGGCGCCGGCGCCTCTCCGGTCCTCTGCCCTCGCTGGAGCTGCCCGCGGACCACCCTCGACCTGGCACACGGACGCTGTGGGGCGGGCACCAGCGAGTCCAGGTGCCGGCGGAGGTCGCTCGGGAGCTGGAAGCACTGGCGCGCCAGGAGGGCGTCACGCCGTTCATGCTGTTGCTGGCGACGTGGCAGGTGCTGCTGCTGCGCCACTCGGGTCAGGAGGACCTGCTCGTGGGCACCCCGGTGGCGGGACGAGGCCGCGCGGAGGTGGAGGGGCTCCTGGGCGCCTTCGTCAACGTGCTGGTGCTGCGCACGGACCTGTCGGGAGACCCGTCCTTCCGCGAGCTGCTGACGCGGGTGCGCGCGACGTGCCTGGACGCGTACTCGCGCGTGGACGTGCCCTTCGACCGGCTGGTGGAGGCGCTGGAGGTGCGCGGAGACGCGGGCCGCACGCCGCTGTTCCAGACGATGTTCACCTTCCAGGCGGCCCCCGCGCCCGCGCTGGAGCTGGCCGGTGTGCGGGTGTCACGGCTGGAGGTGGAGCGGCGGCTGTCGAAGTTCGACGTGAGCCTGCACCTCGCGGCGGGCCCGGAGGGCCTCTCCGGTGAGCTGGAGTACAGCGCCGACCTCTTCACGCCGGACACCGCGGCGCGGCTCGCGGAGCGCCTGGAGGTGCTGCTGCGCGGCGTGGCCCTGGCCCCCGGGGCGCGGCTCTCCGCGCTGCCCGTCATGGCGGAGGCGGAGCGGCACCGGCTGCTGGTGGAGTGGAATGCCACGCGGACCGACTACCCACGGGACGCGACGCTCCCCGCGCTGTTCGCGGCCCAGGCGGCGCGGACGCCGGATGCCGTCGCGGTGGCCTTCGGCGACTCGCGGCTCACCTACCGCGAGCTGGACCGGCGGGCGAACGGGCTGGCGCACCACCTGCGCGCGCTGGGGGTGGGAACGGGCACCCCGGTGGGGCTGTGCGTGGAGCGCTCGCTGGGGCTGGTGGTGGGAGTGCTCGGCATCCTCAAGGCCGGAGGCGCCTACGTGCCGCTGGACCCGAGCCACCCGCGAGAGCGGCTGGCACTCCTCCTGGAGGACACGGGCGTGCCGCTGGCGCTGGCCTCTCCGGAGCTGGTGTCGAGGTTGCCGGAGCTGCACGGGCTTCAGGTGGTGTCCCTGGACGCAGTGACGGCGGAGCGGGAGGACGCGCCCCGCACCGGAGTGACGGCGGGAGACCTCGCCTACGTCGTCTACACGTCGGGCTCCACGGGCCGGCCCAAGGGCGTGGGCGTGCCGCACCGAGCGGTGGTGCGGCTGGTGATGGGAACGGGCTACGCGCGGTTCGGCCCGGAGGAGGTCTTCCTCCAGCTCGCGCCGCTGGCGTTCGACGCCTCCACGTTCGAGCTGTGGGGCAGCCTGCTGCACGGCGCACGGCTGGTGATGTTCCCTCCGCACACGCCCTCACTGGAGGAACTGGGCCAGACGCTGCGGCGTGAGCAGGTGACGACGCTGTGGCTGACAGCGGGCCTGTTCGAGCAACTGGTGGCCCACCAGCCCGAGGCCCTTGCGGGGGTGCGCCAGCTCCTCGCGGGAGGAGACGTGCTGCCCCCTGGCGCGGCGCGCGAGCGGCTGGCCCGTGGCGGAGTGCTGGTGAACGGCTATGGCCCCACCGAGGGGACGACCTTCACCTGCTGCCATGTGATGCGGACACCGGAGGACGTCGGGCTCACCGTGCCCATCGGCCGGCCCATCGCGAACACCCGGGTGTACGTGCTGGACGCGAGGCTGCAACCCGTGCCCCTGGGCGTTCCGGGAGAGCTGTACGCGGGCGGAGACGGCGTGGCGCTCGGCTACCTGGGCAGGCCGGAGCTGACGGCGGAGCGCTTCGTGCCGGACCCCTTCGGCACCGAGCCGGGAGCCCGGCTGTACCGGACCGGAGACCGGGTGCGCTGGCGCGCGGACGGAACGCTGGAGTTCCTGGGCCGACTCGACGGACAGCTCAAGGTGCGCGGCTACCGCATCGAACCGGGCGAGGTGGAGACAGCGCTGCGCCTGCACCCCAGCGTGCGCGACGCGGTGGTGGTGGCGCGAGAGGACGGAGCCAACGGCAAGCGGCTCGTCGCCTATGTGGTGCCCTCCACGCCAGGAGCGACGCCCGAGCCCACCGCCCTGCGCGACTTCCTGAAGCAGCGCCTGCCCGAACCCATGGTGCCCTCCGCGTTCGTCCCGCTGGAGGCCCTGCCCCTCACGCGCAATGGCAAGGTGGACAGGAGGGCGCTGCCCGCCCCTGACTCCACCGTCACTGACGCGGCGACCGCCAGTGCGCCCCGCACCGCCACCGAGGAGCTGCTCGCGGACCTCTGGGCCCGGCTGTTCGGCGTGGAGCGCGTGGGCGTGGAGGACGACTTCTTCGCGCTCGGGGGACACTCGCTGGTGGCCACGCGGCTCGTGGCCTGGGTGCGGGACACCTTCGACGTGGAGCTGCCGGTGCGCCGCGTCTTCGAAGCACCCACCGTCTCCAGCCTCGCCGCCGCCCTCGACGCGCTCCGAAGTGACGGGCAGCGCGTGCAGCTGCCGCCCCTGGAGCCTGTGGCCCACGAGGAGCCTACGGTCCTCTCCTCCGCGCAGCAGCGGGTGTGGTTCGCGGCGCGGCTCGAACCCGGGAGCGCCCACTACAACGTCCCGTTCCTCTTGCAGTGGAAGGGAGCGCTCGACGCGGACGTGCTGGAACGAAGCCTGCGGGCGCTCGCCGCCCGACACGAGTCGCTCCGGACGACCTTCACCGAGCAGCGGGGCCGGCCCGTGCAGGTCATCGCGCCCGAGCCGTCTCTGTCCCTGCCCGTGGTGGACCTCTCGGGCCTGTCCCCGGAGGCCCGCGAGGTCGAGGCTCGCCGGTACGCCGCTGAGGAGGCCGCGCGTCCGTTCGACCTGGAGCGGGGGCCGCTGCTGAGGGGCCTGCTGCTGCGGCTCGAATCGAGTTCGCACACGCTGCTGCTGACGCTGCACCACATCATCTTCGACGGCGAGTCCGTCGCCGTGCTGCTGCGCGAGCTGGGAGCCCTGTACGCGGCGCTCGCCTCCGGCACCGCGCTACCGCCGCTGCCCATCCAGTACGCCGACTTCGCGGTGTGGCAGCAGCGATGCGCGCAGGGAGGCGCGCTGGAGCCGCAGCTCGCCTGGTGGCGGGAGCGGCTGGCCGGGCTGGAGTCCCTGGAGCTGCCAGCAGACCGTCCCGCCCCGGCCGTACGGACGCGCGAGGGGGCGCGACTCCAGCGCGTGCTGCCCCGGAGGCTGACGGACGCACTGGCAGCGCTCGGCCGTCGCGAGGGCGTCACCCGCTTCATGCTGCTGCTGGCGGCCTTCCAGGTGCTCCTCTCCCGCTACACCGGCCAGACGGATGTCGCGGTAGGAGCCCCCAGCTCCGGCCGCACCCGGCGCGAGGTGGAGGGGCTCATCGGCTTCTTCGTCAACACGCTGGTGCTGAGGGGGGACCTCTCCAGAGGCCCCACCTTCCGGGCGCTCCTGGGTCGCGTGCGAGACACCTGCCTGGGCGCGTATGCCCACCAGGACCTGCCCTTCGACCAGCTCGTCGAGGCGCTCCATCCCGAGCGTGGCGCGGGGCACACCCCGCTGTTCCAGGTGATGTTCTCCATGCAGGACGGGGCTGCGCCGGTGCTGGAACTGCCGCGCCTCGTGGCGCGGCTGGAAGATGGCGACGCGGGGCGGGCGAAGATGGACCTGGGCCTCGCCATGTCGGAGAGCGAGGCGGGTCTGGTCGCGTCCTTCGGCTACGGCACCGAGCTGTTCGACCGGGAGACGGTGGCCCGACTCGCGGACCACTACGTGCGGTTGCTGGAGTCCATCGCCGCGTCCCCGGACCAGCGCATCACCGAGCTTCCCATGCTCGCGCCAGAGGAACGGCACCGACTACTGATCGAGTGGAATGCCACGGAGACCGCCGTGCCCGCGGACTCGCTCGTCCCCGCCCTGTTCGAGGCTCGGGCCGCGCTCACTCCGGAAGCCCTCGCGGTGGCGGATGACGCGGGGATGCTGACGTATGGAGCGCTGGAGCGTCGGGCAAACCGGCTCGCGCACCACCTGAGGTCGCTGGGAGTGCGGCCCGAGGTCCGCGTCGGGCTGTGCGTGAAGCGCTCAGCGCAGTGGGTGGAGGGGGCGCTCGGCATCCTCAAGGCCGGTGGCGCGTACGTGCCGCTGGACCCGAACCAGCCCATGGCGCGGCTGGCCTCCATGCTGCGCGACAGCGGCGCTCCGGTGGTCATCACCACCGAGGCCATCGCGGACGAACTCCCCTCCGGCGGTGAGCAGTGGGTGCTGCTGGATGCGGACGCGCCGCTCATCGACGCTCAGCCCGACATGCCTCCTCCGAGCGGTGCGTGCGCAGACCATCTCGCCTACGTCATCTACACCTCCGGCTCGACAGGGCAGCCCAAGGGCGTTGGCGTCACGCACGGCAGCCTGGCGAACCTGATCCACTGGCACCTGCGCGAGTACGCGGTGGAGCCCACGGACCGGGTGTCCCACGTCATCGGAACCTCGTTCGATGCGTCGATGCTGGAGCTGTGGCCCACGCTGGTGGCGGGAGCGAGCCTCCACATTCCCAGCGACGAGACACGCACCCAGCCCCCGCGATTGCTGGAGTGGCTGGCCGCGCAACGCGTGACGCTGGCCGTCCTCCCCGCACCGCTGGCCGAAGCCGTGCTTGCCGAGCGCTGGCCGGCGGACCTGGCCCTGCGGGTACTCGTATCGGGAGGAGACCGGCTGCATCCGCGTCCCCGCGCCGACGCGCGGTTCCGGCTGGTGAATCAGTACGGCCCCACGGAGAGCACGGTGGTGACGACGTGCGCGACAGTGGCCGTAGAGGGAACGGAGGTGGGACTGCCGCCCATCGGCCGGCCCATCGCCAACACGCGGGTGTACGTGCTGGACCCCGAGCTTCAGCCCGTGCCGGTGCGCGCCACGGGAGAGCTGTACGTGGGCGGCACCGGCCTGGCGCGCGGATACCTGGGCCGGCCCGACCTCACCGCCGAGCGCTTCGTCCCGAATCCCTTCGGCACCGAGCCCGGTGCCCGCCTCTACCGCACGGGAGACCGGGTGCGCTGGCGGTCCGACGGCATCCTGGAGTTCCTCGGGCGCACCGACGAGCAGGTGAAGGTGCGCGGCTTCCGCATCGAGCCCGGTGAAGTCGAAGCAGCGCTGCTCAAGCACCCGGCCATCCGTGAAGCCACCGTCGTCGCACGCGAAGACGGCCTCGGAGGCAAGCGACTCGTCGCGTATGTGGTGCCACGCCCGGCAGCGCCTGACGAAGGCTCCGACGCTCCCACCCGTCCAGCACGGAGCCCCGGGAGTGAAAGTCCGTTGCAGCCCGTCGCGCTCACGAGCCCGGCCCTCCGCGAGTTCCTCCTGCACCGCCTGCCCGAGCACATGGTGCCCGCGGCCTTCGTCACCCTGGCGGCGCTGCCCCTCACGCCCAACGGCAAGGTGGACCGGAAGGCCCTGCCCGCTCCGAGCGTCAGCCTCGCGGACGGCTCGACGGAGCGCTACGTCGCCCCGCGCACCGACGTGGAGCGCAGGGTGGCCGACATCTGGTCGGAGCTGCTCGGCGTGGCACGCGTCGGGGTGGAAGACGACTTCTTCGAGCTGGGCGGGCACTCGCTGCTGGCCACGCAAGCCATCTCCCGATTGAGGGAGTCCTTTGGCGTCGAGGTGCCACTGCAGCGCCTGTTCGAGGAGCCCACGGTGGCGGCGGTGGCCCGGCACGTCGAGGCCTCCCCGCGAGACACCACTCCGGGAGCGCGGCGCGAGCCCTCACTGGCGCCAGTGCCACGCAACGGCCCACTGCCGCTCTCATTCGCTCAGCAGCGGCTCTACTTCCTGGAGCAGCTCGCACCGGGCGGGGCCACCTACCACGTGCCCCTCGTGGTGAGGCTGGAGGGAGCGCTGGACGCGAACCTGCTCCGCGAGAGCCTGCGGGAAGTGGTGCGCAGGCATGAGGCCCTGCGGACGACCTTCGCGATGGAAGACGGGCACCCGGTCCAGGTCATCTCGCCGGAGCTGGCGCTCGACATGCCCGTGGTGGACCTCACCGGCCTGTCACCGGAGGACCGCGACACGGAGGCCGAGCGTCGCGCGAAGGAGGAGGCGCTGCGTCCGTTCGACCTCCACCAGGGGCCGCTCGTGCGGGCCACGCTGCTGCGGCTCGCGCCGGAGGTACACGCCCTGCTGCTGTCGATGCACCACATCGTCTCCGACGGGTGGTCCCAGGACGTGTTCCAGCGGGAGCTGAGCGCCGTCTACGCGGCACTCCGGTCCGGGGGCACCGCCACGCTGCCACCCCTGCCCGTGCAGTACGCGGACTTCGCCGTCTGGCAGCGCGAGTGGCTGAGCGGAGTGGTGCGGGAGAAGCATCTCGCCTGGTGGCGTGAGCAGCTCGCGGGTCCACTGCCCGTGCTGGAGCTGCCGGCGGACCATGCCCGTCCTCAGGTCTGGAGCCACCGGGGCGGCAGGCTCCGCGTCCTGCTGCCGCGCACGCTGTCCGGGCATGTCGAGGCCCTGGCGCAGCGCGAAGGCGTGACGCACTTCATGCTGTTGCTCGCGGCGTTCCAGGTGCTGCTGATGCGGCACACGGGACAGGAGGACGTGCTGGTGGGCACGCCAGTGGCGGGCCGCAACCGGCGCGAGGTGGAGGGGCTCATCGGCTTCTTCGTCAACACGCTGGTACTGCGCGGAGACCTGTCCGGAGCCCCCACCTTCCGAGAGCTGCTGGGCCGTGTGCGGGAGCGCTGCCTGGGTGCGTACGCCCACCAGGATCTGCCCTTCGAGCAGCTCGTCGAAGCACTGCATCCCGAGCGGGACCTGGGACGGACGCCGCTGGTGCAGGCCATGTTCGTGCTGCAGAGCGCATCTCGTGCGGCGCTGGAGCTGCCAGGCGTATCCGTGCGCCTGCGGGACGTGGAGACGGGCACGTCGAAGCTCGACCTGACCCTGTCGATGCGAGAAACGGAGGACGGGTGGGTCGGTGTCTGGGAGTTCAGCACGGACCTCTTCGAGCCCGCCACGGTGGCTCGGATTGCCGGGCGGTTCGAGCGACTGCTCGAAGCCGCGCTCTCGGACCCAGACCAGCGCATCGACGCACTGCCCGTCATGCACGAGGAGGAACGCCGGAAAGTGCTGGTGGAGTGGAACGCCACTGTCACCGGCTTCCCCAGCGACGTCACGCTTCCGGAGCTGTTCGAGCACATCGTGGCACTCCATCCGGACCAGGTCGCGGTTGAGGCCACCGGCTCGCGGCTCAGCTACGCAGAGCTGGAACGAAGGGCGAACCAGCTCGCGCACCACCTGCGCGCACTCGGCGTCGGGCCCGAGGTGCGCGTGGGCCTGTGCGTGGAGCGCTCGGCTCGCTGGGCCGTGGGTGCCCTGGCCATCCTCAAGGCCGGCGGTGCCTACGTGGCGCTCGACCCCAACTACCCTCCTCAGCGCCTCGAATGGCTGCTCTCCGACAGCCAGGCCCACCTGCTCGTCTCCACCGAAGCCATCGCCGCCCGGCTCTCCAACAACTCCACCTCACGAGTGCTGCTGGACACAGAGGCCCCGCTCATCGCCTCCCAGCCCGACACCGCGCCCCTCCTCACCACGGACCCGGAGCACCTCGCCTACGTCATCTACACCTCGGGCTCCACCGGACTGCCCAAGGGCGTCGGCGTCACCCATGCCAGCTTGATGAACCTGGTGACGTGGCATCAGCGCCAGTACGCCCTGACGCCCGACAGCCGGCTGACTCAGGTGGCCGGCACCGCCTTCGACGCCTCGGTCTGGGAGCTGTGGCCCCCGCTGGCTTCGGGCGCCAGTCTCCACCTTCCCGACGAAGAGGAGCGCGCCAGCCCGGCCCTGCTTCTCAAGTGGCTGGCCGCACAGGCCATCACCCACTGCTTCCTGCCCACGCCGCTGGCCGAAGCCGTCCTCACCGAAACCGAAGAAGCCTGGCCGAAAGTCCTGGCCCTGCGCGTGCTGCTGACAGGTGGAGACCGACTGCGCCACAGGCCCCGCGCGGATGCGCCCTTCCAGCTCGTCAACCACTACGGCCCCACCGAGAGCACCGTGGTGACGACGTGCGCGACGGTGGCCGCAACGGGCACCGAAGCCGGACTGCCGCCCATCGGCCGGCCCATCGCCAACACGCAGGTGTACGTGCTGGACTCCGAGCTTCAGCCCGTGCCCGTGGGTGTCACGGGAGAGCTGTACGTGAGCGGCACCGGCCTGGCGCGCGGCTACCTGGGCCAGCCCACCCTCACCGCCGAGCGCTTCGTCCCGAACCCCTTCAGCGCCGAACCCGGTACCCGCCTCTACCGCACAGGAGACCGGGCGCGTTGGCGCCCAGACGGCACACTCGAGTTCCAGGGCCGCGCCGATGAGCAGGTGAAGGTGCGCGGCTTTCGCATCGAGCCCGGCGAAATCGAAGCAGCGCTGCTCAAGCACCCGGCCCTCCGCGAAGCCACCGTCGTCGCACGCGAAGACGGCCCCGGAGGCAAGCGGCTCGTCGCCTACCTCGTGCCCCACTCCACCGCGCCTTCGGGAAGCACCAACGAGGCCCTCGCAGGCGAGCGTGAGTCTTCGTCCGTAGCGCCCACCACCGCCACGGACCTACGAGACTTCCTCCTGCACCACCTGCCCGAGCACATGGTGCCCGCCTCCTTCGTCACCCTCGCGGCCCTGCCCCTCACCCCCAACGGCAAGGTCGACAGGAAGGCCCTTCCCGCTCCCGAGTCGCACGGCTCCTCCAGCGACACGGGCTACCTCGCCCCTCAATCGCCCACCGAGCAGACTCTCGCGTCCATCTGGGCCTCGGTGCTGCGCGTTCAGCACGTCGGCCGGCGCGACAACTTCTTCGCCCTGGGCGGCGATTCCATTCTCTCCCTCCAGGTCATCTCCCGCGCCCACCAGGCCGGCCTGAAGCTCTCCCCTCGCCGCCTCTTCCAGCACCCCACCGTCGAGCTCCTCGCCCGCGTCGTCCAATCCGCCTCTCCAGCCGTCTCCTCCCAGGAGCAGGTCTCCGGCCCGGTACCCCTCACCCCCATCCAGCACTGGTTCTTCGAGTGGGGCCTGCCCACCCCCCACCACTTCAACCAGGCCTTCCTCCTGGAAGTCCGCCAGCCTCTGTCCCCCGCCGTCCTGGAGCAGGCCCTGCGCGCGCTGTGCGAGCACCACGACGCCCTGCGCATGCGCTTCTCCCTCCAGCACTCCCAGGCCGAAGCCTCATCGCCCCACTGGCTCCAGGAGACTGCCGAGACTCCTCCTCCCCTCACCCTGCACCAGGTGGACGTCTCCCACCTGCCCCAGCCTCAGCAGCCCCAGGCCATCTCCACCCACGCAGCAGCGCTCCAAGCCTCCATGCGCCTCGAAGACGGAGGCCTGCTTCGCGCCGCCCTCTTCCACCGCGGCCCCGGCCTCACCCCGCGTCTTCTCCTCGCCCTCCACCACCTCGTCGTCGACGCCGTCTCCTGGCGCTTCCTCCTCGAGGACTTGCAGGCCTGCTGCCTCGCCCTCTCCCACGGCCAGCCCCCCTCCCTCCCTCCCAAAACCACCTCCTTCCAGGCCTGGGCACGCCGCCTCCACTCCCACGCCCTCTCCGACTCCCTCTCTCACGAGGCCTCCTTCTGGACGGGCCTGCCCTGGCACCTCGTCCACTCCCTGCCTCGCGACAAGCCCTCCGCCGACAACTCCCTCGCCTCCGCTCGCCACCTCTCCGTCTCCCTCTCCCCGGACGAAACCCGCCTCCTGCTCCAGGACACCCCCGCCGCCTGGCGCGCGCACATCAACGACATCCTCCTCTCCGCCCTCGCCAAAGCCCTCTGCACCTGGACGGGCCACGCCGCCCTCGCCGTCAACCTCGAAGGCCACGGCCGCGAGGACCTCTTCGACGACGTGGACCTCTCTCGCACCACTGGCTGGTTCACCACCCTGTTCCCCCTCCTGCTCTCAGCGGAGCCCGAGGCCCTTCCGGGTGACATCCTCGCCTCCATGCGCCAGCGACTGGGCGACGTGCCGCACAAGGGCCTCGGCTTCGGCCTGCTGCGCTACCTGCGCGACGCCCGGGACCCAGCGACCCGCGCGCTCGCGGCGCTGCCCTCGCCCGAGGTGAGCTTCAACTACCTCGGCCAGCTCGACTCGCTCGCGGACTCCGGCGCCCTCTTCGGCCTCTCGCGAGACCCGACTGGCCCCATGTATGGCGACCAGGGACCGCGCCGTCATGTGCTGGACGTGAACGGCCATGTCCTCGATGGGCGCCTCGCCCTGCGCTGGACCTACAGTGACAACCTTCACGAGCGATCCACCATCGAGCACCTCGCAGACGCGTGCCTCGACACGCTCCGAGCGTTCATCCGAGAGCGGAACACGGAGGAAGCCCGCCGCCTGCGTCCCGCGGACTTCCCCCTGGCTCGCCTGGACCCGAGCACATTGGACCGGGTGCTCCAGACAGTCTCCGGTGTCGCGGACCTCTACCCCGTCTCACCGTTGCAGCAGGGGTTGCTCTTCCATGCGCTCCTGTCGCCCACCGCGGGCACCTACGTCACGCAGCTCACATGGGAGATGCGCGGACTCGACTCGGACGCATTCCGGCGCGCCTGGGAGGTATTGCTCCAGCGGCACGCCATCCTCCGCACCGCCTTCCTCTGGGAAGGACTGCCCGAGCCACTCCAATGCGTCCGGGCCCGCGTCGACCTGCCCTGGCAGCAGCTCGACTGGAGCGACGTGCCCCAGAATGAGCGGGACGCGCGCCTGCGAGCCTTCCTGGCGGAGGACCGGAGCCACGGCTTCGAGCTCACCCGGGCACCGCTGCTGCGCCTCACGCTCGTCCAACTGGACCAGGCCACCTACCAACTGGTGTGGAGCCATCACCACCTGCTGCTGGACGGCTGGAGCATGGGGCCACTCCTCGACGAGCTGTTCGCGAGCTACGAGGCCCTGTCCAACGGGAAGTCCCCTGTCCTCCCGGACCGCCCGCCGTACCGCGACTACATCGCCTGGCTGCGGAAACGAGACGCGACCCGCGCGGAGTCCTTCTGGCGCGAGTTCCTCGCTGGCTTTACCGAGCCCACGCCCCTGCCCGTCGACTCACGCCCCGGCCGCGCGCAGGAGGAGCCAGGAGCTCCGGAAGGACACCTGACCCTGCTCCCAGCCGAGCTCACGGGGAGGCTGCAAGCCTTCGCAAGGCAGCACCACCTCACGATGAACACGCTGGCCCAGGGAGCCTGGGCGCTGCTGCTCGGGCGCTACAGTGGCCAGCGAGACGTGGTGTTCGGAACGACAGTCGCCGGCCGTCCGCCAGAGCTTCCAGCCGCGGAGTCGATGATTGGCCTGTTCATCAACACCCTCCCGGTGCGCGTGCGGTTGCCCGAGCGGGAACGACTCGTCCCCTGGCTACAGGAGCTCCAGGCGCAGCAGAGTCAGGTGCGCCAGCACGAGGCCACACCCCTGGCCCAGCTCCAGGGCTGGTGCGAAGTCCCGCGAGGAACCCCTCTCTTCGACAGCCTCTTCGCCTTCGAGAACTACCCGCTGGACGGCTCGGTTCGCGAGCGCGCGAACCGACTGGCCGTGAAGGACCTGCGGTCCTCGGAGCACACGCACTACCCGCTCACCGCCGTCATCCTGCCGCGACACGGAGAGCTGCTGTTGAAGCTCGAATACGAGTCCGGCCGCTTCGACACCGAGGCGATGCATCAACTGGTGGAGCACTACCAGATGTTGCTGGAGGGAATGCTCTCCCGCGCGGACCAGCCGCTCGCGTCGCTCCCCTGGATGAGGGAGGCCGAACGGGCCCGGTTGCTGGTCGACTGGAACGCCACTCGCGCCCTCGTGCCGACTGGCACCTGCATCCACCAGGAAGTCGAAGCGCACGCCAGACGCACTCCAAGAGCCCTCGCGGTGAGCGACTCCGAAGAGTCCCTCACCTACGCGGAGCTGGAGCGAAGGACGAACCAGCTCGCGCACCACCTGCGCGCACTGGGCGTCGGGCCCGAGGTGCGCGTGGGCCTGTGTGTGGAGCGCTCGGCTCGCTGGGCCGTGGGTGCCCTGGCCATCCTCAAGGCCGGCGGTGCCTACGTGGCGCTCGACCCCAACTACCCTCCTCAGCGCCTCGAATGGCTGCTCTCCGACAGCCAGGCCCACCTGCTCGTCTCCACCGAAGCCATCGCCGCCCGGCTCTCCAACAACTCCACCTCACGAGTGCTGCTGGACACAGAGGCCCCGCTCATCGCCTCCCAGCCCGACACCGCGCCCCTCCTCACCACGGACCCGGAGCACCTCGCCTACGTCATCTACACCTCGGGCTCCACCGGACTGCCCAAGGGCGTCGGCGTCACCCACGCCAGCTTGATGAACCTGGTGACGTGGCACCAACGCCAGTACGCCCTGACACCCGACAGCCGGCTGACTCAGGTGGCCGGCACCGCCTTCGACGCCTCGGTCTGGGAGCTGTGGCCCCCGCTGGCCTCGGGCGCCAGCCTCCACCTCCCCGACGAGGAGGAGCGCGCCAGCCCGGCCCTGCTTCTCAAGTGGCTGGGCGCACAGGCCATCACCCACTGCTTCCTGCCCACGCCGCTGGCCGAAGCCGTCCTCACCGAAACCGAAGAAGCCTGGCCGAAAGACCTGGCCCTGCGCGTGCTGCTGACAGGTGGCGACCGACTGCGCCACAGGCCCCGCGCAAATGCGCCCTTCCAGCTCGTCAACCACTACGGCCCCACCGAGAGCACGGTGGTGACGACGTGCGCCCCCGTGGAGGCAGTGAGCACCGAAGCCGGACTGCCGCCCATCGGCCGGCCCATCGCCAACACACAGGTGTACGTGCTGGACTCCGAGCTTCAGCCCCTGCCCGTCGGCGTCACGGGAGAACTGTACGTGGGCGGCCACGGCCTGGCGCGTGGCTACCTGGGCCAGCCCACCCTCACCGCCGAGCGCTTCGTCCCGAACCCCTTCAGCGCCGAACCCGGTACCCGCCTCTACCGCACGGGAGACCGGGCGCGCTGGCGCCCAGACGGCACACTCGAGTTCCAGGGCCGCGCCGATGAGCAGGTGAAAGTGCGTGGCTTCCGCATCGAGCCCGGCGAAATCGAAGCAGCGCTGCTCAAGCACCTAGCCATCCGTGAAGCCACCGTCGTGGCACGCGAAGACGGCCCCGGAGGCAAGCGGCTCGTCGCCTACATCGTGCCCCACTCCACCGCGCCCACCGCCACAGAGCTACGCGACTTCCTCCTACGCCACCTGCCCGAGCACATGGTGCCCGCCGCCTTCGTCACCCTGGAGGCCTTGCCCCTCACTCCCAACGGCAAGGTCGACAGGAAGGCCCTTCCCGCTCCCGAGTCGCAAGGCGCCCCCAGCGACACGGGCTTCCTCGCTCCTCAATCGCCCACCGAGCAGACGCTCGCCTCCATCTGGGCCTCCGTGCTGCGCGTTCAGCACGTCGGCCGGCGCGACAACTTCTTCGCCCTGGGCGGCGATTCCATTCTCTCCCTCCAAGTCATTTCCCGCGCCCACCAGGCCGGCCTGAAGCTCTCCCCTCGCCTCCTCTTCCAGCACCCCACCGTCGAGCTCCTCGCCCGCGTCGTCCAATCCGCCTCTCCAGCCGTCTCCTCCCAGGAGCAGGTCTCCGGCCCGGTACCCCTCACCCCCATCCAGCACTGGTTCTTCGAGTGGGGCCTGCCCACCCCCCACCACTTCAACCAGGCCTTCCTGCTGGAAGTCCGCCAGCCTCTGTCCCCAGCCGTCCTGGAGCAGGCCCTGCGCGCGCTGTGCGAGCACCACGACGCCCTGCGCATGCGCTTCTCCCTCCAGCACTCCCAGGCCGAAGCCTCACCGCCCCACTGGCTCCAGGAGACTGCCGAGACTCCTCCGCCCCTCACCCTGCACCAGGTGGACGTCTCCCACCTGCCCCAGCCTCAGCAGCCCCAGGCCATCTCCACCCACGCAGCAGCGCTCCAAGCCTCCATGCGCCTCGAAGACGGCGCCCTGCTTCGCGCCGCCCTCTTCCACCGCGGCCCCGGCCTCACCCCGCGTCTTCTCCTCGCCCTCCACCACCTCGTCGTCGACGCCGTCTCCTGGCGCTTCCTCCTCGAGGACTTGCAGGCCTGCTGCCTCGCCCTCTCCCACGGCCAGCCCCCCTCCCTCCCTCCCAAAACCACCTCCTTCCAGGCCTGGGCACGCCGCCTCCACTCCCACGCCCTCTCCGACTCCCTCACTCACGAGGCCTCCTTCTGGACGGGCCTCCCCTGGCACCTCGTCCACTCCCTGCCTCGCGACAAGCCCTCCGCCGACAACTCCCTCGCCTCCGCTCGCCACCTCTCCGTCTCCCTCTCCCCGGACGAAACCCGACTGCTGCTCCAGGACACTCCCGCCGCCTGGCGCGCGCACATCAACGACATCCTCCTCTCCGCCCTCGCCAAAGCCCTCTGCACCTGGACGGGCCACGCCGCCCTCGCCGTCAATCTCGAAGGCCACGGCCGTGAAGACCTCTTCGATGACGTGGACCTCTCTCGCACCACCGGCTGGTTCACCACCGTCCACCCCGTGGTCCTCCCGGCCCCGGCCCACGCCACGCCTGGAGACACGGTAAGCGCCGTCCACCACGCGCTCACGAGCGTCCCCAACAAGGGCCTCGGCTTCGGCCTGCTGAGCTACCTGCGTGACGCCCAGGACCCAGCGACCCGCGCGCTCGCGGCGCTGCCCTTGCCCGAGGTGGGCTTCAACTACCTCGGCCAGCTCGACTCGCTCGCGGACTCCGGCGCCCTCTTCGGCCTCACCTGGGAGTCACCCGGTCCGGACCACGGCGGCCAGGGCCACCGCCAGCACGTGCTGGACGTGAATGGCCACGTCATGGACGGGCGCCTCGTCCTGCGCTGGACCTACAGCGACAACCTCCATGAGCGCGCCACCATCGACCGCCTCGCCCACGGCTGCCTCGACGCGCTCCGCGCCCTCATCCAGACCCGCCCGGCACAGGCGAGCCCCGCGCTCCAGGTCGAGGACACCTACGCCCTCTCCCCGCTCCAGCGGCGGATGCTGCGGCACACGCGCCTCGCGCCGGGAACAGGCGCCTACGTCACGCAGCTCACCTGGGAGTTCCACCAGGGCCTGGACGTGCCCGCCTTCCGCCGCGCGTGGGAGGCCCTGGTCCGCCGTCACGCCATCCTCCGCACGTCCTTCCCGGCCGACCACGACACCCAGCAGGTCCACGCCCGGGTCGACGTCCCCTGGCAGGAGCACGACTGGCGTACCCTCACCGCCGAGTCCCAGCACGAGCACTGGGACGCCTTCCTGCGACAGGACCGCGTCCAGGGCTTCGACCCGGCCGTCGCGCCGCTGCTGCGCCTCACCGTGGCCCGCACGGACACGGACACGTTCCGCTTCGCCTGGAGCTTCCACCACCTGCTGATGGACGGATGGAGCGTGGGCCTGCTGATGGACGAGCTGCTCGCCGCCTACCAGGCCGAGCACACCCCGCCCCCGAGCCGCCCGCCCTACCGCGACTTCATCACCTGGACGAAGCGCCGCAACGCCTCCGCCTCCGAGGCCTGGTGGCGAGACACCCTCACCGGCCCCACGCCACTCCCGGGAGACCGGGGCCCGAGCACTCCCACCGTCCCCTGGCGGGAGCACCTGTACGTCCTGCCAGAGGCCCTGACGTCCGCCCTCACGGCCTTCGCGAGGCGGCACCAGCTCACGCTGAACACGCTGGCCCTGGGCGCGTGGGCAACGGTGCTGGCGCACCACACCGGCGTGGACACGGTCCTCACGCAGGTCATCGTCGCCGGCCGTCCTCCGGAGCTACCGGGGGTGGAGTCCCTCATCGGCCCGCTCATCGACACGCTGCCGCTGCGCATCCCCATGCCCGGCCATGCGCAGTGCCTGCCCTGGCTCCAGGACCTCCAGTCCCGCCAGCTCGAGCTCGCCGAGCACGCGCACACCGAGCCACCCCGGAGCGCGCGCCTGCCCGACACGCTCTACGTCTTCGAGAACTACCCTCGGGACGCGGCCGTGGGCTCGCGGGCGCAGCACCTGGGCCTGCGCCGCATCCACTCGCTGGAGCAGCCCTTCACCGCGCTCGACGCCGTCGTCCTGCCGGGACGGGAGCTGAAGCTCGAGCTCTCCTACGCCCCGGAGCGCCTGGATTCGGCCGTCATCGAGCGACTCCCCCGTCACTGGCGCGCGGTGCTGGAGTCCCTCCTCGCCAACCCCGACCAGCGGCTCGCGGACCTGCCGGGCGCCGAGGAGGACGCGGACGCCCCAGGCCTCGACCGATAGCCCCAGCCCGGCCCGGCCTCACGGCTCCGGAGGCGCCGGCACCCACCGCGGAGGCGCGTCCAGCGCGGGGCGCTCCTCCAGCAACTCATGCGGGCGGAAGCCGCCCTTGTAGCGCAGCGACGCGCACGCCTGGACGCGGTAGCCCAGGTACACGTGGGGAATCCCGCGCTCGCGCGCCAGCTCCACCTGGCGCACCACGTTGGCGGTGCCGAGCGACAGGTGCGCGTAGGCCGGGTCATAGAAGAAGTACACGGCGCTCCACGCGCGCGGCGTCTCGTCGCACAGGCCCACGCCCACCAGCCGGGGCCCGCCCTCCGCGCCGTCGTCGTACCAGGCCACCTCCCGCGCGGACGGGTGCGGAAACGAGAACTGGAGCGAGTAGTCCCGCGCCGTAATCGGCGACGGAGTCCACTCCCGTGCCAGCTCCCGCTCGGCGTGCCACGCGCGGTACAGGGCCAGCCGCGTCGGGTCCACCCGGGGTGTCGCCACCTCCACGCGCAGGTGGGCACACGCCGCCCGGGCCCGGCGCTGGCTCCGGTTGGGGCGGAAGCCCTCCACGGGGACGCGAAGCGAGACGCACGCGTTGCAGTCCGCGCAGGCGGGCCGGAAGTACACCGGGCCGAAGCGACGCCACCCGCGCACCAGCAGGTGCTCGTACTCCTCCGACGAGACGTCCTGCATCAGTAGATTTTCCAGGGAGGCCTGCCGCTCCGGCAGGTAACTACAGGGGCGGGGGGACTCGACGTCGTGTGCCAGGAGGAGCGCCATGTGCGTCCTCGTTCCTGTCCGGGCCTCCGTCCGGCGTCAAGTCGGGCACGCCCGCCCGGGGGGACTGCGTCCGGAGGGCCTCATGCGGCTCGCCAGCCAGGGGGTCCTGACCGCACCACCGGGGCTCCTACCCCGGAGGACGGGCTGGCATGCCAACTGCAAAACATCCCTGTGCCGCCCTCGGGGGGGCGCAGGAGGAAGCACATGGCGCGCGACAGCATGCAGCCCTGGATGGACCGCCTCTCCCTCGGAGAGCTCGAGGTGACGGGCCTCTCCGCCCGCTCGGCGCTCGGCTCCCGGGACTGGGACAGCGACGCCCTCTCCTACCGGCGCCCCGCAAACCCCGACATCTCTGCCATACCCGCCACTGTTTCCCTCCAGGTCGAAGACGACACCGACGACTTCGACTTCCTGGTGGCCAGCTACTGATCGCGTTCACCGGTGACGGGGGCGCGTCGAAGCCGGACGCACGCCGTGCCGGGTCCGCGCAGCTTCTGCGCGTCGCGCACCGGCCCGGAATTCTCAGAGGCCGAGCAGGCGGGCAGACCCGATGGGAAAAGCGCGGGAGCATGCAGGCACCCGCGCTTCACACCTGGGAAGCCGGCTTCCCGGCTGTGGGCGCCACCGCATATAAGTCCGGGCATGTCAGCGATTGATGTCTCGGTGGTGATGCCCACCCACAAGCGAGAGAAGGAAGTCCTGGAGGCCATCCGCTCCGTGCTGCGGCAGGAGGGGGTGAGTGTCGAGGTCATCGTCCTGGACGACACGCCCGCGGGCACGGCGCGCGAGGCAGTGGAAGGCCTGGGCGACGCGCGGGTGCGCTACCTCGTGAATGACCCGCCCTCCAAGGGCCGTCCGGCGGTGGTGCGCAACCATGGCGCCACGCTGGCGAAGGGCCGCTACCTGCACTTCCTCGACGACGACGACATGCTGGCCGAGGGCGCGCTGCACGCCATGGTGAGCGCGCTGGACGCGCGGCCGGACGCAGGTGTCGCGGTGGGCTGGGTGGTGCCCTTCGGCGACGACGCGGACTGGCTCAAGGACAAGAGCGAGTACTTCGAGTGGGCGGCGAAGGTGGGCTCCAGCACGCCCAACAGCGCCTGGACGGTGGCGCACATCCTCTTCCGCGGCACGCTGTATGTGAACTCGGCGTGCATGGTGCGCCGCGAGCACTTCGCGCCGCTGGGCGGCTTCGACGGCTCCATCCCCGTCTACGAGGACGTGGACTTCTACCTGCGGGGCATCCGCGCCTACGGGCACGTGTACGTCAATCGCCCCATCCTCCACTACCGCACCGGCCGGCCCTCGCTGATGCATGATTTGGGCAAGGACGGCACGCTGGTGATGCAGTCCAACGAGATGATTCACGGCAAGTACCGCAAGACGAACGGCATGCTGGAGTACCGCGCCCTGCAGCTGCTGATGCGCGCGCTGCCCTTCGACGTGGCCAAGAAGCTGCCGCTGTGGCTGCCCAAGCAGGGACGGGCCTCGTGAGCCTCAAGAGCCGCCTCCTCGGCACCGCCAAGCGGCAGGTGAAGGAGACGCTGCGCCCGGTGCTCCAGAAGGCCCTGGCGCCCGCCCGCACCTCCGTGCCCGCCTCCCACTGGGGGCTGGAGCACCGTCCCGGCCAGGGCCTGTGCCTGGAGGGCGTGCCCCTCAAGGACCTCGCGGCCCGGTACGGCTCGCCGCTGCACGTGGTGCACCTGGCCGCGCTGCGCCGCAACGCGAAGCGCTTCCTCGCGGCGCCCCCGGGCCGCGCTGGCGGCTGCGAGGTGTACTACTCGTACAAGACGAACCCGGTGCCCGGCGTGCTGTCCTTCCTGCACGGCCTGGGCGTGGGCGCGGAGGTCATCTCCGCCTATGAGATGTGGCTGGCGCTGAAGCTGGGCGTGGCCCCCGAGCGCATCGTCTACAACGGCCCGGTGAAGTCCGAGGCCTCCGTGCGCGAGGCCATCTCCCGCGGCATCGGCCTGCTCGCCGCCAACCACACCGAGGAGCTGGCCGTCTTCACGCGGCTGGCCGCCGAGGTGGGCCGCCGCCCGCGCGTGGCGGTGCGAGTCACGACGGACGCCGGCTGGACGGGGCAGTTCGGCACGCCCATCGCCGGGGGCGCCGCGCTGCGGGCCTACCAGCAGGCGCGCGCCTCCAAGCACCTGGACGTGGTGGGCCTGCACGCCCACCGCGGCGAAACCATCCGCACCGAGGGCGACCTCACGGGCTTCGTGGAAGCGGTGCTCGCCTTCACGGACACGCTGCACCAGGAGCTGGGGCTGGACCTCGAGGTGCTCGACCTCGGCGGCAGCCTGTGCACGCCGACGGTGGAGCACATCGCCGAGCGCGACTGGCGACTCAACCTCACCTTCTTCCGCGACGTGCCGGCGCCGGACCCGGCGGCCTCGCTCTCGATTGAGCGCTACGTGCCCCTGGTGGTGGAGCTGGTGGAGTCGCACTACGCGCGCCGGGGCCGCCAGCGCCCGCGCATCTTCCTGGAGCCGGGCCGCGCCATGACGGGCGACACCCAGCTGCTGCTGGCCCGCGTCCATGCCCTCAAGGCGGGCGAGGACCGCACCTGGGCGGTGCTCGACGCCGGCATCAACCACGCCGAGTGCGTGCGCAACGAGTACCACCAGCTCTTCCACGTGGACCGGCCGGACGCGGAGGCCTCGCGCGTGTACACGGTGGTGGGCCCCATCTGCACCCCGGGCGACACGCTGTACCACGCGAAGCGGCTGCCGGAGCTGAGCGTGGGGGACACGCTGGCCATCATGGACGCGGGGGCCTACTTCGTGCCCTTCGCCACGTCCTTCTCCTATCCGCAGCCGGCCATCCTCGCGCTGGACGGCGGCCAGGAGCGGCTCCTGCGCCGCGCCGAGACGTTCGAGGACCTGGTGACGTTCGACGCGCCGCCCGTCGAGCCCGTGAGGCTCAGCGGTTGAGCACCATGGAGCGCACGAAGGCGCGGGGGTGGCGCGCGGAGCCGTAGAGAATCTGCGCCAGCTCCACGGCGGTGGGCACCAGGTCATCCGAGTCGATGAGCGGGTCCACCGACAGCCCCCGGTGCGCGTCCAGCCACTGCCGCCACTGGCGCGCCTCGTCTCCCGGGAGCGCGCCGGACAGCCGCTGGAGGTTGAGCAGCATCTCCAGGGCGATGCGGTTGCAGAACACCTCGCCCCGCCCGCGCCACTCGCGCGCCGCCTTCGCCTCGCGCTGCAGCGAGTCCCGGTCTCCCAGGGCGGCGTGGTACGCCAGCAGCGGCAGCGGCAGGCCCCGGGCGATGTCGAAGCCCATCTGCCCGTAGTAGCGGGGGTTGAAGTCGATGAGGAGGAAGTCGTCCTTCGTCTGGATGAACTCCACCTCGAAGACGCCGTGGTAGTTGAGGCGCCTGCACAGCCGCTTCAGCCCCTCGGCCAGGTCCTCGCGCACCGGGGCGGACTCGAAGCACACGCCCACGCCCAGGCGCCGCGGGCGCTGGAGCACCTTCATGGCGCCGCGCACCTCGAACAGCTCGCCCGACTCGTCCACGAAGCCGGACAGGCTGTAGATGCCCTGCGCCGCCTCCGGGTGGAACTCCTGCACCATGGGGCGGGACACCGCCGGGTCGAACCGCACCAGCATGTCCGCGTACCCGTCACGCGCGAAGGAGCGGTACTCCTCCACCAACTGCGTGGGCTCGGCCACCGGGTGGCCCTTGCGGTGGGTGGAGTAGAGAATCTGGGTGGTGGGCTTGATGAGCACGGGGAAGCGCGCCTCGCGCGCCACCGCGTCCAGGTCCGTCTCGGACTCGGGGAACCAGGTGCGCGGCAGCCGCAGCCCCACCTCCTGGCCCACCTCGAAGAGCTTGCGCTTGTTGAGCAGGCCGTAGACGGCCTCCACGCCCGGGTCATACAGGTGGAAGTACTTCGCCAGCTCCTCGCGGTGGACGGACACCAGCCAGGCCAGCTCGTCGCTCGTCGGGTAGAGCACGTGCTTCAGCGGCTCGCGGCGGCCGAAGTCCAGCAGCCACGCCATGAAGTCCTCGGCCCGCGACTCGGGCGGACACTGGACGCGGCGCCCGACGAAGCGGGACCAGCTCGCGGGCCCCAGCTTCGTGGGGTCCGCCACCGTGACGTCGATGCCGTTGCGCCCGAAGCAACGCGCGGCCGCGAGCGTGCCGTAGAAGCCCGCCGAGAAGAGCAGCACGGGCGGCCGGCCCTCCACGTGCGTCCGGGGTACCTGCTCCACCATGGCGTCCTCAATCTCCTGTTGCGACTCCGGCGTCCCCGTCTCCCCACGGCGCGAGCGCTGCGCCGTGCCGCGGACCGCGGCCAGTACCTGCGTGGCCAGCCCGGAGCGGGGGCCCCGCTGGAGCATGGCGGCCCCGGCGACGGGGCTGCTCGCGGCGAGGCTCGCGGTGAGGAGGGAGACGATGTGCCGTTTCATGAAGGTGTGGGGTCCTACCTGATTTGCCACGCAAACCCTGGAAGGACCTGGAAGATGTCGGGAGCAGGATAGCCTCTCGGCTGACGCTTTGGCGCCCCCCCTCTGCCGCTCATCTTCTCGCAGCCTGGGACTGAGCGACTCCGTTGAGGGCCATGCGTCGCGTCATCCTCAGGGGCTGATGCCTTCCCTTGGCCTCCAAACGAGATACCCCCGGGCGAGAAGCCACGCATCGGCCTCCACGTCTCCTGTGCGAGCCGCCAGGCGTGAGGCGGCCTCATGGAAGGCGTCGGGGGGCGCGGTGTGGCCTGAGACCCGGGCGGCCTCCCAGGCGGCGCCCCACTCGGCGAAGAAGGCGTGGACGGGCTCTCCGGGGCGCACGCGGCGGCGCAAGTCGCGCGGCAGCCAGTCGCGGAACAGCAGCGGCGCGAAGCCATGGCTGAAGTCCGTGTGGAAGAGCAGGGCCTCGCGGACGAGGGGCGCGTCGGCCTCCGGGGCCCGACGCAGCAGGTGCGCGGTGAGGATGGCACCCGTCGGGTCGGCGCTGCCCTCCACGAGCAGGCCGGAGGGCAGCAGGTAGCGACCCAGCGTCCGGTGGACCTCGGGCACGCGCTCCGGTGGGCCCTGCCGCAGCAGATTCATGGCGCGCAGCAGGCGGACGGGCTCGTCGTCGCCCAGCGGCAGCTCGAAGCCGCCCTGGCGGAAGTGCGTCTTGGCGTCCGCGTGCGCGCGGGCGGCGAGGGCGCGCTCCGCGTCCAGCTCCACGCCGACGACGGTGAGCTCCGGCTGGAGCGCGCGGAAGGCCTCGGCGCTCTCCAGCGTCGTCCACGGGTGCTCGCCGAAGCCCACGTCGACGAAGACGGCGCGGGCCCACGGGCCGTCGCGGCGGGAGAGCAGCTCGCGCTCGGCGTGACACAGGTACGCGTCCAGCGCGCGCAGGCGGCCGCGCGAAGTCCTCCCGCGCGTCTGGGTGTCCAGCGACGACATGGGCCTGCTCATGGGCGAGCGGCGCCCGGCCGTCAAGCGCCCGGAGGCCCTGGGACGCGGGTGGGTTCCCTCCAGTGGACAGGGGCCGCTAGGCTGTCACCGTGGACCCCTCCCCTTCCTGTCCCCGCTGTCAGGCGCCGCGTGGCCCCGGGCCGGAGTGTCCCCGGTGCGGCGTCATCTACGCCAAGGCGGATGCCCGGGCCGCCCGGGAGGCCGCGACGAAGCAGGCCGCGCCCCCTGCCGAGGCGGTGGCGCCGACACCGGAGGAGCCGTTCCTCGTCGACCCCGCGTGGCTGGTACGGCCCGGGGAGCTGCGCTCGGACGTGCTCCCCCAGGCGACGCCGGACTGGGACGCCGGGGCCGACGAGGCCGCCTACGAGCGGAAGCTGCACATGTGGGTGATTCCCGTGGTGCTGCTGGTGTCCTACGGCGCCGTGGAGGGGCCGCTGGGGTTCGTGGTGCGGCTGTTCACCATGCCGCTTCACGAGCTGGGCCATGCGGTCAGCGGGTGGCTGTGCGGCATCGTCGCGATTCCCACGCTGTGGAAGACGCTCAACCTGGGGCGCTCGTACCTGGCCGCGGCGCTGGCGGCGGCGGGGCTCGGGTTCTGGGTCTTCCGGGCATGGAAGGCGCGGCGGTGGAACCACGTGGCGGCGGGCGGCGGGCTCCTCTTCGTGCAGCTGGTGGGGACGCTGTTCCTGTCCTGGCCCTCGGCCATGGTGGTCTTCAGCTTCGGAGGGGACGCGGGGATGATGCTGCTGGGCACGGCGCTGATGACCACGATGTACGCGCGCCCGGGGAGCTACCTCCACGAGCACGGCCTGCGCTGGGGCTTCGTCGTCATCGGCGGCACCAGCTTCATGGACGGCTTCCTCACCTGGTGGCGGGCCCGGACGGACTTCGCGGAAATCCCCTTCGGGCAGAACGAAGGCGTGGGCCTGAGCGACGCGAGCCGGCTCGTGGACGAGCACGGCTGGGACGAGGGAGCCCTCATCCGCCGCTACGTGGCGCTGGGCGTGGCGTGCCTCGTCTTCCTCGCCGTCCTCTACACGGTGAAGCTCGTCCAGGGCCGGCGGCGCCTCACCCCACCGCGGCAAACGGCCACGTGAAGCCGGGGTAGCGCACCACCTCCGGCTTGCGCCGTCCCTTCCACGCCAGGGACTCACCGGGCCGCAGCAGCAACGCCTGGGGCCCGCGCTTCACCTCGCGCCGCACCTCGACGAGCCGCTCCGGGTACGGGTCCGCGTCCGGATTCTCGTCCATGAGGCTCGCGCCGCTCACGGGCTGGCCCGGGTAGCCCTCGTACCGGGGCCCCATGCCCTCGCGCCAGTACCAGGGCGCCCCGCCGTCCGCGCACGGCACCACGTAGCGCGCGCCCAGCAATTCGCCGTAGCGCAGCGCCTCCTCGGGCCCGGCCATGAGCTGCTGCGGCTTCGTCAGCGCCCCGCGCGGCACGTTGACGAGGAACGCGTCCAGCGTGGTGAAGCCGAAGAAGATGGGCGCCAGCCGGAAGCCGCGCACGCCGCAGAAGAGTACGTCCACCGGCCCCTCCTCGCGCAGCACCCGCCGGCACACCGCGTCCATGTCTCCGCGCACGTCATGCCCGGAGTCCGCGAAGAAGGCCGAGGAGAACCCCGGCGCGCGCACCAGCCACGCGTTGCCCTCGTTGAAGAGGTCCGGGTATGGCCCCGCCTCGTCCGTGGGCTGCTCGCCGTGGAAGGGCAGCGCGCGCACGGTGACGTCGCCCACCTGCCGTGACTCGCCCCAGCGCAGCGGCTCCACGCGCGTGAAGCCGAGCTGTGCCAGCCGCAGCGCGCAGTCCGTGGAGAACAGGCTCTCGCGCTCCACCGCCGGCACGAAGATGCGCGTGTCGCGCGGCAGCGGCAGCAGCGAGCCCAGGTGGAAGTGGTCCCCGTGCGAGTGGGTAATCACCACCGCGTCCACCCGCCCCACGTCCCGGGGCTGCATGGGCGCATAGCCCCGTGCGTCCACCAGCCCCTGGGGCCGGAAGTACGGGTCCACCAGCACGCGCGCCTCGCGGCCGGACACCAGCACGGTGTTGTGTCCCACGAAGAGCGCCCCGGGCGCGGGCACCTCCACCGGGGCCTCGTGGCGCACGAGCCAGCCCGCCTGCCCCAGGTCCGCCAGCAGTTGGGCCACCACGGGTACGACGGCCAGGGCGCGCAATTCCGCGCGGGTGGCGCCCCGGGCCAGGGTGGCGAAGAGGTCCGCCACCGCGGGCCACTCGGCCGCGCGCACGGGGACGTCCAGGCCCAGCGACTCCTGGCGCAGGTGGAGCACGCGCGGGCGGTGCCGGGTGGCATCCGGGAAGAGCACCTCGCGCCGCAGCACGCGCCGGCCGCGCCGTCGCCGGCCGTCCTCGCACAGGGCCGCGTAGCGGGGCGTCTCCTCCAGCCAGCGCACCAGCGCGTCCGCCTCGCGCAGGGTGCCCTCGCGGCCCAGCGCCGCGACCTGGCGCTTGAGGGGCAGGTGGGCGCGGCGCACGGGGCGAGCAGTGGGGCCCTGGATGCTGCAGCCCAGGTCCTCGTGGTGGTCGGCCTCCGTCCGGGCCGACGCGAGCACGGCCAGGCTGACGCCCCGGTGCAGGGTGATTCGCATGGAGGGGATGTTAATGCCGCGCCGCGTGAGGGCGGGGGCCTTTCCCTTCCACGCACCGTCCGTGGGAGGGCCCTCGGCGAGACAGCCGGGAGGAACGCCGGTACCCTGCGCGTCGCATGGCACAGCCCGCCCAGCAGCTCCCCCCGACTCCGTCCTCCCCTGGCGCCTCCACTCCGGAGCACGTCCAGCCCCGCTTCAGCTGGCTGCCCCCGGTGGGCACGTGGAAGTACCACGCGCTGCTGAGCGCGGTGGCACTCCTCGTCCTCGGCCCGCTGGGCGGCGTCGCCGCCTCGTACATGAACTTCAGCGTGGGCTTCTTCGTGGGCGGCCAGGTGCTGGCGGGCATCCTCGGCAGCGCCGTCACCTACGGCTACGGCGCGGAGGGCAAGCACGGCGCCAACTACATGCAGACCATGGCGGCGTCGGTGGCCTCGCTGTGCGCCATGTCCGTGCTCATCCAGTCCATGGTGTGGCTGGGAATGGAGATGCCGCCCGCCTGGCACCTGATGCTCTTCGTCGGCTGCGTGGGCATGTTCGCCGTGGGCGTGGGCATGCTCTACACGCCCCTCCTGGTGGACAAGCTCCAGCTCGACTACCCGTCGGGCCTGGCCGTGGCGAACATCCTCCGCGCGCTCACGGACAAGCGGCTGCTCAAGGTGTCCATCTCCAAGCTCGGCGGCGGCACGCTGCTGGGGGCGGTGGCCGCGTGGATGACGGAGAAGGTGGCCTTCGTGGGCTCCATCGGCACCAGCGCCGCCACGGTGGGCGCCGGCATGATTGTGGGCAGCCGCATCACCGTGCCCGCCATCATCCTGGCCGTCATCGGCGCGCTGATGACGCCGTACTTCCGGGAGCTTGGCTGGCTGGGGCCCAATGACCCGTTCCGCAAGATTGGCTTCCTGCTGGGGCTGGCGATGATTTGCGGCGCGGCGGCGGTGGACCTGTCGCTGCTCGCGGTGCAGGCGGCCACGCGCATCCGCGCCAGGACTGGCGAGGCGGACTCGGGCGAGGAGGAGTCCTGGAAGAAGGTCAACGTCTCCCGGCTGGTGGCGTGGGTGGTGGGCTGGGGCGCGGCGACGCTGCTGGTGGGGACGCTGGTGCTGAATCAACCCGTGGGCTGGCTCCTGCTGGGCATCGCCCTGGCGCTGCTGTTCGTGCTCATCAACGGCATCTCCTACGGCATCACCGACCAGAACCCCATCTCCAGCGCCTTCGTCATCTCGGTGATGGTGATGTCGCTGATGGGGCTGAAGAACCCGCTGGTGGGGTTGATGGGGGCCACCATCCTGCTCGTCTCCACCTCGGTGGGCGTGGACATGCAGCAGGACCGCTCCACCGGCTGGCGCCTGGGCACCAACCGCGTCCTCCAGTTCCGCTACCAGGTGCTCGGCGTCATCATGGGCGCGCTGCTGTGCGTGGGCCTCGCGCGCGTCTTCATGGCCGCCTACCCCGCCCTGACCATCAACCAGCTCGACAACCCCAAGGCCGAGGTGGGCCAGTGGGGCTCCGCCATGACGTACAAGCTGGTGGGCGCCATCCGCGGGCTGGGCACGCTGTCGGACTCCACGGTGAAGCTGCTGCTCATCGGCCTGGCCATCGGCTTCACCATCCAGGCGGCGCGCAAGCTCCTGCAGCGCCACGCCGGCTACCAACGCTACGTGAAGAGCTCGCGCGCGGGCTTCGCGGTGGGCTGGACGATGGACTCCCTGCTGCTGGCCAGCCCGTACGCCTCGTCCTTCGGCGGCTTCGTGGCCTTCCCGGTGGCGCTGTGGTTCGGCGCGGGCGGCATCTTCACCTCGGTGTGGAACACGGTGGCGAAGCGGGGCCAGACGTCGCACGCCGCGGGCAGCCCCGGCGAGGGCGAGGCGCTCCCCGAGGACATGAGCAGCATGTCCCTGGTGGGCGGTGGCCTCATCGCCGGCGAGTCGCTCTTCTTCCTCATCGCCGGGCTGATTGGCCTCGTGTCGCTGCTGGCGTGACACACGTCACATGACTTCACGGACCTCCCTACAGACGCGGGGAGGTCGGCACGGACACTCCAGACAGGCAGGAGAGGCTTGGATACACTGAGCTGTCTCACTCAACCTGTCCGAGGTGTCCCATGAAGCGTTCCATTGTTGCGATGGCGGTGCTGTTCGGTGCCTCCCTGCTGGGCTGTGGCGGAGCCGACGCCGAGGTCCTCCCCGAGGATTTCGGAACGGCCACCGACGCGCTCTGTGCCGCCGGCACTCCGCACTGCGATGACCTCGACCTCACGTACTGTGGGAAGCGGGGCCTGACGACGAGCTGCTGCTTCGGGACGAACACCTACTCCTGTTTCTGCACGAGCGCCGGCTGGGCCTGTCCGTGATGTCCGGGGCCTCGGGGGCGCGCACCGCCCCGGGGCCCACCCGCGAGTGAGGGGCGACGCCGCGCCGCCCCCACCGCGCACCGCCTCCGCGCTGGCGTGGGTCCAGAGCCCCGGGCGTCTGTCATTGCACCAGTAACTCGAATACCCTGGGCCGGTTCCCTCCAACCTGCCGGGGTCTTCTCATGAAGCATTCATTCGCGGTGCTGGTGGCGTTCCTCAGCCTCTCCCTCCTGGGTTGTGGAGGCGCAGCCACGGAGACGGAAGCCGGAGCGGCGCCCGAGATGGGTGAGCAAGCGACCGTCTCCCAGTTCGCGACCTGTACCGCGCTGTGCAATGGAGGGCAGTCCGTCTCCTGTTCGGGCACCACCTGCTCCTCGACCAACTACCAGGGCGTCACCTGCAACGGCGTGTTCACCGCCTGTCCCGCGACGTGCTCGGGCCTGCCCACGTGCACCTCGCTTGCAGGCACGTCCTGCTCCGTCGAGGGCGCGGAGCAGCAGTGCTGCTCGGGCGGCGCCACCGGCCTCCTGACCTGCGGCCGCAACAGCTTCTCCCCCAAGCTGCGCTGGCTCTACTGAGGCACTCCGTGGGCCCGCGCTCGGGCGCCCTCCAGCCCTGGAGGTCGACTTGACTTTCCGTGCGCGGGCCTGCACCTTGTTCAGCGTGAGCATCGTCAATTTCACCACTGCGACCACCACCACGACTCGCTTCGGCGGGCGTGGAGCGGTGCGCGTCGCGTGGTGAGCTGACGAACGCACGGTTCCCTGCCCCGCCTTCTCCGGCCGGGGCAACCGTGCGCTCGCTTCAGCGCTCCGTCCGGATGGGCTTTTCACCACTTCCGAAACGGAGACGCACATGCTTGACGAACACGACCACCGCTCGCTGGGCCAGCGCCTGGACCTCTTCCACCTGCAGGAAGAGGCCCCCGGCATGGTGTTCTGGCACCCCCGCGGGTTGATGCTGTACCGGCTGCTGGAGGAGCACGTCCGCCGCCGCATGGAGCGCGAGGGCTACCGCGAAGTCCGTACGCCGCAGCTCTACGCGCAGCCCCTCTGGGAGCGCAGCGGCCACTGGGAGAACTTCCGCGAGAATATGTTCCTCGTGCCGGACGGAGAGCGGCACCTCGCGCTGAAGCCGGTGAGCTGCCCGGGCCACATCGAAATCGTGCAGCGCATGGCGCCCAGCTACCGGGACTTGCCACTGCGGCTGGGTGAGTTCGGCCTCGTGCACCGCAGCGAGCCGGGTGGCGCGCTGCACGGCCTGTTCCGCCTACGCCAGTTCACGCAGGATGACGGCCACATCTTCTGCGCCGAGGACCAGGTGCAGCGGGAGGTGGTCCGCTTCGCGCGCTCGCTGAAGGACTTCTACGCGGGCTTCGGCTTCGACGACGTGCAGGTGGCCTTCTCCAGCCGGCCCCAGGTGCGCGCCGGTGAGGACTCCGTCTGGGACAAGGCCGAGGCGTGGCTGTTGTCCGCCGCGAAGGAGGCGGGGCTGGAGTGCCTGATGCAGCCGGGCCAGGGCGCCTTCTACGGGCCCAAGCTGGAGTTCGTGCTGAAAGACAGGCTGGGGCGCGCGTGGCAGTGCGGGACGATTCAGCTCGACCTGGTGCTCCCGGAGCGCTTCGACCTGCGCTACGTGGACGCCTCGGGTGCGAAGGTCCGTCCGGTGATGCTTCACCGTGCGCTGCTCGGCAGCCTGGAGCGCTTCATCGGCGTGCTGCTGGAGCACCACGGCGGTGCGCTGCCGGCGTGGCTGGCCCCGGAGCAGGTGGTGGTGGCGTCGGTGGGTGACGCCGCCGGGGACTACGCGGAGCGCTTCTCCGCCCGGCTGCGCGAGGCGGGCTGCCGTGCCCGGGCGGACGTCCGGGGCGAGTCGCTGTCGAGGAAGATTGTCGACGCGCACGGCGTCGGCGCGCCGTGGCTGGTGGTGGTGGGTAAACGCGAGGTGGAGGCCGGCGGCGTACGCCTGCGCCAGCGCGACGGTGCCCAGCGCGACCTGCCGTGGGACGAGGCAGTGGCGGAGCTGGTCGCCGCGTGCCGTCCGGCGGCGGAGGCCTGAGTCGAGGGACGGCCCGCCCCTTCCCATGTGGAGGGGCGGGCTGTCCGGGTGCCGGCGCTCCCCGGAGGGCGCGCGTGCCGCCGAAGCACCTTCCCGCACGCGGGGCACGCCCCCGCACCTCGCCGGAGCGCCAGGAGCACCGCTCAGTAGAAGAGGAGCTCGGGCTGCGGGGTGACAGTCGTGTTGGTGTCTCCCGTCGTGCCCGCCTCGGCGGCGCCGTTGGTGAGCGCGAAGGTGCCCTCTCCTCCATCTCCGCCCGAGCCGCCGCCACCGCCTCCCGCGACGAGCGAGGTGGCCGTGCCCTGGACGGCCGGCGTGCCCGCGGCGCCGCCGGCCACCTGGATGTTGGCGACGTTGGCGATGACGGGCGTGTTGGCCGTGAGGAACTGGACGATGCCACCACCGCCACCGCCACCCGCGCCGTAGAGCGTGCCGCTGACGCCCGAGACGCCGTTGGCGCCATTGCCTCCGTTGGCGCGGATGAAGCCGTTCGAGCCCAGGGTGATGGTGCCGCGGGAGACGATGGAGACCACACCGCCACCGCCACCGCCACCGCCCGCCAGCGCCTGCCCGGCGGCACCGGTGTTCCGTGCGTTGCGGCCATCGACTTCGATGGTGCCGTTCACCGTCACGTTGCCCCGCGCGGCCAGGATGATGCGTCCGCCGGCCTCGCCGCCGGAGATGAAGGTGGGATGGGCCATCGGGCGGAAGCCTCCGCCGCCGCCGCGCAGGTCGAAGCGGGTGAGCAGCGCGGACCGGCCCAGGTCCAGGCCCCGGCCGCCCTGGTAGCCTCCCGCGGCGGAGATGGCGAGGCCCGTTCCCGGCGGGTTGACGCTCTGCACCTGCGGCTCCGAGTTGGCGGCGATGATGCCTGTCGGACCGATGATGATGTCACCGGTGGCACGAATCACCGTCCCGCTCGCGACGATGAGGGTGCCGTCGATGCGCACGTTGCGGAACATGAGGTTGGCGCCACCCGGCAGCGAGCCGTAGCCAATGGCCAGGTTCCGCAACGGGCTGGAGGAGAAGAGGGTGAGGTCCCCGGCGGAGCCGTCCCCGTAGAGCGCGAGCGCGCCATGCTCCCCCTGCGGCCCCTGCGCGCCCGTGGAACCGGTGGGCCCCGCCGGGCCCACATCCCCCGTGGCACCGCGCGGGCCCTCGGGACCGATGTCCCCCCGGAGCCCCTGCGGCCCCATCGGCCCTGCCGCTCCCGTCTCGCCGCGCTCACCCTGCGGGCCCGTGGCCCCCACCAGGCCCTGCGGCCCCTGGGGCCCCACCGCACCCGCCACACCGTTGCAGAGGTAGCGCGTGTTCGCGGCGTTCACCTCGTTTTCCCGCAGCGCCCCGTCCCGGTCGGCGTCGATGCCGGCCTCCATCTTCACGCCGCCGAAGGCGCAGTTCTCCCCCGCGGGCTCCGGCGTGGTGAGCATCAGCGCGTTCAGTCCCTGGGGCCCGGGAGGCCCGCCCGCGGGCCCCGGAGGACCTTCGGGTCCCTGGGGCCCCGGTGGCCCCACGGCCCCTTCCACGCCCTCGCCCCCCTTGCAGGCAGTCATGCCCAGGAGGCCCACCACGAGCGTGGCCCGCAGCACCGGCACTCCGAGAACACAGAACGACGAAAGGACGCGCATACCAACCCCCGTGAAGAAGAGCGCACGGTCCGGCATGAAGCGCGGCCAGCGCAGTGGGAACCGGTGCGAGGCCGCGCACAGGCCCAAAAACGTCGACCAGGCATTTTGGACCGACCCACACGTCAGGCGCCAGGGCGGACACACCAGCTGAAGAGTCTGGAAGGGGCGGCGCGGCGTGGCGGAGCGCCTCCTACACACCAGGCGCCGGGGCGGCCACACCGACTGAGGCGCCTGGATGGGTGGCGCGGCGCAGCGGAACGACTCCTACACGCCAGGCGCCAGGGCGGGACATACCGGATGAAGAGTCTGGAAGGGGCAGCGCAGCGGAGCGACTCCCACACGCCGCCCCTGCGTCACCGTGCCCCCGCCGCGCCTGGTGGGAGCCACCGGGGCTGACGGAGGCCGGCGCCCGCCCGCGCGGAAGGCGGGCGGGCGGAAGTGAAGGCGTCAGGCCTTCTGGAGGCGCTCCAGCACCACGCCCGCGTGGAGGACTTCCTCGGGCACGGTGGCCAGGTCATCCAGGCTGAGGATGCCCACGGGGTTGCGCTGTCCGTCGACGACGACCAGGCGGCGCACCATCTTGTCCTCCATCAGCCGCTCGGCCTCCACGAGCGTCGCATCGGCCTCGCAGGTGATGACGTTGGCCGTCATGGCCTCCCGCACGGAGGTGGTGTTGGGGTCCTGGCCCATGGCGGTGCAGCGCACGGTGATGTCCCGGTCCGTCAGCATGCCCACGAGCTGCCCACCCTCCATGACGGGGAGCGAGCCGATGTTGCAGGTCCGCATCCTCAGCGCGGCGACGCGCACGGGCTCGGCCGCCTCGATGGTCTCCAGGTTCTTCGTCATCAACTCGCCAATCCGCATCGGTGTTGCCTCCTCTGCGAGACGTCCCCTCGAACCTACCCTGGATGCCACGGGGGGCACGTGCTGGAGGGGCCCGGAACACGACTGTTGAGCAGGGCAGTCGACAACGCGACACCCGCCTGGTTGCCCACCGGGCGCGACGGCAGGGCAGGATGCGCATCCAAGAAGCTCCCGGGGCGTTCCCGGGGCCTGAAAGGAGCATGACGGCATGGCGGACAAGCTCACCCTCAGCGACGACGAGTGGCGCAAGCGCCTGAGCCCGGAGGAGTACGACGTCCTCCGCCGGCACGGCACGGAGCGCCCCGGCTCGGGCTGCTTCCTGGGGACGAAGACGCCTGGCACCTATGTGTGCGCCGGCTGTGGCAACCCGCTGTTCAAGGCGGGGACGAAGTTCGAGTCCGGCACCGGGTGGCCGTCCTTCACCCAGCCGCTGAACACGGACTCGGTGACGGAGGTGCATGACCGCTCGTACGGAATGGTGCGCACCGAGGTCCGCTGCGCGCGGTGTGACGGGCACCTGGGCCACGTCTTCCCGGACGGCCCGCCGCCCACGGGCCTGCGCTACTGCATGAACTCGGTGGCGATGAAGCACGTGCCCGAAGGGCAGCCGCTGGAGCTCGTGAAGGCCTAGCCGCGCGGGCAGCAAACCGGGCGGGCCGCACCCTCGCGGCCCGTGCCGTGACGCTCAGCCCAGCCAGGCGCGGGCGTTGCGGAACATCCGCATCCACGGGCCGTCGTCGCCCCACTCGCGCGGCCGCCACGAGTGCTGCACGGAGCGGTGCACGCGCTCGGGGTGCGGCATCGTAATCGAGAAGCGCCCGTCGCGAGTCGTCAGCCCGGCGATGCCATGGGGCGAGCCGTTGGGGTTCGCCGGGTACGTGGCCGTCACGCGGCCGTGGTTGTCCACGAAGCGGGTGGTGACGAAGCCCAGCCCGTTGACGCGCGCGGCGTCCGCGTCGCTGGGGAACTCCGCGCGGCCCTCGCCGTGCGACGACACGATGAGCATCCGGCTGCCGGCCATGCCCCGGTAGAAGAGGGACGGCGTGTCGGCCACCTCCACCAGCGTCAGGCGCGCCTCGAACTGCTCGGAGGCGTTGCGCACGAAGCGGGGGAAGTGCTCGGCACCCGGAATCATGTCCTTGAGCTGGGACATCATCTGGCAGCCGTTGCAGGCGCCCAGGCCGAAGCTGTCCGGCCGCGAGAAGAAGGCGGCGAACTCGTCCCGGGCGCGCGGGTTGAAGAGGATGGACTTCGCCCACCCGCCGCCCGCGCCCATGACGTCTCCGTAGGAGAAGCCACCGCAGGCCATGACGCCCTGGAAGTCCTTCAGCGACACGCGCCCGGCGAGGATGTCGCTCATGTGCACGTCCACCGCGGCGAAGCCCGCGCGGGTGAAGGCGGCGGCCATCTCCTGCTGGCTGTTGACGCCCTGCTCGCGCAGCACCGCCACGCGGGGCCGGGCGCCCTTCGCGACGAAGGGCGCGGCCACGTCATGCGTCGGGTCGAAGGTGAGCAGCGGGGACAGGCCCGGGTCCGTCGCGTCGCACTTCGCGGCGAACTCCTGCTCGGCGCAGACGGGGTTGTCGCGCAGCAGCTGCATCTCGTAGCTGACGCGGGACCAGGCGCGGCGCAGGGCCGTGGTGCTCTCGGCCAGCAGCGTGCCGCCGCCGTGGCGCACCCGCACCTCCAGCGCGGCCGTGGGCCGGCCCAGGTCATGGCAGTGCGCCGCCAGGCCGTGCTGTCCCAGCACCTCGCGCACGCGCGCCACGTCGGCCGTGCGCACCTGCACCACCGCGCCCAGCTCCTCGTTGAAGAGGGCCGCCACCCCGTCGCTGCCCAGGGAGAACACGTCCACGTCCAGGCCGCAGTGGCCGGCGAAGGCTATCTCGCACAGCGTCGCCCACAGGCCGCCGTCGGAGCGGTCATGGTAGGCCAGCAGCCGGCCTTCGGAGTTGAGGGCCTGCACCGCCGCGAAGAAGCCGCGCAGCAGGGCCGGGTCCTCCACGTCGGGGCACTCGGGGCCCACCTGCCCGTAGACGTGCGCCGCCACCGAGCCGCCCAGCCGCTGCCGGCCGCGCGCCAGGTCCAGGAACAAGAGCCGCGTGTCCCCCGCCACCTCCACCAGCTGCGGCGTGAGCGACTGGCGCACGTCCAGCACCGGGGCGAAGGCGGAGATGATGAGCGACACCGGAGACGTCACGGCCTTGCGCGCGCCCTGCTCCTCCCAGACGGTGCGCATGGACATGGAGTCCTTGCCCACGGGAATGGTGAGTCCCAGGGCCGGGCACAGCTCCATGCCCACGGTGTGCACGGCGGCGAAGAGGTTGGCGTCCTCGCCGGGGCTGCCGGCCGCCGCCATCCAGTTGGCGGACAGCTTCACGTCGGACAGCTTGCCGATGCGGGCCGAGGCGATGTTGGTGAGCGCCTCGCCCACGGCCATGCGGGCGGAGGCGGCCGCGTCGACGATGGCCAGCGGCGTGCGCTCGCCCATGGACATGGCCTCGCCGGTGGTGCTCGTCACGGTGGACAGCGTCACGGCGCAGTCGGCCACCGGCACCTGCCATGGGCCCACCATCTGGTCTCGACTGACGTGGCCGGACACCGTGCGGTCGCCGATGGTGATGAGGAAGGACTTGTCCGCCACCGTCGGGTGGCCCAGCACGCGCTCGGCCAGGTCCTTCAGCGGCACGTCCAGCTTCAGCGGCGGCAGGGCCAGCGGGCGGGACTTCACGTCGCGGTGCATGCGCGGCGCCTTGCCGAACAGCACGTCCATGGGCAGGTCGATGGGGGCGTTGCCGAACTGCGTGTCGCCCACCTTCAGCACCTGCTCGCCGGTGGCGTCACCCAGCACGGCGAAGGGGGCGCGCTCGCGCTCGCACAGCGCGGCGAAGCGGGCCAGGTCCTCCGGGGCCACGCCGAGCACGTAGCGCTCCTGGGCCTCGTTGCACCAGATCTCCACCGGGGCCATGCCGGGCTCGGCGTTGGGCACTGCGCGCAACTCCAGCCGGCCGCCCAAATCATTGTCGTGGGCCAGCTCCGGCACCGCGTTGGACAGGCCGCCCGCGCCCACGTCGTGGATGGAGCGGATGGGGTTGGTGTCGCCCATGGCCCAGCAGCGGTCGATGACCTCCTGGCAGCGCCGCTCCATCTCCGCGTTGTCCCGCTGCACGGAGGCGAAGTCGAGGTCCGCCGCGCTCGCGCCCTGCGCCATGGAGGACGCGGCGCCGCCGCCCAGGCCGATGAGCATGGCCGGCCCGCCGAGGACGATGAGCTTGTCCCCCGGCTGGAGGCGGCCCTTCTTCACGTGCGGCGCGCGGATGTTGCCCAGGCCACCGGCAATCATGATGGGCTTGTGGTAGCCGCGCACCTCCACGCCCTCGGGCGTGGGCACCTGCACCTCGAAGCTGCGGAAGTAGCCGCAGAGGTTGGGGCGGCCGAACTCGTTGTTGAAGGCGGCGCCGCCGAGCGGGCCGTCAATCATGATGTCCAGCGGCGAGACGATGCGGTCCGGCTTGCCGTAGGGCTGCTCCCACGGGCGCTCGAAGCCGGGGATGCGCAGGTGGCTGACGGTGAAGCCGGTGAGGCCCGCCTTGGGCTTGGCGCCGCGGCCGGTGGCGCCCTCGTCGCGAATCTCTCCGCCCGCGCCGGTGGCGGCGCCCGGGTACGGAGAAATCGCCGTCGGGTGGTTGTGCGTCTCCACCTTGATCATGATGTGGGCCGGCTCGCGCACGGCGCCCCACTCCCCCGACTCCGGGTGGGGGAAGAAGCGGTCCACCTCGAAGCCCTCGATGACGGCCGCGTTGTCCTTGTAGGCGGACAGCACGCCCTCCGGGTGGAGTGCGTAGGTGTTCTTGATGGCCTGGAAGAGCGAGCGTTCCTGCTGCTTGCCGTCGATGGTCCACGACGCGTTGAAGATTTTGTGTCGGCAGTGCTCGCTGTTGGCCTGCGCGAACATCATCAGCTCGACGTCGGTGGGGTTGCGCTTCAGCTCGGAGAAGCGGGCCACCAGGTAGTCGATTTCGTCGTCGGCCAGGGCGAGGCCCAGCTCGCGGTTGGCGGTGGCCAGCGCGGCGCGGCCTCCGGCCAGCACGTCCACGGTGGTGAGGGGCCGGGGGGTGTGCGCCTCGAAGAGGACGGCGGCGTCCTCCAGGCGGCCCAGCACCACCTGCGTCATCCTGTCGTGCAGCACGGGCGACAGGCGCGCCAGCTCGGCGGGCTCCAGCGCGCGGCCGGCGGGGCCGGCGACGTAGAAGGCGGTGCCGCGCTCCATGCGGCGGACCTTGTCGCCCAGGCCACAGTTGTGGGCGATGTCGGTGGCCTTGGAGGACCAGGGGGAGATGGTGCCCGGCCGGGGCGCCACCAGCAGCAGGCTGCCCGTCCGCTCACCGGGGGCCACGCGGGGGCCGTACTCGAGGAGGCGGCCGAGCGTGCCCTGCTCACCCTCGGAGAAGGGCGCCGAGGCGTCGATGAAGTGCACGAACTCCGCGTAGACGGACGACACGGAGGGCACCTGCTCGCGGCAGCGGGCAAGGAGCTTGGCGAGCCGGAATTCAGAGAGGGCCGGAGCCCCACGCAGGATGTGCATGCTGGACATGGGAATGGGAGTGGCTCTGGGTAACAGCGGGGCCGTCCTTATCACCGTGGGTCGGCACGGCGAGTGAAGACTTCACGCCGGGTTGCCCGCTGCACGGACGGGCAGGAGCCACGGTGGGAGCCGCCCGTACGTCAGAGCCTGCGAAGGGCTCGTGACAGATAGGGAAAGACGGCGAGCACGAAGAAGTTGAGGCCCACGGCCCAGGCGACCAGGGGCTTCCAGCGGTCCGCCGGAAGACGCTTCGCGCCGAGGGCGACGAGCACCATCAGCACCGGCAGGAAGTCCAGGGCGAAGCGGTGCGCGTTCAGCTGGACGAAGCCGTTGTTGTAGTAGAGCAGCATGTGCGTCAGGGCGAGGAGCACGCTCGCCCACGCGGCCCGCACCGGCACGGCCGTCCCGCTTCCGCGCGCCGCCAGCGCGACGAAGAGGAAGGGGCTGGCGATGGTGAGGGAGGTGCCGATGCCATCCACCGCCACCGGCTGGAGCTGGCGGGGCGCGGAGAAGATGAAGTGCGGCCCCTCCAGGAACATGGTGATGAAGTTGAAGGGCAGGTACGCGGGGTGGAAGAGGCCGTACTTCTCCACGCGGGCCTGGAGGTAGTCGCCCAGGGGGATGTACGCGTAGCCGGTGTCGAAGGGCCCCTCGAAGCGCGCGGCGTTGAAGGCCAGGTACGCGAGCGCGCAGAGGCCGAAGCCGAAGAGTCCGCCGAAGACCTGGAGCACCTGTCGCCGCCGGCCCGACTCCTCGGCGCGCCGCCACAGCACCACCAGCAGGAAGAGCAGGCTGTAGACGGCGAGCTGCCGGGAGAGGAAGGCGCTCCCCGCGAGCAGCCCGACGAGCACCGCGCGCCCGCGGCCCAGCGCCTCGGTGACGGCCAGCACCAGGCAGGTGGTGGCCACCACGTGTGCGAAGAACCAGACGCCGCCGCTCCAGAGGACACAGGACCAGAACCCGGTGCCCAGCAGGAACGCGGCGGCCAGCCAGGCGCGCTCCGGAGGAGGCAGCTCCAGTCGCGTGAGCAGGCGCCACAGGGACCACCCCGCGAGCAGCGCCAGGAGCACGGCGACGGCGCGGACCGGGGCGCGCTCGGGCCCCGTCACCGCGACGATGGGCAGCAGCAGCACGGAGGGGAACGGGGGAAAGGGCACCCACGCCTTGCCGCCATGAAGCGCCAGGTCATGAGGCCCCTGGGGGACATCCATGCGCCCCTGCAGCCACGCCTCGGCCTGGAGGGCGTAGAGGTTGGGCTCGTCCAGCCGCGTCTTGTGGCTCAGCACGAGTCCGAGCGCGAGCAGGCCCAGGAGCCAGACTCCAGGCGTCTTCCAGCGGGAGAGCGTCGCGTCGCGCATGCCCCGCCGCAATTACTCTCGGTCGCCGGGCTCGGCAATGGGAGACTGAGCGCGAGCCCGCGCCAGGAGGAACTCCCGCTGCGGCGGAGTCCGGGCCAGCGCCGCGGCCTGACGGAAGCAATCCGCCGCCCGCCCCCGCTCGCCGAGCTGTTCCCGCAGCGCGCCCTCCACGGCGAAGCGCCACGGGTAGCGGACCAGCGAGGGCTCCGAGCGAAGCGGCGCCAGGGCCGCGAGCGCCTCCCCGGGTCCCCGGGCCCGGCCGAGCGCCACCACCCGGTTGAGCGCCACCGTGGGCGAAGGCTTGAGCACGAGCAGGTCGTCATACAGCGCCAGGACCCGAGGCCAGTCCACCGCGTCCGGCCCCGCCGAGCGCGCATGCAGGAACGCAATCTCCGCTTCCAGGTGCAGCGCGGTGAGCGCCTCGCCCATGGAGGCCCGCAGGTGGGCCTCGCCGCGAGAGAACAGCCCCGCCGACACCGCCCCGGGCCCCCGCGCCTCCAGTGGAACGAACGTTCCTTCCGCGTCCACCCGTCCCGGCAGCCGGGCGGCGCTGAAGCAGAACAGCGCGGCCAGGGCCTGGCCCTCATGCGTCGCGGTGCGGGGATGAGAGAGCAGCAACTCCACGAGTCGCAGGGCCTCCTCGCACAGCTCCACGCGGGACAGGTCCTCGCCGCCCGAGGCCTCATAGCCCTCGTTGAAGAGCAGGTAGAGCGCCTGATGAACGGAGGACAGGCGCGCGGGCAGCTCCTCGGGGCCGGGCACCTCCAGCGCCGCGCACCGCTCGCGGAGGGTCCGCTTCGCACGCACGAGACGCTGGGCCACGGCGGGCTCATCGGCCAGCAGGGCGAGCGCGATTTCGCGCACGGAGAAGCCGCACGCCACCTTGAGGGTGAGCGTCACCTGCACCTCTTCCGAGAGCGCGGGGTGGCAGCAGGCGAAGAGCAGCCGCAGCTCGTCATCGGGAAGCTCGGCGGCGAAGGCCGGTGGCTCCGGCGCGTCCTCCACGGGCCCGGACTCCTCGGAGCCAGCGTCCTCCGAGGGCGCCTCACGGGACTGGAGGTGAAGCAGGTCCACCAGCCGGTTGGACGCGACGCGCAGCAGCCACGCGCGGGGCTGGTCGGGCGCGCCATGGAATCCCCAGGTGCGGGCGGCCTGGAGCATGGCGAACTGCACGGCATCCTCGGCGAGGTCCAGTCGCCCGGGGCCGACCCGCCGTCCCAGCGCGGCGACGAGCTGGGGCGACAGGCGGCGGAAGGCGGTCTCCAGGGCGCTGCGAGCGGCGTCAGACATCGTCGATGGCGCGCAGCTCGACTTCTCCGTAGCGCAGGTGGGGGCAGCTCTGGGCGATGGCCACGGCCTCCTCATACGAGCCCGCGGAGAGGATGAAGAGGCCGCCAACAATGTCCTTCACCTCGGCGTAGGGGCCATCGGACACGAGCACCTTCTCGCCCTGGCGCGTGAGGCGGCGGCCGCCCTCGTCCTTCAGCTTCTCGCCTTGGAGGATCTTCCCCTCCTTGCGCATCCGGTCGCTCCAGGCGAGGTAGTCCTCGACGCACGCCTGCATGTCGGCGGGCGACCAGCTCGCGTAGGTGGCAGGCGTCTCGTGCAGCAGCATCAGGTAGCGGGCCATGGGTGTCTCCAGGTTGTGGGTAGGTGTGAGCCCGGACTGTTCCGGGGCACTCACCCATGAAGACGGCGGGAGCGAAAAAGGATCGACATCCCCCGCTCGGATTCTACCGGCAGCCCGCTGAAAGGCCCCACCACCATCGCGCCAGGCGCCCCCGCCAGCGGACCTCGGACTGGCCGAACGCATTGCCCACGGCCTCATAGGCCCCGAAGGCGCCCGCGAGTGTCGCAGTGGGGAGTTCCAGCCTGGGAAGGAGCGCTGGCTTCCGGCCCTCGGACGTTCTCAGCGGCGGCGGTTGTCAAAACACTGGTGTCGACACCACCGCGGAGCTAATCCCGTCGCATGACTCGTCACGCTTGGCTGGGATTGACGCTCTTGACCGCCTGCGCTCCGAACGACATCGCGCGGACGTCCTGTCAGAGCGTGATGATGGCCACGCACGAGCCGTGGGAGTGCAAGCTCAGCGGTGAGCGAATCGGACGCGCGTCGTCGATCGCGTTCGACACGAAGTCGAGGAACCACGTCGCCCAGGTGAAGTTCACCATGAAAATCACCCAGGGGACGCTGCGGGTCAGTTACCGCGATCTCGACGGCGACAAGCAGCTCACCGTGACTCCGGCGTCGCCGGCATCGATCGAGATGCAGACGCGCCTCCACCGCGAGAGCCGCTCGTTCACGCTGTATTTCGAGCCCCTCGGCGGGCACGTGGAGGGACTGACGGGGACGGTCGACTACTCCACGCCGTGAGGAAGTGCCGGCGCCGGGGGGGCCATCCCCTTACCGGTAGTCCACGTGCAGGGCCGGGACGAAGTCGATGGAGCCGCCCGTCTGCTCGAGGCTGCAGTAGCTCGTGACCTGGTTCTGGTTGTCCCAGGTCTGCCCGCCCCAGCTCGGCACGCGATCCGTGATGGGGGACTGCCCCACGTAGAGGCCGTTCGAGGCCCAGGTCCCGCTCGCCCAGTTCTTCACGAGGGTCGTCACGTCCCAGGCCTGCGCGCCGCCGGCCGTCGGCGCCGGCAGCCACCACGAGCCTGCCGGGTAGACCTGCGGCAGCGTGTTGAAGGTCACCGTGGACGGGCTCCAGGGCCCGGCGAGCGCCCGGACCAGGTAGCGCGCGTCGGACACAGGGTGGGGGGCGAGGGCGCAGGGGTACATCACGAGCGCCGCCACGAGCACGTTCCTCCCCGAGAGCGCCGCCGTGTCGAACCGGAGCGCCGAACCACCACAGTTGTGGAAGAGGGCCTGCCCGCCCGGGCCGATGGTCCAGGTGAAGAAGCAGCCCACCTCATTCGGTCCGGAGGGGAGCGTCACATTCTGGTTGGCGAGCAGCGCGGTGCTCTCCATCACGGTGGCGTCACCGGTGGTGCGCAGCACGGCGCGGGTCGCGGAGGTGAACGAAACCACGTTGGAGGGCGCGGAGCTCGTCGTCCCCTTCACCGCGCGCACGCGCATCCAATAGGCCGTCGCGGGCGTGAGACCGCTCACGCTCGTCACGCTCATATTGGCGCCGAGGCGGAAGGCCTCGGTGAAGGGCCCCGCCGCCGCGGTGGCGTACTCCACGGAGTACGCCGTCTCGTCCTGGGCCACGTCGGTCCAGGCGAGGCTCACGCTCGTCGCGGAGGTGACTGTCGCGGTGAGCCCGGTGGGCGTGGCGACGATGATGACAGGCGACTCCGTCGTCGCCGAGACGGGCGCCGTGTAGCCCGAGGGTGACCACGGCGGCCCGCCGGAGGGCGAGGGGGCGAAGAGGGGGAGCGTGCGGAACCGGTAGTGGTAGGGGGTGCCCGGCGCGAGGCCCGTGTCATCCCACGTGCCGTTGGGCGGCCCGCCGAAGACGAAGTTGCCGAAGCGGGCCACCTCGGCCCAGGGGCCGGTGGCGGACGGCGCGCGCTCGATTGCGACGCCGCCGCAGATGTTCCAGGTCCAGCCGAGCCGGAGCGAGGTCTGCGACAGCGCGGAAGCCGACGTGCCCTCCGTGGCCGGGCACAACGTGGCGATGACGATGGGGCCGTTGTAGACGGCGACCTGCACCCAGGCGGAGGCGCCCGCGGCACTCACGGCCCGCACGCGGTAGTTGTTGCTGCCGAAGACCGGGCTCTCGTGCACCCAGCCGGTCGAGCCCGCGGGGAGCGTGACTGTCGAGCCCCAGGAGATGAACTCGCTGGAGTGCTGCACCTCGTAGGCAGTCTCGTCGGTCGCGGCGTCGGTCCAGGAGAGCCGCGCCACGCCGGCGGAGGCAACCACCTCCTGCACGCCGGTGAGGCCGGTCGGCGCGTTGGGCGGCGCCGCCGCGGCCGTGCTCACACCCACGACGGAGGTGAACGCCGACGCGGCGGCGCCATTCACCGCGCGCACCCGGTAGAAGTAGGTGCTCCCGGTGGCGAGGCCCGTATCGCCGTAGCCCAGGGCCGAGGCAGGTGGGCTCGCGATGAGCGCGAAGGGCCCGCCGCTCGCAAGGGAACGCTCGACCTCGAAGCCGGTGAAGCTTCCGGACGGCGGCATCCAGGTGAGCTCCACGCCCTGGGAGCTCGTGGCCCGCGCGACGAGGTTCGTGGGCGCGGCTGGCGCTGCCACGCCGCCGCCGTCTCCGCCGCCGCCGTCTCCCCCGCCGCCGTCTCCCCTGCCGCCGTCTCCTCCACCCCCATCGCCGCCGCCTGCTCCACCACCGTCTCCTCCGTCCCCGGCGAATCCTCGGCCGCTGTCTGCTTCTCCATCGTCGGTCCCGTCGGTGGACCCGCCGCCGCACGCGGCAAGCGCCGCGAGCGCGACCAGGAGGAGTGCACGGCAGGTGCGGGGCGAGGCGCGAGGCATGGAGACTCCGGTGGAGAGGAACAGCGAGGCCGACTATTCCCCTCGCCCGCGGCACGGGGGAGGTGCACTGGCGACAAGTCGGCTGGGCCACCCCTGAGTGGGGGTAGGAGGCTGGCTCACCTTCACTGCGAGCGAAGCGGCCGCCCGCGACGTATCCTGTGGCCACGCCGCCAGCGACCGGAGCAGCCGTGCCCCCCGGCATCCCCACCATCACCCTCGACCCGCGCTCCAACCGCCCGGTCTACCTGCAGATTGCGCATGCGCTCATGTCCGAGATTCACCGCGGCCGGTTCCGGCCCGGCGACGCGCTCCCGGGCTACCGCACGCTCGCGCAGGGGCTGGGCGTGTCCCGCAACACGGTGATGGCCGCCTACCGCGAGCTCGCCGACGAGGGCTGGCTGGTGGCGGCGCCGGGCGAAGGGAGCACCGTCGCACCCACGCCGCCGCGGCGCCTTCCGGGCGCCTCAGAGACTCCGCCCGGGCCCGCGGCGGAGCTCACGGGCGCCGGCATGGGCTTCGACCTCCGCCGGCCCGCCGACGCCGCGGTGCCCGACGCCGCCCGCAATCTGCTCCGCGTCGCCACCGGCAACCCCGACCCGCGCCTCCTGCCTGGCGCCGCGCTCGCGCGGGCCTACCGCCGCGCGCTCACGGTGAACCCGCGCGGCACGCTCGCGGTGGACGACCCGCAGGGCCACCCCGCCCTGCGCGAGGCGCTCGCGCGCACGCTGCGCGCGGCCCGCGGCGTCGCCGCCGCGCCTGAGCGCCTGGTGGTCACCCGCGGCGGGCAGCTGCCGCTGGCCCTCGTTGCCCACGCCCTGCTCGGGCCAGGCGACGCGGTGGCGGTCGAGGCGCTCGGCGCGCGGGACGCGTGGGAGGCGTGCGCCCGCGCCGGCGCGCGCTGCCTGCCGGTGCCGGTGGACGCCCAGGGGCTTGACGTGGACGCCCTCGAGCGGCTCCTCTCGACGGAGCAGCTGCGCGCGGTGCTCATCACCCCGGTGCGCCAATACCCCTCGGTGGTCGCGCTCTCGCCGGAGCGCCGGGCGCGGCTGCTCGCCCTCGCGGCGCGCCACCGATTCGCCGTGCTGGAGTCCGAGCACGACGCCGAGTTCCAGTTCGAAGGAACGCTGCCCCTGCCGCTCGCCGCGGAGGACCGCGCGGGCGTGGTGGTGCTGGTGGGCTCCCTCTCGAAAATCTTCAGCCCCGGGCTCCGCCTCGGCTTCGTCCACGCGCCCGCGCCGCTCGTGGCGCAGCTGCGCTCCGCCCGCGACGCCCTCGACCGCCACGGTGACCCCGCGCTCGAGCGGGCGATGGCGGAGCTGCTCGAGGACGGCGAGATTGAGCGCCACCTCAACCGCATGCACCCCGTCTACCGCCACCGCCGCGACGTGCTCGCGAACGCGCTCTCGGAGCACCTCGGCGCCGCGCTCACCTTCGACCCGCCCACGGGCGGCCTCGCCCTGTGGGCCCGCACGCGAGAGGGGCTCGACGTGGACGCCTGGGCGCGGCGCGGCCTCGAGCGCGGGGTCGCCTTCCAGGCCGGCCGGCAGTTCGCCTTCGACGGCGGCGCCGTCCCGGGGCTGCGCATCGGGTTCTCCAACTACGGCGACGCGGAGCTGGTCGAGGTCGCGCGGCGTATGGGCGAGGCCCTCCCGGAGGGGCGATGACGGTGGAGCTGCAGCCGCTGGACGGACGCGTCGTGCTCAAGGGGCTGCTCGGGGAGGGCGGGATGGGCCACGTCCACCGCGCCTTTGACTCCACGCTTGAGCGCGCGGTGGCGGTGAAGTTCCTGCGCGGCGACGACCCTCGCGAGACTGAGCGGCTCGTCCTCGAGGCGCGGCTGCAGGCGCGGGTGGAGCACGAGAACGTGGTCCGCGTGCACGCGGTCGGCTCGCTGGAGGGCCGCGCGTGCCTCGTGCTCCAGCTCGTCGAGGGGAAGACGCTCGCGGACCTCGCCGCGGGCCTCACGCTCGCCACCCGGGTCGAGCTGGTGCGCCAGGCGGCCCTCGGGCTCGACGCCGCCCACCGCCAGGGGCTCGTGCACCGCGACGTGAAGCCCGACAACGTGCTGGTGGAGGAGGGGCCGGGCGTGCCGCTGGCGAGGCTCGGTGACTTCGGCCTCGCCCGCGGTGAGGAGGGCGGGCTCACCCACTCCGGCTTTCCGGCGGGCACGCTCGAGTACATGGCCCCCGAGCAGCTCGCCAGCGCGGGCCCGGTGGACTTCCGCGCCGACGTCTATGCGCTCGGCGCCACCCTCTACGCGGTGCTCGCCGGGCACCCGCCGTTCCACGGGCTCGCCGAGGCGACGGGGCGCTCCGAGCCAGCGAGCCTGCTCCGCCGCATCCTCGCCGATGAGCCGCCGGCCCTCGGCGCCGCGGTCCCCCGCGAGCTGGCGCTCGTGGCCGCGTGCGCGATGGAGCGGGAACCGGCCGCGCGCTACCCCTCGGCGCTCGCGTTCGCCGAGGACCTCGGCCGCTTCCAGCGCAGCGAGCCGGTGCTGGCGCGGCCGCCGACGCTCGCCTACCGCGCCACCAAGTGGGCGCGGCGCAACCCGGTGGCGGCGCGCGCCGCCGCCGTGGCGGCGGCGGCGGTGGTGCTCGGCGTGGCGTGGGCCGCGTTCGCAGAGCGGCGGGCGGGCCTGGACGCGCTCGAGGCCGCGCGGCTGGGCGCCGAGGCGCAGCGAATGGAGAGCGCGATGCGCATCGCGCACCTGTCGCCCGCGCACGACCTCTCGCCGGTGTACGCGGCCATCCGCTCCACCGTGGACGGGCTGCGGCGCGCGGACGGCAGCGCCGGAGCGGCCGCGCGGGCCTTCGCCATCGGGCGCGGCCTCCAGCTCCTCCATGACGCCGACCCGGCCCGCGAGGCGCTCGAGCGGGCGTGGACGCTCGGGTTCCATCACCCCGAGGCGGCGCTCGCGCTCGGCCTGCTGGACGGCGAGCGCTACGCGCGCGAGCGCGCGCAGCTCCCGCGCATCGACGACCCGAAGCGGAAGGAAGGCCGCATCGCCGCGCTCCGGGCGCGCTTCCGCGAGCCCGCCGTCGCGCGCCTGCGACTCGTCCCCGGCACGACTGACGCCGACCGCGACCTCCTCGAGGCCCGCATCGCGCTCGTGGAGGAGCGCCATGCCGACGCCGCCGCGCTCGCCCGGCGGGCGCGCGAGGCCGGGGCCGACCCGCTCGAGGCGAGCACCCTCGAGGGCGAGGCCTGGCTGCGCCGCTCCCTCGAGGTCTACGAGACGCGAGACCATGACGGGACGCTCACGCCCCTCGCCGAGGCCCTCCCGGCGCTCCGGCGCGCGGCGGAGATTGGACGCAGCGCCCCCCGCCCCCGCCTCCTGCTCGCCCAGGCGCTCTTGCACGAGGGCATGGTCCGCCAGCAGCGCGAGCCGATCCGCGCCGACCGCTTCGAACCGGCGCTCGCGGTCCTCGCCGAGGGGCTCGCCCTGGACCCGAGGGACCCGGACCTGCTGGTCGTTCGCTCCGAGATTTTCGCGGAGAAGGGGCGGCTCGCACGCATGCTCGGCACCGACCCGGGCCCGGGCCTGCTCGCCGCGGTCACCTCCGCTGACGCCGCGACGCGGGCCGCGCCGGCGAACCGCTCCGCATGGGAGCGGCTCGCCTGGGCGTGCCTCAATTACGCTCGCGAGCTGCGCGATGCCCATTACGAGGTGGGCTGGGCCTGGGAGAAGGGCATCGCGGCGGCGACGCGCGCGGGCGAGCTCTCTCCCGAGTCGAGCATCCCCCCCTCGCTGCTCTCGCAGATGTACACGGACCGCGCCGAGACCACCGGCATCCGCGGCGGCGACTCGACCAAGGACATCGAGGCGGCGCTCGTCGCGGCGCGCCGGGTGGCGGAGATTGGAGACCGCCCCATCGTGTCGCGCATCATGCTCGCCCAGGCAATCCGCGAGGACGCCACCCGGCGCTGGGCGGCCGGCGAGGCGGCCGACGCGCGCTTCGCGGAGGCGGCCCTCATCATCGGCGAGGCCTTCTCGAGGGGCGAGGGCCAGTCGGCGCTCGCCGGCTTCGGCGTGCAGGTTGCAGTCCTCTGGGCCGAGTCCGTGCTCCTCGAGGGACGGGGGCCAGACGCCGCGCTGGCCGCGGTGGCTCCCTGGGCCGCGATGCTGCGGACGCGCCTCGACACCGACATCATCGCCGCCGCCCAGCTCGCCGAGCTCGAGGTGCTCGAGGTCCAGGCCGCGGTGCTGGCGGGACGGGACCCCGGGCCTGAGCTCGCCCGGGCCTGGCCGCTGCTCGAGAAGGTGGTGAAGGCCGGGGTCTACCCGGCGATGCGGGGCCGGATGGCGGAGGTCGAGCTGCACCGCGCGGCGTGGCTGGCCGGCCGCGGCCTCGACCCCCTCCCGGCGCTCACCGCCGCCGACCGGTACGCGCAGCTCATGAAGGCGGAGGATGCGAGCAGCCCCGACGGCTGGCGCCTCGAGACGGAGGTCGTGCTCGCGCGGCCCTCGCCGCTGGCGGCCGACCTCGCCCGGGCGCGCGCCGCCATCGACAAGTCCCTGACCTTCATGCCGGAGGACCCGCGCCTCCTCGCCCTCCGCGGCCACGTGCTCGCCGCGTCGGGGGACCTCGCAGGCGCACGCGCCACACTCGAGCAGGCCCGGACGCGGAACGGCCGGATGGCGTGGGTCAAGTCGCTGCAAGCCCGGTTGCATTAGCGCGTCTCGGGGGGCCCCGCGCGCCCGGCCGCCAGGCAGGGGCCCCCGATGCCAGGGGCCCGGCCGCCCGTCGCGACGACACCTCCCCTACCCGCCCTTGCCGGAAGCCGCCGGAGCGGCAGGCGCCGAGGGAGTCGCGGGCGTGTTCTTCCCGTCGGCCAGCGCCTTCGCCCACAGCGTGAGCAGCTCCGCCTCGCGCTCCGGAGTCAGCCCCGCGCGCATCTTGTTCCGGCGCTCCTCGGGCAGGCTCTTGAAGTACGCCAGCGTGTCGCGGACGGTGACGTCCACGGGGCGGAACTTGAGCCCCGTCTTCACCGCCTTCGCATTGCTGCGCAGGTGCGTGCCCGCGCTGTTGCCCGCAGGCGGCATGTAGATGGGGAGGCTGACATCGCCCGTCTCCCCCTGCTTCTCCAGCCAGTCCGCGGGCATCCACGTCACCTTCGTGTCCTTCCCGGACACCTGCCGGCACGTGTCGAGCATGGCGCCCATCGTCCACGCGTGCCCCGGCCCCACGGCGTTGAAGACGCCATTCGTGTTGCCTTCGATGAGCAGCACCAGCCACTCGGCCAGGTCGCGCACGTCGATGATTTGCAGCGGGTCATTCGGCGTGCCCGGAGCGAGCATCTCCCCGCCCCGGTCGAAGCGCACCGGCCAGTACGTGAAGCGGTCCGAGCGGTCCTCGGGGCCGACGATGTAGCCCGGCCGCACGTTGGCGACGCGGCCCGGGAGCGCGGCCTCGGCGGCCTCCTCGCACAGTCGCTTGAGGGCGCCGTAGAACTCGTAGTCCTTGCCCATCGTCTCCAGCGTGGGGTCGGCCATCTTCGCGGTGGGGCCGCTCTCGTCCTCGCCGGCCGTCTTGTCGCTGGCGTAGGCGGAGACGCTGGAGATGAAGAGGTACTGCTTCACGTTGGGCGCCAGCAGCTCCGCGGAGGCGCGGACGATGCGCGGGTAGTAGCCGGACGTGTCCACCACGGCGTCGAACTTGCGGCCCTTGAGTGCCTTGAGGCCCTCGCCCTTGGCCGGGTCCCTGTCCCCGCGCAGCTTCTCCACGTTGGGGAACAACTCCGGGCGCGTCTTGCCGCGGTTGAAGAGCGTCAGCGAGTGCCCGCGAGCCTGGGCCGCCTGCACCACGGCGGGGCCGAGGAAGCCGGTGCCTCCGAGGATGAGAATCTTCTTCTTCGCGCCCTTCTTCGGCGCGGCGCCCTTGTTGGAGGGAGCGGCCAGGGCCGTAGGGCCGAGCGCGAGCAGTGACGCGCCCGCGAGGGAGTACTGCAGGAACTTCCTGCGAGAGGAGGACATGAGTGGCGGCTCCAGGGGGACTTGGAGCGCTCGGGGGGGAGCAGGCAGGGAACCGCGCGGCGGAATTTCCATTCCCGGGCGGGGCACCGGGGCCCGGCGGCGGGCCTCACCTGTCGCCCAGCGCCACCCCGAAGCCCACCGTCCACGACACGCCATGGCCCCAGGCCGCGCCGGGAGGGCGCACCCCCTGGTAGAGCACCTCGGTGCTGGCGACGAAGGGGCCGCCCAGGGACACATGGGCGCGCAGCCCCACGGGCACGCCGAGGCGCGAGCCCCCCTCCCAAGAGACCAGGCCCACACCCAGGGAGGCCCGCAGGTCCACGCCAAACCGGTACCCGGGCCGCCACGCCAGCAGCGGCGGAGACTGCACGGCCAGCGCCCACCCGCCCGAAGGCCGGGGCCGTGCGCCCCCCTCCAGCCCCCGCGTCCAGTCCACCGACAGCGTCAGCGCATGGGGCATCGGCAGCGTGGCCCGCAGGCCCGCGACGGGGGCCGTGCCGCGCGAGTCCCGCGACAGTCCCCCCAGCCCCTGCAGCGACAGCTCGGGAGGAGGCCGGAAGCCCCGGAGCAACAGGCCCGGCGAGTCCGGCGCCGACACGGCCTCGAACCGCGCGGCGGCCCACTCGAGGAAGGCCCGGGTGTACGCGACGGCGGAGGCGACGCGGGCATCCATGAAGGCGTCGACGCTGGCGGAGTCCACCGGGTGCAGGCGCCCCCGCCAGCGAACCTCGGACTGGCCGAACGCATTGCCCACGGCGCCATAGGCCCCGAAGGCGCCCGGCGTCCCGGCCTCCGGCTCGGCCCAGAAGGCGCTCCACGGAATCACCGCGCCCTCCCGGGTGGACAGGGTCTGCGAGCGCACCGCCTCCAGCGTCTCGCGAGCCAGGGCGAGCTGCGCCTCGGCACCGGAGAGGGGAGCCACCTCGCGCTGGGGCCGCCGTCCCAGCGCGGCGCGAGCGCCAATGTCCTCGAAGCCGTCCCCCAGGCCGTGCATCACCGGCACCACGTGCGGCGGCGACGCCATGTCCTGCAGGTGGTGAGCGAGGTGCCCCGCCCTGTCCCACGCGCGGGCCATGTCTCCGTAACGGGCCGCATCCAGCGCCTCGTCCCACAAGTCCCGCACGCGCGCGTCCGAGCCCTCGCGCAGGGACGAGTAGACGTGCCCCTCCGGCCGGTAGAAGTGGTGCCAGCCGGTCCACTTCACGTGGAGGTTGAGGTCCTCCGCGGTGGCCCCGTGCAGCACGGACTCCCGGTGCTCCGCGAGCCCCGCCGCCCCACCCGCCGCGGCAGCCGAGTCGAGGGCCGCCTGGGTGAGCGCGCGGTGGTCCTCGACGGAGAAGGCCTCCGCGCGCGGGGAGAGCCCCACGGCCAGGAGCAGCAAGGAGGCAAGCAGGGCCCGAGTCACACCACGCATCGTAGGGCACGGGAACGCGCGGTGGGCTCCGCGCGTTCCCCGGGGTGGCTGCTCGCACCCCGTCCCTGCCACCGGGCCCTACGCCGCCTCCGCCTCTTCCAGCTCAGGGACTGTCGGTGAAACGGCCCCGCGCGAGGAAGACGTGGGCGTCGTCGATGATGATTTCGGCCCCCTCCTGGGTGCGCCACCGGGCGACGAGCGCCGCGACGTACGCGTAGGGCACGGGCTCGATGTTGCCCATGGGCGGCTTCTCCACCAGCACCCAGTCGTAGACGAGGTGGAGGTCGGACTGGGGCCCGCCGATGGCGTACACCTCGTCACGCGAGGCCAGGGGCGTGACGAAGTTGCCGCCCAACAGCGCCTTGCCCTCGCGGTGCGTGGAGAGGAAGTCGACGGCGCGGCTCACGCTGGCGAGGCGGGCGGCGTTCCCCGGGCAGTTGGGCGGGTACGTCGACGGGGACGCGAGCGTGCGCACCAACTGGCGCAGGTTGGTCTGATTGGTGGTGACGAGCAGCAGGCCGGTGGTGGCCAGCACCCACGGGGGGAGGCGGCGGAAGAACAGCATCGGCACCAGGGCGACGACGATGGCGGCGATGAGGGGCGCGCCGTACTGGTGACGCCACGCCATGCCGAGGAAGCGGATGCCGAGCATGGGCAGCAGGACCAGCAGCCACTTCCAGTCGGGCCTCAGGCGCTCGCGCCAGGCCCAGAAGCCCAGGGGGGACAGCAGCAGCAGCAGGGTGCCCACCCGCGAGAGCTGGCGCGGCGACAGGCGCTCGACGAGGAACGGCACGACGCCCGCTTGCAGCCCGCGCTTGAGGCGCTCGCCGTAGTCCTCCACGAAGCCGAACTTCGGCCGCACGCCGATGACGAAGGCGAGCCACGCCACGGAGAGCACCAGCACGCCCACGGCCAGCCGGCGGTCCCCCCGAAGCCACAGGGCCAGCGCGAGCATGAGGCCCACGTAGGGGAACTCCTCCTTGCAGGCGAACAGCAGGAGCAGCGAGGCCACCAGCAGGCCGTCCTTCCGGAAGTGGAAGGCGAGGCCCAGGAGGACGAACGCCGGCATGGCCCACGTGGTGGGGTGGATGGGGAACATCACCGCGTCCACGGCGCTGGGGCTCAGCAGGAGCAGCGCGCACAGCAGGGCGGTGGAGGTGCGGTCCAACCGGCCCTTCGCGTGGAGCCACAGCAGGGGCGCGGTGGAGAGCAGGACGAGGAGCGCCTCCGCGACGAGGGCGGCCCACATGGGCGAGAGCACTCCGACGAGCGGCCGTGCCAGCCAGAGCACGGGGTCGAAGTGGTCATTGAAGATGCGAATCTGCCGCGCGCTGAGCCACGGGTTGGGGTCATCCAGGGACAGCCGCGCCAGGGCCTGGGTGTAGATGCCCAGGTCATAGTGGGAGAAGCAGCCGTGCACGGACTGGAGCCAGATGGGAAGGACGACGAGTCCCATCCACACGACGAAGGGCAGGGCCAGCCCGAGCGCCCCCAGGATTCGGCGCGAGCGGCTGGCTCCGGGTTCAACGACAGTCGGGGTCATCGTTCCACGGCTCCGCGAGCCAGACCGCGTCCACGCGAGACTGCGTGAGCCGTGTCCGGTCCCCTGCTTCGGGGCGCGCGAAGATAGCAGGGCGGCGTGGGCCAGCGACACCGGACCTCAGGGGCCCGCGAGGCTCACGGCTTCGGCATGGGGGACGGGAGCGCGTCCAGCCGTTACGCAGCGGCATCCGCGTCCAGCGAGCCGGAGCGCGCGGGAGGAGGCGCCCGGGTCGGCAGTGCTCGCCTGGAGCATGCCTGCCGGCCTGCGGGTCAATGGAAAGCGAGGGCGGCCCGGGCCGGTTGCGCCCGCCTGGAGCCCGCTGGCGCCCGTGGCGGCCCGGCTCGGTGGTTCTCTCCTGGAGCGCAACGGCGTCGGGCTCCGCTGTCACTTAGGGATGACAGACGGCATGAGCCCGGCTCTGGCCAACAGTTCGCGCACGCGCCGCGCCAGCATCACATGGTCCGCGTTGGTCATCGTGAAGCGCTCAGGGGTGAGAACGATGAGCATGCCCTTGTCGTCCACCGGCTCGATTCGCACCGGAGCAGGGAGCGGTGGCACTCTGCCGAAGCGATGTGACAGGTACGTCACCCAGCCGAGAGAGAAAGGTGCCGAGTCAGGCTCTGGGTACTCGTTCTCGTATGCAGACGACGTTGCGAGCGCCCAATCCGGCTCCCAGGCGAGGGCCATGCTGCGCATCGCATGGACCAGTACGGTAGCGGTGAGCACCCGGTCGGCGTTCGGCCCGCGCCAGGGCAGTTTGAGGACACAGGAGTTCGGGCTGGTCCCACAGTAATCACCGCATTTGATGCGCAGGGCCGCACAGTCACCAGTCGGCCCGCCGTTGTCGAACCAGAACGTGAAGCCCAGGTCCGCGAAGACGGGTCCTCCCTTCTCGCGGTTGACGCCGCGCCGGAACAACTCGGTGAGGGTGGTCAAGTCGGGCGGCATGAGCGGGTGCTTGCGCGCATCCTTCTGGGACTTCGCGGGCTTGTACCAGTGAGCCAGGAAGGGGTCGGCCGGGGCCAACAGGTTGAGGAAGTCCGCCGCACGCTGGGCGCACGCCTCGGGAGACTCCTTACGAGGTCCCCAATAGGCACCCGCGTAGTAGGTTTCCGGGTAGGGCTTGTCGCTCACGCTGTGCGCTCCTTACTTCATCGGGGTGTAGACGACCTTGATTTCCCCAATCCTGGCTTCGCTCAATAGCTTCTGAATGGCCCTCGCTGCATCAGCTTCGGCCACGTGCCACTCGATGCGGAACTTCATGCCCTTTATTTTCTTCTGCTGACGGTCGGCCTGTTCAATGAGTGCCTTGGCTCCCGAGTTCTGGAACCACGTCTTGGGTTCCAGCCCCTCGAAGAACTTCGCATAGCCGAGGCCCTTGGCCTCCAGGAGCACGTCGTTCTTGAAGCCATCGAACTTCACGCCTCCTTCCTTCGTGCTCATGCCGCCGACCCAGTAGGCGTCATCGGCCGAGTGCCCCGTAATCTGCTCCTGGTAGGCGCGGGAGCGTGGCTTCATGGATTCCTTCGCCGGTCCCCATTTTCCCGGGCCGCCGGAGGGCGCGGGGGCCTTGGCCGCCGTGTTGGCGCGGTGGAGGATGACGACGGCCCCGGGCCCGCCGCCCAGCACCGCCGCCGCTCGGCCCACAGGCACCGCGACGCGCTCCAGCACCAGTGCGCCTTCAGCCGTGAGCGACAGCGCGGGCACCGTGGCCTCCGCGCCCGCCAGGGCCCCCATGAGCGTGCGCGTGGTGGCTGATGCGGCTCCCCAGGTGGCAATCAGGTTGGTGAGCAGGCGGGAAACTTCCCTCACCTGCTCGCCCTCCGTCATGTACCGGAAGCGCTCCAGGTACTCCGGCGAGGAAGCCACCAGGGCGGCCAGTCCCGAGGGCAACTGGCGCAATGCGGCCAACGTGTCAGCAGGATGGGTGGTGAGAAGCTGGCCCACGGCCACGGCCAGCCCCACGAATGCCTCCTCGGCGCCGTCCAGCGTGCGCGAGAGGTAATCCGCGTCGTCGTACACCTCCGCCAGCACGCCTCCGTCCGCCGCCCCCAACCGCGCGTCCAGGGCGCGGAAGGCGCCGCCCCGGCCGGAGTAGAAGCGTCCCAGCTCGAAGGGGCCCGCGCGCAGGGCACCGTCTCTCCACTCCACCGGGCCCACGCGCTGCTGGGTGCGCCCACTACGAGTCCAGGCGAGGCAGCCGTCCGGGCGCAGCACCGCCACCAGCGTGAAGCGCTCCACCCGGCGCAGGAGTTCCCCGCGTGAGGATGCACCGCCCTCCAGCACCTCGCGCAAGAGGTGGCCGGCCGCCATGCGCGGCGGGAAGGTGCCTGGCGTCACGGGGCGTTGCCCCAGCAGCATCAGCAGCCGCGCCGCGTCCTCGGGCGTCAGCGGCCCGTTTCGCGGGAGCAGTGTGTCCCTGTCCTCCAGGCCCGCGCGCACCAGCAAGGCCTCGAAGGCGTCCACGTCAAGCAGGCCCAGCTCCACCGCCCGCCGCGTCCGCTCCTCCGCGCTGAAGGTGAGCACCGCCGTGCTGGGCAGGCGCACGGGCCGGCGGTGGCGGCTGCGCGCTTCCTCACCTGTCGCCGTGTGGGTCGGTGGTGAAGCGGGGGAGCCGTGCCCGTTGTCCTGCAGCCCAGGCGCGGCGGCGAGCTGGCGCGGAATCATCAGGCCCGCACGGCCGGAGGGCGGAGGCCGCGAGGCGCAGCCGGTGGCCAGCAGCACCACGCCCAGCAGCAGGGCCTTAGCGGGCATGGTCCACCCCCAGGCCGAAGGAGGCGAACGCACCCGGGCGCAGCGTGCCGCCGGCCTCCGGAAACAGCAGCGTGCCACCGCTGGCCAGCGCGTAGAGCTTCCCGGCGAACCGCCAGCGCGCCTCACCGGAGACGAGGTAGCGCGGACCCAGGTGACGTTGGAGCACGCCCCCCAACGCTTCCGCGTCCCAGGTCACCGCCGCTTCTCCATACGCTGAATAACCGTCCGGGAAGGGCGCCAAGGCCAGCGGCACGACAGCGGAGCCCGCCGCCAGGAAGCGCCCCACCTCGTAGTCCGGACCGAAGAAGGCTTGACGGAAGCCGCCGTGTTGCCGCCGCGCTTCCAGCCGGAGCGTCATGACCCGTGTGGGCGTGTGCGAGTCCGCGCCCACGCCCGCCACCGCGCCCCAGGCGCCGCCGTCTCCCGGCCTGCCACCCCAGCCCGCCAGGACGTGCAGCTCGTAGCCCGGGCGCACCAGCACCACCGCCGCGGTGTCCAGGTGCGCCAGCGTCATCGCGGGCGAGGCGCCCCCGGTCTTGCCCCACTCATGCACGGCGGAGAGGGACAGCGTGTAGTGCTGACGTTGCTTCGGCCGGCCGAAAAGGACGTGCTCCACGTCCACTTCGACTTCGGCGCCCATGAGGCGCGCGCCCAGCATGTCCGAGGTGAAGGCTTCCACGTACAGGGGCGCCCACCAGCCCGTCAGCAGGGCGCCCGCCGGGTGGTAGTCGGGATTCGCCCGGTTGGAGTAGCGCCGCACCAGATGCGCGGAGAGAAGGCTGTAGCGCTCCAACGCGCCCAACCAGACCCCCAGCGGCGCGTTGTCGGAGCCCAGCTTGAGGGCGCGCACCACCTGCCCGAAGTCCGAGAGGCTGTCCCAGCCCTCCCGCCGCACCCAGCCGCCGTCCCCGCCCCACAGCCGTACCCGCAGCGGCGCGCCCAGATTGACGCCGAAGTCCTCGCCCAGCTCCGCCACCAACATGGGCGTCACCTGCAAATACCCGGCGTCTTCGCCCGCGCCCGGCCGAGGCAGCAGTGCCAGCGTGGCGCCCTCCAGCCGCATCAGGTAGCCCCACCGAGGGCTCGGCCCGAGGGCAGGCGGGTTCACCCCTGCATCCGGCGGCACGGCAGCGGCAGGACCGTCCGAGCCCACCTCCGCGCGCGGCACCTCCGCCAATGCCCGACCTGGTTGCAGGAGAAACACCAGCCACAGCAGCACGGCCCCGGATTGCTTCGCGAGCATCCACGTCCCCTGGACAAACCCTCAAGCGAGGAGAGGACACAGCATCCCCTCCCGGTCCGACGCGAAGGCGCCAAACCGATACGTTGAGGCCCTTCCAAGAGCCTGTGTGCGTGCTACCTCCAACCGGCGCTGGTGATGGTCTCCAGGACTCGCGTGTTCTTGAATCGGTGGCCGATCCCTGCTGAGCGCGTGCCCATGGCCCCCATGCGGCACTGAGGCGCCCCGGTAGACGGGATGTTGTTGCGCGAATGGCAGCAGTAGTCCATTGCCCCCCTGCCGCAACCTTCATGGGACAGCGGGCTGATAACCCAGGTACCTCCAGGGGACTGCACCGCCTGCACCTCGCTTGGCTCACCCCGCGAGGCGACGTGCGGCGCGCGCCTCTTCTTCGACGCTCAGGCCCAGCAACTCCGAGTACCGCGCCAGTCGCGCCTGGAAGTGGCGCCGGCTGCGCCCCCAGTGCAGGACGACGGAGCGCGAGTCATCCTCGCCATGGCAGAGGTGGATGCCGAACTCGTCCCGGGCGCCAAGCCAGTCCGGGTGGTGGCGGTGTTCGACGCGCAGGGCGGTGTAGCGCTCCAGGGGCTCGCTCCACGTCTTGTCACGGAGCGTCCCGCCACCGCGCTGGCGGACCTGGGAGTCCGTCACCTCGACCTCCAGCCGTGTCAGGACGCCCCGCAGGGTGGCCACCACGCTGAACGTCCCGCCCAGGACGAACAGGAGGGCCCACCACCAGTTCTCCAGGATGAAGGAGAGGGTCAGCCCCTGGTCCAGCAGGTACGCCGCGGGAAGCACACAGAACCACGTGCCGAGGAGGAGCGCGTAGACCACGTCACCGAGCAGGGGCCGCCAGGTGAAGCGCAGCGGAAGGTGGCTGCCCATGTCGACACCTGGCGGAGCCTCGGTGTTCACCTCGAAGAATCGCATGGGGCGGCGCCTCCTCGGACTTCGGGGGGAGTGAAGGGTCGACCTCACCCGGAAGCCGAGCACGCGCGCCGGGGCCCTGTCCAGTCGGTGCCCCTCATCCATCGCCCGAGGCAACACTGTGCATCTGCATCCCTGGTAGCTTTAGAAACCTTGCCGACATCCACCGAACGAGGACACCTTCACTCGGAAGCGGGCCCATGAGGCACGCGTTTCGCCTTCACCTGCTCGCGAGCTGCGTGCTGGTGGGTTGCGCCAGCCCACCCCTTGCGGGCACCACCGCACAGGACGCCAGCATCGCGCGAGGCCCATGGGCGGAAGTGCCGGCCGTGGAAATGCCCACCGGGGATGCCTCCATTCCAATCCACCTGCTTCGGGACGTGGCCGATGCACTCCTCAAGCGCCCAGGCGCCAGGGTGTGCGATCCAATGTCGAAGCGGCCCATCGCGGGCCTGTCCACGGAGTACTGCGCGACGGTCTACGTCGCGGGAGACCACGACACGATGTCATGGCGGGTGTCTGAACCCTCTCGGGGGAACCATGAGTCCTGCCGCCCGTACTCCGAGGTTCAGGACGACGACTACCCGGCCGCCCGGGTTTGGGTCGTGGGGTACATTCACAACCACCCGTGTGGCGCCCCACCCTCCTCGCTGGACCTCAGGGCGTGGCCAACGGACACGTTCAAACCCCATGTAGCCATGGCGGAGGTTCGCCTCATTCCAGGCAACCCCGCTCCGGCGGTCTACAAAGGGACGAGCATCGAGATGGCATCGGCCCTGGTTGCTGAGCGGCAGGATGGAGTGCGCGTCTTCCTGCGCTATTTCCCCACGGGGGAGATCCAACAATGGAGTATCCGCCAGGACGGCTGGGTGACCCTCGGCCGTTGCTCACCTCTGAGAACCCACCGCGCGCCACAATGCGATCAACCGCTGCGGCTGCTGAGCGAGTAGGCGCGGTGCGCCTCCGGATGCTTCAGGAGAGAAAGATGCTCAAGGCGTGTCTGCACGCGGTGCTGGTGATGCTGCTCAGCGGGTGTACCGCGCCCTCCGCCACGTGGAAGGGCAAGGTCGAGTGGCCGGATACCGGGGCGGCGCGCAAGAACATCGTTCCCTTCACCGAGGCAGGGACGGCGCTCGCCGCGGCCGCCGCTGTTCGGGAAATGGTGAAACAGAATCCCTATCCAGACCTGTTCTCGGGCTGTGCCAGCCCGGAGCAGGGACTGGATGTCGCCGTCTTCACCGGCCCCACGCCAGGCGTGTACTACGTGCTGGTCGACCAACGCTTCGACCGATGCGGCGGGCCCAGCGTGCGCGTCCTCGATGGCTGGTACGAATACGCCGTCACGCCCCAGGGAGAGGTCATCGGGAAGGCACCGCCGCCGCCCGCGGAGGACACCCTCGCGCCCCCGCCGCTTCCCCCTGGTCCACCACCACAGCCCGACCAGACACCGCCTCCCACCGTGGAGCCCTCGCAGCCGGCGGCCACCCCACCCGCACCCATTCCCGCTCCCGACGCACCACCCGCGTCCGACCCGGCCCCAGCACCGCCTCCCCCCTCCCCCCAAGAACCGGGGCGTGCCCCGCACAGTCCACCCACCTGACACGGCAGCACCAGGGAACTGGCCTCGCGAGGTGGGGTCTGGGAAGAATGCGCCCCCCATGAGCAACGAGCGCGTCATCTTCGGCAACACGGTGGACAGCCTGTACCGCAGGACGCTCGACGGCGACCTGCTTCCGGAGCTCCGCGCGCGGCTCAAGGAGCTCGGCATGGACCTGGACGCGCCGCTGCTCGCCGCCTATCCCCACGGTGTCTGGGTCCGCTGTCTGGACGAGGTGGGCCGCGCGCTCCACCCGGAAGTGCCCCTGGTCGAGGCGCGCCGCCGGCTCGCCCGGCGGATGATTGAGGGCTACGCCCAGACGCTGATGGGCGCGGCCGTGCTGGCCATGGCGCGGGTGCTCGGCCCCATGCGCTCCCTGGGCCGGATGACGCACAACTTCCGCAGCGGCAACAACTTCACCGAGACGCGCCTCACGGTGGTGGGCCCCTCCGCCGCGGACCTCTGGTTCAACGAGCCCGAGGTCACCGAGGGCTTCGTCGAGGGCGTGCTCGAGGAGGGCCTCCGCCGCATCGGCGTGCAGGGGCTCACCCTCACCTGCACCCGCCACGGCCCCGACTCCTGCACCTACCGCGTCCAGTGGGACGACGCCTCGACGCGCTGACCCTCCCCCCATGCCCCGCCTCCTCGACACCCTCCCCGCCCTCTACCGGGACCTCCTCCCCGACTTCTTCCGTCAGGACGTCCCCGAGGAGACCAAGGCCACCTGCTCGAACTGCGCCATGTGCAAGGACAACGCGCGGGGCGCCGTGGACTCCGTGGACGGGGTGAGCCGCTTCTTCCGCCCGGACACCAAGTGCTGCACGTACTCGCCGCGCCTGCCCAACTACCTGGTGGGGGCGCTGCTCTCCGACACGCGCCCGGAGCTGGCCGAGGGCCGGCGCCGCATGGAGGAGAAGCTCGCCAGCCGCATCGGCGTGACGCCGCAGTGGGTGCGGCCTCCGGCGAAGTTCCACTTCCTCTACAAGAACGGGCACCAGTTCTTCGGCCGGGCCGCGTCGCTGCGCTGTCCCTACTTCGCGGTGGAGACGGGCGGCTGCACCATCTGGCCCTACCGCGAGGCGGTCTGCTCCACCTTCTTCTGCAAGTACGTGGCGGGCGCGGACGGCCGCAAGTTCTACATGTCGATGAAGACGTACCTCACGCTGGCGGAAATCCAGCTCTCGCGCTGGACGGCGCTCCAGCTGCTGCCGGACTACGTGCTGTCCGGGAGAGACCGCGCGGAGACGCAGGCCGTCCCGCTCAGCGTGGAGGACCTGGACGACACCGCGCCGCCCGCGAAGGCGTACGCGGAGCTGTGGAAGGAGTACGCGGGCCGCGAGGCGGACTACTACCGCGCCTGCTTCAAGCTCGTGCGCGAGCTGCCCGGGGACGGGCTGGAGAAGCTGCTCGGCCTGGACGGCACCATTGAGCTGAAGACGCTGGAGAAGCTCCACGACACCGCCGTGTCGCCGAAGCTGCCGCGCACGCTCAAGTTCAACGCGGACGCCACGGTGCAGTGGATGCCGGACGGCAGCGTCGCGCTGGGTGCGTACAACGAGTACGACGCGGTGGCCCTGCCCGGCGAGGCCTACGGCCTGCTGGTGGAGTTCACCGGCCGCCAGCCCGTGGAGGCGGTGCGCCAGCACCTCCGGGACGCCAAGCAGGCGGACCTGTCCGAGGACGTGCTGCTGGAGCTGTACCGCCACCGCATCCTCGTGGAGGCGTGAGCCGACCGGGGCCGCCCGCCGCTACGGCTGTCCGGCCAGCGCGCCCAGCTCTCGCAGCAGGCGCACGGCGGCGTGGGCCTGGCGCCAGGCGAAGACGGTGCCGGAGAGGTGCTCGGCCAGCCAGGTGCAGAAGCCCGGGTCTCCGGCGCCGAGCCACGCGGCCCACTCGGACAGCTCGGCCTCGGCGGACTCCCAGGCGCGGCGGTAGGCGCTGGCCGCGGCCATGACCTCGGACACGGCGTGGGTGAAGGCATCCAGCGCGGCCCGCAGCTCCAGGGGCGCGCCGGGCTCTGCGCCGCGCGACTCGCGCAGCCGGCCCACGTGGACCAGCAGGCCCTGCTCCAGGGCGGCGGCGGTGCCCAGACGGGCCTGCGCGCCGCGCAGCAGCAGCTGGAGGTCCGCGCCCACCTCGTGCATCAGCTCCTCGTGGGAGCGGGCCACGGGGCGGCCCAGGCGGGTGCAGACGGCCTGCCACAGGTTGCTGTAGCCCAGCAGCTCCGCGACGCCGCGGCGCACATGCGGGGGGACGCGGTCGAGGAAGTCGAGCGCGCACGTCCGGGCCGCGCCCACCAGGGGGCCCGCCTCGGAGCCGCTCTTCGTCAGCTGCAACAGGCGCCACGCCCAGTCCAGGGCGCGCTCGGTGGAGCGGAACAGCCCCTCGCAGCCGGTGCTGAGGGCGCCCGCGTGGCTGGTGTCCACGGACGACGACGCGAGCACGGGCGACTGCGCGAGCTCGGCCCGTGAGGGCGTGCTGGCGGTCTCAGTCCCGGAGCTCGAATCACGTTCCGATGAACCGCTGCCCAGCCACATGTGTCGCCTCCCGGAGCTCACCTGGGGGACCTCGGTTTATCGCATGCCGCCCCCACAACCTCCAGACCCACCCGAGTCCCCGGGCGGCCTGGAAGGGGCGGAGCCCCTGGGACACGCCTCGGCGGCGGGGGACGTGTGGAGTCCTGACGCACCGTGCGGCGCCGCATTCAACGCCGGCCCCGGGCTCACCCGAGCCCGGGGCCGGGAGAGGGGACGACCGTCCCCCTCCGTGCGAGGGAGCCCGGAGGGGGCACCACCCGACGTGGCAGGTCGTCCCTCAGTGCAGGGTGCGCTTGAGGCGGCTCATCCGCTCATGGGTCCGCTTCTGGGCGGGCAGCAGCTCCATCTTCACGAAGCGGCGGGCGTCGCCGTGCACCTGGTCCGCGTCCCGTTGGTAGTCGTGGAGCCCGTGGTCCTCACCTTCCTCCAGGGCCAGGATGGCGGCCTTCTCGCCGAGCGCGTCCGCGCCGCCCTGCACCACCTTCGCGAAGGTGCCCCAGACGCCCGAGCCCTCCGCGGGCTCGCCCCCCATCTTCCGGATGCGCTCGCGCAGCTCCTCCACGCGGTGCTCGTGGTCATGCTGGCAGTCCTCCAGCGCGCCCCGCGCCCGGTCATCCGACACGTGCCCGAGCGCCTTGCGATACGTCTCCACGGCGGAAATCTCCCCGCGGAGGAAGGAATTGAGCGTGTCGACATCCTTGCCAATGTTCGCCATGGACGGACTCCTTCGTGAGAGCTGTCTGGCGCAAAGGTGATGCCTGCTCCCCCGCCGTCAACGAGGGCCCTCCCCCCGTCAGCGAGAGCCTGCCCCCCCGGCCGTCCCCCCCTCGTGGGACGGGTACCTCGAACGCCAGGTCGCTCTGTTTGCAAGACTGCGTTCGGGCTGTGAAGATGCGTCGCACACGACGTCACGTGCCCCCCCTCCATCAGGCATGACTCCACAGCCCGGACTCCCCCCCTCCACGGCCCGGCACCGTGCCCCTTGCCCTTCACTCCGCGCCCCTTCTGAGTCCCTCCCACGGGCGCATCGGCGCGTGGGCGCGGCGAAGTGAGCCGGAGTCTTCACCCGTCGTCACTCCCTTGAGCTTGTGTCATTTGTTTTAACCGGCCCGTCACCAGGGCCCTCGAGCAGCACGTGTCCTCACGGGAAACACGACGCTGACACCGCGATACATCTTCAGGAGGCGTCATGCCCACCGGTCTTCCCTCGGACCTGGACCCCCGCTGTGACACGTTGCTGGAGCTGCTTCGCGTCCGCGCGGAGCGGCAGCCGGAGCAGCGCGGCTTCACCTTCCTCGTGGATGGCGAGGAGGAAGAGGCGCACCTGTCGTACGGGGAGCTGGACCGCAAGGCGCGCGCCATCGCCGCGGCGTTGCAGGCGCGGGGCGCGCGGGGGCAGCGGGCCCTGCTGCTGTACCCCCCGGGGCTGGACTACATCGCCGGCTTCTTCGGCTGCCTCTACGCGGGCGTCATCGCGGTGCCCATCTACCCGCCGGACCCGATGCGGCTGGGGCGCACCCTGCCCCGGCTGATGGCCATCTGCCAGGACGCGCAGGCCACCATCGCCCTCACCACCGACTTCATCCTCGGCCTGGGGGAGATGCTCTTCGAGCAGGCGCCGGAGCTGCGCGCGCTGCACTGGCTGGCCACCGACACGCTGGACACGGCCATGGGCGAGGCGTGGAAGCACCCGGGCGCGGACGCCAGCACCACCGTCTTCCTCCAGTACACCTCCGGCTCCACCTCCTCGCCCAAGGGCGTGGTGCTCTCGCACGCCAACCTGATGCACAACTCGGCGCTCATCCACGGGTGCTTCGGGCACTCGAAGGACAGCCAGGGTGTCATCTGGCTGCCGCCGTACCACGACATGGGCCTCATCGGCGGCATCCTCCAGCCGCTCTACGGGGGCTTCCCGGTGGTGCTGCTGTCGCCGGTGGACTTCCTCAAGCGCCCGCTGCGCTGGCTGAAGGCCGTCTCGCGCTACGGGGCCACCACCAGCGGCGGGCCCAACTTCGCCTACGACTTGTGCGCCCGGAAGGTGACGCCGGAGGAGCGCGACACGCTCGACTTGAGCCGGTGGAGCCTGGCCTTCAACGGCGCCGAGCCGCTCCAGCCACACACGCTGCGCCGCTTCGCGGACGTGTTCGGCCCGTGCGGCTTCAAGATGGAGGCCTTCTACCCCTGCTACGGGCTGGCGGAGGGCACGCTCATCGCCTCCGGTGGGCTCAAGGCGGAGGCGCCGGTGCTGCGCACGGTGGACGCCGCCGCGCTGAAGGGCCACCGCGTGGAGCCGTCCGTCCCGGAGCGCCCGGGCGCGCAGACGCTGGTGGGCTCGGGGCGCAACCTGGACGGCCAGCGGCTCGTCATCGCCCACCCGGAGACGGGGGCGCCGCTGCCGCCGGGACAGGTGGGCGAGGTCTGGGTGGCCGGCCCCAGCGTGGCGCAGGGCTACTGGAACCGCCCGGAGCAGACGGCGGCGGCCTTCGGCGCGAAGGTGCCCGGGGACGACGCGCGCTTCCTGCGCACGGGAGACCTGGGCTTCCTGGACGGCGGCGAGCTGTACGTCACCGGCCGGCTGAAGGACCTCATCATCATCCGGGGCCGCAACCACTACCCGCACGACCTCGAGCGCACGGTGGAGCCGGTCCACCCGGCGCTGCGGCCGGGCTGTGGCGCCGCCTTCTCCGTGGACAAGGACGGCGAGGAGCGGCTGGTGGTGGTGCAGGAGGTGGACCGCCGCGCCGTGGAGTCGGGCGGCGTGGACCTGGAGGACGTCTCGCGCTCCATCCGTCAGGCCGTCTCGGACGCGCACGAGCTCCAGGTGTACGCGGTGGTGCTCATCCAGGGCGGCAGCCTGCCCAAGACGTCCAGCGGCAAGATTCAGCGCTTCGCCACCCGCGCCGACTTCCTCTCCGGCGGGCTGGAGGTCCTGCACCAGAGCGTGCTCGACACGCAGGCCGCGCCCACGGCCCCGCCGTCCCCGACGGAGCGCACGGCCCCCGCCGCGCGCGAGCCGAGCTTCATCCAGAAGGCGCTGACGGCGGTGACGGACCCGGCGGCGCGCCGCGCGCTGCTGTCCGTGTTCCTCCAGGAGCAGGCCGCCGCGGTGCTGCGCCTGCCCGCGTCCCAGGTGGACCCGAAGAGTCCGCTCCACGCGTACGGCGTGGACTCGCTGATGGCCATCGACTTCAAGAGCGCGCTCGACTCGGGCCTCGGCGTGGACGTGCCGCTGGGCGGAATCCTCCAGGGCGACTCGCTGGAGAAGCTGGCGGACACCGTGCTGGCGCTGCTCGCCGCGCCCCCGGCCCCGGCCTCCGGGCCCGCCGTGGCGGCGCACGAGGGCACCGGTGACGCGCCGCTGTCCGGCGGCCAGCAGGCGCTGTGGTTCCTGCACCAGCTCGCGCCCGCCAGCGCCGCGTACCACGTCCCCGTCGCCGTGCGCGTGAAGGCCGCGCTGGACGTGGACGCCCTGCGGCGCGCGTTCGAAACACTCGTCGCCCGCCACCCCGCGCTGCGCACCACCTTCGCCATGACGGCGGCCGGCCCGGTGCAGCGCATCCATGAGGGGCTTGCGCTGGACTTCGAGCCGGTGGACGCCCGCGGCTGGGACGACGCCGCCCTGCGCGAGCGCCTGTCCGCCGAAGCCCGCCGTCCGTTTGATTTGGAGACCGGGCCGCTGCTGCGCGTGCGCCTGTACTCGCGCGCTCCGGACGACCACGCGCTGCTGCTGGCGATGCACCACATCGTCACCGACTTCGGCACGCTGGCCGTCCTCGCGGAGGAGCTGGAGGTGCTCTACCCCGCCCTGCGCGCCGGGAAGCCCTTCGCGCTGCCGAAGCCCGCGCGTACCTACGCGGACTTCGCGCGCTGGCAGGCGGAGCTGCTGGCCAGCCCTCGCGGCGCGGCGCTGGAGCGCTACTGGCGCGAGCAGCTCGCCGGGCCGCCGCCGGTGCTCGATTTGCCCACGGACCGGCCCCGGCCGCCCGTGCAGACCTACGCCGGCCGCGTCCACACCGAGCCGCTGGACGCCGCGCTCACCGCGGCCCTCAAGGCGCTGGCGCGCGAGCAGGGCGCCACGCTGAACATGCTGTTGCAGGCGGCCTTCCAGGTGCTGCTGCACCGCTACACCGGGCAGGAGGACTTCACGGTGGGCGTGGTGAGCGCCGGCCGCCACCGGCCCGAGCTGGCGTCCGTGGCGGGCTACTTCGTCAACCCGCTGGTGGTGCGCACGCGGCCCACCGCAGCGCAGTCCTTCACCGACTACCTCGCCGCCACGCGGCGCACGGTGCTGGAGGCGCTGGAGCACCAGGACCAGCCCTTCAACGTGCTGGTGGACCGGCTCCAGCCGGGGCGGGACCACAGCCGCTCGCCGCTGTTCCAGGTGATGTTCGTGTACCAGCGCGCGGCCCGCCTGGACGAGCGCGGCCTCACCGCCTTCGCGCTGGACATGCCGGGCGCGCGCGCCGAGCTGGCCGGGCTCCCCCTGGAGTCGCTCCCGCTGGACCACGGCGGCGCCCAGTTCGACCTCACCCTCACCATGGGCGAGGCCGGCGCCGCGCTGGTGGCCTCCTTCGAGTACAACACCGACCTCTTCGACGCGGGCACCATCGCCCGTCTGGCCGGGCACCTGCGCACGCTGCTCGCCGGCCTCGTGGCGGACCCGCGCCGCGCGCTGGCGGACCTGCCGCTGCTCCCGCCCGCGGAGCGCCAGCAGCTGGTCGCCATGCAGTCCGGGCCCCGCGTGCCGCTGGACGGCGCGCTGCTGCCGGCCCTCTTCGCCGCGCAGGCCGCGCGCACGCCGGACGCCGCCGCCGTCATGTTCCGCGACGAGCGGCTCACCTACCGCGAGCTGCACCAGCGCGCCGGCTTCCTCGCCGCGTGGCTGCGCCAGCAGGGGGTGGGGCCGGGCCGGGTGGTGGGCCTGCACCTGGAGCGCTCGGTGGAGATGGTGGCCGCGGTGCTGGGCGTGCTCTCCACGGGCGCGGCCTACGTGCCCCTCGACCCGGCGTACCCGGTGGAGCGGCTGACCTTCCTCCTCGACGACGCGGGCGTCCCGCTGCTGCTCACCCAGTCCCGCCTGCACGCGCCGCTCGCCGCGCACGTGCGCACCGAGCGGGTGCGGGTGGTCAGCCTGGACCGCGAGCTGGACTGGGGCGCGGCGGCGTCCGTGACTCCGCCCGAGCCGGTGGCGGTGCGCGCGGAAGACCTGGCGTGCCTCGTGTACACGTCCGGCTCCACGGGCCAGCCCAAGGGGGTGATGATGGAGCACGGCGGGCTGGCCAACCTGGTCCGCTCGTTCGTGGAGTCCTACGCGCCGGGCGCCAAAGACAGGGTGCTGCCGCTCACGTCCGTGGCCTCCGCCAGCTTCGTGGGCGAGGTGCTCCCGTCGCTGTGCACCGGCGCGGCGCTCGTCCTGCCCACCGAGGAGGAGGTGCTGGACGCGGAGCTGCTGCTCGGACTCATCGCCCGGCACGAGGTCAGCATCGTCAGCACCGTGCCCGCGGTCATCGCCGGGCTCAACGCGCGCAAGGACACGCTGCCCTCGGTGCGGCTGGTGCTCAGCGGCGGTGAGGCGCTGGTGGCCGGCGACGTGGAGGCGCTGCTGGGCACCACCCTGGTGGTCAACGGCTACGGCCTGACGGAGACCACGGTGTGCAGCACGTACCACCCCCTGCGCCCCGAGGACCTGAAGGGGCGCGCGTGGATGCCCATTGGCCGTCCCATCATCAACACGGACGTGTACGTGCTGGACGCGCGGCGCCAGCCGCTGCCCGTGGGCTGTGCGGGCGAGCTGTACGTGGGCGGCCTGGGCGTGGCGCGCGGCTACTGGCGCCAGCCGGAGCTGACGGCGGAGCGCTTCGTGGCCAACCCCTTTCGTCCCGGCGAGCGCATGTACCGCACCGGCGACGTGGCCCGGTGGCTGCCGGACGGCGTGCTGGAGTACCTGCACCGCGCGGACAACCAGGTGAAGCTTCGCGGCTTCCGCATCGAGCTGGGCGAAGTGGAGGCCGCCGTCCGCCGCCACCCGGCCGTGCGCGACGCCTGCGTCATGGCGCGCGAGGACAACCCGGGTGACCGGCGCCTCGTGGCCTACGTGGTGCTCTCCGAGCCCGCGCCCACCCACGGTGACTTGCACGGCTTCCTCGCGGAGTCGCTGCCGCCGTACATGGTGCCGTCCGCCTTCCTGGTGCTGCCGGCGCTGCCGCTGTCGCCCAACGGCAAGGTGGACACGCGCGCCCTGCCGGTGCCGGAGGGCGAGCGCCCCACCCTGGCCGCCGCCTACGCCCCGCCGCAGAGCGAGCTGGAGCGGCGCATCGCCACCGTCTGGCAGGAAGTGCTCAAGGTGAGCGACGTGGGCCTGCACGACAACTTCTTCGAGCTGGGCGGCAACTCCATGCTCATCGCCCAGGCGCACCGCCGCCTGCGCGACGAGCTGGGGGCGAACCTCACGCTGGTGGACCTCTTCAAGCTCACCACCGTCAGCGCGCTGGCCCGACACCTGGGCAGCGGCGGAGCCGGCTCCGGGGACGCATCTGGGGAGGACTCCGTGGCCGCGAAGGAGCAGGCCCGGTCCATCAAGGACGAGGCGGAGCGGCGCAGGGCGGCCATGGGCCGGCGGCAGCAGGCCGCGCGGGGACGCGGGCCTCGCGGCAAGTAGCGCATCAGGACGATGACTTCCAGGCCGCTCGGGGCGGCCACAGCAGGGACGGCTTCATGAGCACCGAGACTGAGACAGCGGGCGGCGGGCTGGAAGGCATCGCCGTCATCGGCATGGGGGCCCGGCTTCCGGGCGCGAAGACGGTGGCGGAGTTCTGGAAGAACCTCAGCGGCGGCGTGGAGAGCATCTCCTTCTTCACCGAAGAGGAGCTCATCGCCGAGGGCATCGACCCGGCGCTGGTGCGGGCGCCCAACTATGTGAAGGCGGGCGGCGTCCTCGGCGACGCGGAGATGTTCGACGCGGCCTTCTTCGGGCTCAACCCCCGCGAGGCGGCGCTGATGGACCCGCAGCACCGCGTCTTCCTGGAGTGCGCGTGGGAGGCCTTCGAGGGCGCGGGCTACAGCCCCGAGCGGCAGCCCGGCCGCGTGGGCGTGTTCGGCGGCATGAGCATGAACACGTACCTGCTCAACAACATCTACGCGCACCTGGCCCACGTGGCGTCGCTGGAGAGCCTCCAGGCGTCCATCGGCAACGACAAGGACAGCCTCACCACGGAGGTGGCGTACCGGCTCGACCTCAAGGGCCCGGCCGTCACGGTGCAGTCCTCCTCGTCCACCTCGCTCACCTGCATCCACTTCGCCTGCCAGAGCCTGCTGGCGTACGAGTGTGACGCGGCGCTGGCGGGCGGCGTCTCCATCCACTTCCCGGAGAAGGCGGGCTACCTCTACTACGAGGGCGGCACCACGGCGCCGGACGGGCACTGCCACACCTTCGACGCCAAGGCCCAGGGCTTCGTCGCCGGCCACGGCGCGGCCGTCCTCATGCTCAAGCGCCTGGACGATGCGGTGCGCGACGGCGACACCATCTACGCGGTGGTGAAGGGCTCGGCGTGCAACAACGACGGCTCCAACAAGGTCAGCTACATGGCCCCCAGCGTGGAGGGTCATGCCGAGGCGATTGCCCTCGCGCAGGCGGTGGCGGGCGTGACGCCGGACTCCATCAGCTACGTGGAGGCGCACGGCACCGCCACGCAGATGGGAGACCCGATTGAAGTCGCGGCGCTGACGCAGGCCTTCCGCCAGGGCACGGACGCAAAGCAGTTCTGCGCGCTGGGCTCGGCGAAGACGAACCTCGGCCACCTGGACTCGGCGGCGGGCGCGGTGGGCTTCATGAAGACGGCGCTGTCGCTGCACCACAAGAAGCTGGTGCCCAGCCTCAACTACGACACGCCCAACCCGTCCATCGACTTCGCCAACAGCCCCTTCTTCGTGAATACGGAGCTGCGCGACTGGCCGGAGGGCCCCACGCCCCGGCGCGCGGGCGTCTGCTCGCTGGGCATGGGCGGCACCAACGCCCACGCCATCCTGGAAGAGGCCCCGCCGCTGGCCCCCACGGACGCGCCGCGCCGGCCCGCGCAGCTGCTGCTGCTGTCGGCCCGCACGGACACCGCGCTGGAGCTGGCGACGGACCGGCTCGTCTCGCACCTGCGCGACAACCCGGAGGCGTCCCTGGCGGACGTGGCCTTCACGCTCCAGGTGGGCCGCAAGCGCTTCGGCAAGCGGCGCGCGGTGGTGTGCCGCACGGTGGCGGACGCGGTGGAGGCGCTGGCCTCGCGCGAGCCGCAGCGCGTCCTCACCGGCGCGCAGGAGTCCTCGGGCCGCCCGGTGATGTTCCTCTTCTCCGGCCAGGGCTCGCAGTACGTGGACATGGGCCGGCAGCTCTACGAGACGGAGGCCTCCTTCCGCGCCGACGTGGACGCGTGCGCGGAGAAGCTGCAGCCGCACCTGGGCCTGGATTTGCGCACGGTGCTGTACCCGCCCGCGGCGCAGCGGGAGGCCGCGACGGAGCGCCTGAAGCAGACGGCCCTCACCCAGCCGGCCCTCTTCGTCGTCGAGTACGCGCTGGCGAAGCTGTGGATGTCCTGGGGCGTGAAGCCGCGCGCCATGCTGGGCCACAGCATCGGCGAGTACGTCGCGGCCTGCCTCGCGGGCGTCTTCTCGCTGGACGACGCGCTGGCGCTGGTGGCCGCGCGCGGCCGGCTGATGCAGGGCATGCCCGCGGGCGCCATGCTGGCCGTGTCCCTGCCCGAGTCCGAGGTGGCGGGCCTGCTGCCCCCGGAGCTGTCGATTGCCTCGGTGAACAGCCCCACCACCTGCGTGGTGGCGGGGCCGGCGGCGGCGGTGTCCTCCTTCGAAGAGCAGCTCGCCTTCCGGAAGGTGCCCACCACGCCGCTGCACACGTCGCACGCGTTCCACTCGGCGATGATGGACCCCATCCTGGACGCCTTCCGCGACGCGGTGCGGAAGGTGAAGCGCCACGCGCCCCAGGTGCCGTACCTGTCCAACGTCACCGGCAAGTGGATTACCACCGAGGAGGCCACCAGCCCGGACTACTGGGCGAAGCACCTGCGCGGCGCGGTGCGCTTCGCGGACGGCGTGGGCGAATTGCTGAAGGACGCGGACGCCATCCTCCTGGAGGTGGGCCCCGGCAACACGCTGGCCACGCTGTCGCGCCAGCACCCGGCGAAGGGCGCGCGGCACGCCTTCATCACCTCGCTGCGCCACCCGAAGGAGTCGCAGCCGGACATGGAGGTCCTCCTCGGCGCCCTGGGCCGGCTGTGGCTGGCGGGCGTGGAGGCGGACTGGGACGCCTTCCTCGACGGTGAGCGCCGCCGCCGCATCCCCCTGCCCACCGCGCCCTTCGAGCGCCAGAAGTTCTGGGTGGAGCCGAAGAAGCCCTCGCCCGACGCGGGCCGGGCCCTCGCCGACGCCACCGCCGGAGCGGACCCGAAGCAGGACGTCTCGCGCTGGTTCTACCTCCCCACGTGGAAGCGCACGGTGCCGCTGGCCTCGGGCCCGTGGGCGCGAACGAAGTCCTGCTGGTGGCTCTTCACGCCGGGCACCGAGGACAGCCTGGGCGCCCGGGTGGCGAAGCGGCTCGCCGAGGCGGGCCAGGAGGTCATCCTCTTCACGCCGGGCCCGCGCACCGCGCAGGTCGCCTCGCGCCAGTGGACGGTGGACCCTCGCGACGCCGCGGGCTACGCGTCGCTGCTGGAGTCCCTCACCGCGGACGGCTTCGCGCCGGACCGCATCCTCCACCTCTGGGGCGCGGTGCCGGAGGAGTCCTCCGGCGCGGCGATGCTCGACCTGGCGCTGGAGCGGGGCTTCTCCAGCCTCCTGTTCCTGGCGCAGGCGCTCGGCCGTCGCGATGGCGCGGCGCCCGTGTCGCTGGTGGCCGTCACCCACCGCATGCAGGCGCTCGCGGACGAGCTGCCCCGTCCGGAGTGGGCCACGGTGCTGGGCCCCTGCCGCGTCATCCCCCAGGAGTATCCGCACCTCGCCTGCCGCTCGGTGGACGTCGTCCTCCCGCTGGCGGGGAGCTGGCAGGAGGCCGCGCTGGCGGACGCGCTGCTCGCCGAGTGCGCCGCCGCCTCCCGCGCGGAGGCCGCCGTCGCGTACCGGGGCGGCCAGCGCCACGTGCAGGCCTTCGAGCCCGTGCCCCAGGACGCGCACCGCCCGGAGTCCACGCCCCTGCGCGAGGGCGGCGTGTACCTGCTGCTGGGCGGCTTCGGAACCCTGGGCACCGCGCACGCACGGGCCATCGCCCGGAAGGTGAAGGCGAAGCTCGTCCTCGCCGGCCGCACCGCCCTGCCCGAGCGCTCCGGCTGGGACGACTGGCTGACGTCGCACGGAGCCACGGACGCCATCAGCCGCCGCATCCACAAGGTGCGGGAGCTGGAGGCGCTGGGCTCCGAGGTGCACACGGTGGCCGCCGACGTGGCGGACCGCGCGCAGCTCGGCGCGGCCGTGGACGCGGCGGTGTCGCGCTTCGGCGCGCTGCACGGCGTGGTGTACGCGGCGGGTGACGTGGACCCGGCGCTCTTCCGCGTCATCCCCGACACGCGCCCGGAGGACGTGCGCCACCACTTCCAGAGCCGCATCCAGGGCCTGTACGCGCTGGAGGAGGCGCTGGCGGGCCGGCAGCTCGACTTCTGCCACCTGGCCTCGTCGCTGGCGGCGGTGCTGGGCGGCCTGGGGCTGGCCTCGTACACGGCGGCCACGGGCTTCATGGACGCGTTCGCCGCGAGGCACACGCAGCAGTCGCCGGTGCCGTGGACGAGCGTGGGCTGGGACGCGTGGCGCTTCGAGGAGGGCTCGGCCTCGCCGCTGGCGGCGACCACCCCGTTCGGCGCGCTGGCCATCTCCGCGGACGAGGGCGCCCGCGCCTTCGAGCACCTGCTCGGGCTGGGCGTGGTGGGCCAGGTGGCCGTGGCCACCAGCTCCCTGTCCGCCCGCGCCGCGCGCTGGACGCGTCCGGAGCAGGAGCAGGCGAAGCCGGAAGGCGCCCGCGCCGCGATGGTGCAGGTGGACGCCGGAGCGGCGGACCGCACCCCGCGCCCCACGCTGCAGAACCCGTACGTGGCGCCCCGCGACGCGCTGGAGGAGTCGATTGCGCGCCTGTGGGAGTCCACGCTGGGCATCTCCCAGGTGGGCGTCCACGACAGCTTCTTCGAGCTGGGCGGCAACTCGCTGGTGGGCATCAAGCTCATCGCCCGGGTGCGCGAGCAGTTCCAGGTCTCCATCCCCGCCGTCAGCCTCTACGAGGGCCCCACGGTGCAGGCGCTGGCGAAGCTCATCAAGGCCGCCACCCTGCCGCCCGACGCGGCGCCCGCCGAGGACGAGGACGCCAGCCTGGACCGGGGTGCGCGCCGTCGCGCCCGCCGGGCCGCGCGCCAGGGCGGGGCGTCCGACGACACCTCCGAAGAAGAGAGCTGAGCCGTAGCAACTGAGCCGTCCCCCCGCGGAACCCGCTGTCCCCCCTCAGGAAGTCGCCATGCCCTCCGACATCGCCGCCGACGAGCAGGACATCGCCATCATCGGCATGACGGGACGCTTCCCCGGAGCGCCCGACCTCGACACCTTCTGGCGCAACCTGCGCGAGGGCGTGGAGTCCATCCGCCCCCTGGCGGACGCGGAGCTGGACGCGCTGGGCCTGGACGCGGCCCTGCGCCAGGACGCGTCGTGGGTGAAGGCGACCGCGGCGCTGGAGGGCATGGAGCTCTTCGACGCGGGCTTCTTCGGCTACACGCCCCGAGAGGCGGAGCTGATGGACCCGCAGCACCGCGTCTTCCTGGAGTGCTGCTGGGAGGCGCTGGAGCACGCGGGCTACGCGCCCGGGAGCTCCGGAGACTTCAAGGGCGCCATCGGCGTCTTCGGCGGCGCGCCGACGAACACGTACCTGCTGCACAACCTGGTGCCCAACGCGGACCAGCTCAGCATGCTGGACCAGGTGCAGATTGACGTGGCCAACGGGGGCGACTTCCTGACCACCCGTGTCGCGTACAAGCTCAACCTGCGCGGGCCCGGCTACTCCATCCTCAGCGCCTGCTCCACCTCCCTGGTGGCCACGCATGTCGCCTGCCAGAGCCTGCTCAACGAGGAGTGTGACGTCGCGCTGGCCGGCGGCGTCTCCGTGCACGTGAAGCACCCGGAGGGCTACCGCTACCTGCCCGGCGGCATCGTCTCGCCGGACGGGCACTGCCGCGCCTTCGACGCGAAGGCGGACGGCACGGTGTTCGGCAGCGGCGCGGGCGTGGTGGTGCTCAAGCGCCTCGCGGACGCGCTGGAGGACGGCGACTCCATCCACGCGGTCATCAAGGGCTCCGCCATCAACAACGATGGCGCGGTGAAGGTCGGCTACACCGCGCCGGGCGTGGAGGGCCAGGCCGCCGTCATCAGCGAGGCCCTGGGCGCCGCTGGCGTGGAGCCGGAGAGCATCGGCTACGTGGAGGCCCACGGCACGGGCACGAAGATGGGAGACCCCATCGAGGTGCGCGCGCTCACCAAGGCCTTCCGCCCCCGCAAGGCCCCGGCCACCCCGGCCGCAACACCGCCGCGCAGGATTCCCATCGGCTCGGTGAAGACGAACATCGGCCACCTGGCGAACGCGGCCGGCGTCTCGAGTCTCATCAAGGCCGTGCTCTCGCTGGAGCACCGCGAGCTGCCGCCCACCCTCCACTTCGAGCAGCCCAGCCCGGAAATCGACTTCGACAGCAGCCCCTTCTACGTCAACGCGAAGCTGGAGCCCTGGCCGGCGCACCCGAAGCACCCGCGCCGCGCGGGGGTCAGCTCCTTCGGCGTGGGCGGCACCAACGCGCACGTCGTCCTCCAGGAAGCGCCCGTCCTGCCCCCCTCCGGCCCGTCGCGAAAGGCGCAGGTGCTGGTGCTGTCGGCCCGCTCCGCCACCGCGCTGGACGCCGCCACGCAGCGGCTGGCCGGACACTTGAAGGCGCACCCCGGGCAGTCCCTGGCGGACGTGGCGTACACGCTCCAGGTGGGCCGGCAGCCCATGTCGCACCGCCGCGTGCTGGTGTGCACGGACCACGACGACGCGCTCGCCGCGCTGGAGGCAGAGGGGACGCCGCGCTGCCTCACGGACGCGCCCCAGGTGCAGGACCGGCCGGTGGCCTTCCTCTTCCCGGGCCAGGGCTCGCAGTACGTGGGCATGGCGCGCGGGCTGTACGACGCCGAGCCCGTCTTCCGCGAGCACCTGGATGCGTGCGCCCTGCACCTGCTCCCGCACCTGGGGCTGGACTTGCGCGCGGTGCTCTACCCGGACGCCGCGGGGGCGGAGGAAGCGGCGCGCAAGCTGGGGCAGACGGCCCTCACCCAGCCGGCCCTCTTCGCGGTGGAGTACGCGCTGGCGCGGCTGTGGATGTCCTGGGGCGTGAAGCCCCGGGCCATGCTGGGCCACAGCGTGGGCGAGTACGTCGCCGCGTGCCTCGCCGGCGTCTTCGAGCTGAAGGACGCGCTCGCGCTGGTGGCGAAGCGCGGGCAGCTCATGCAGTCGCTCCCCGCCGGGGCCATGCTGAGCGTGCCGCTCCCGGAGTCCGGGCTGCGGGCGCACCTCACGCCGGAGCTGTCCCTGGCCGCCGTCAACGGCCCGGGCCTCACCGTGGTTGCGGGGCCCGAGGAAGCCGTGGCGGCGCTCCAGGCGAAGCTGGAGGCGCTGGGCGTGGGCGTCGCGAGGCTGCACACGTCACACGCGTTCCACTCCGCGATGATGGACCCCATCCTCCCGGCCTTCCTGGACGCGGTGCGCGCCGTGAAGCGCAGCGCGCCGAAGCTGCCCTTCCTCTCCAACGTCACCGGCACGTGGATTGAGCCGGCGCAGGCCACGGACCCCGAGTACTGGGCCCGGCACCTCCGGCAGGCGGTGCGCTTCGACGAGGGGCTGCGCACGCTCGCGCAGCAGCCCGCGACAGCGCTGCTGGAGGTAGGCCCCGGCACGACGCTCACCTCGCTGGCACGGCGGCAGCCGGACGCCGAGGCGCGCATCGCCCTCTCCTGCACCCGGCACCCGCGTGAGACGAACGCCGACGACGTGACGGTGCTCCTCACCGCGCTGGGTCGGCTGTGGCTGGGCGGCGTCCACCCGGACTGGGCGGGCTTCGCCAAGAAGGAGCAGCGGCGCCGGCTGCCGCTGCCCACCTACCCGTTCGAGCGGCAGCGGTACTGGATTGACGCCCGGCCCGGTGGCGCGCTCGGCGCGGCCCGTCCGGCGGCGAGCGCCACCACCACCGCGCCCGAGAAGCAGGCGGACGCGGCGGACTGGTTCTACGTGCCTTCGTGGAAGCGCGCGCCGCTGCCGCGCGCGGCCGCCGCCTCCGGGCCCCTGGCCAGCGTGCGAAGCTGGCTGGTGCTCGCGGACGAGGCGGGCGTGGGTGAGGCGCTGGCCGCCCGGCTGGTGGCGGCGGGACACACCGTGGCCCGCGTGGTCCCCGGCACGGAGTTCAGCCAGCGGAATGACGGTTCCTTCACCGTGGACCCGCAGCGGCGCGAGGACTACGCCGCGCTGCTGGACGCGCTCCAGCAGCAGGGCCACACGGCGGGCGGCGTGGTGCACCTGTGGGGCGTGACGGCGGAGAACGTGCCGCGCGCGCAGGCGCCGGACACCGGCCTGCACGGCCTCCTGTCGCTCGCGCAGGCCCTGGGCGCCCGGAGCCCCACGGAGCTCCGGCACCTGTGCGTGGTGGCCAGCGGCGCCGCGAAGGTGGAGCGCGCGGATGTCCTGCTGCCCGAGGTGGCGGCGATGCTGGGCCCCTGCCGCGTCCTCCCCCAGGAGCACCCGCACCTCACCTGCCGGCTGGTGGACGTGACTCCGCCCGGCCCTGGCGCCGAGGCCGCCACCGTGGCGGAGCACCTGCTCGCGGAGCTCTTCACGGGCGCGCCGGAGCCGCTGGTCGCCTGGCGCGGGCGCCAGCGCTGGGTGCGGACCTTCGAGTCGCTGCGGCTGGAAGAGGACGCCGCCTCCAGCCGGCCGCTGCGCGAGCGGGGCGTGTACCTCGTCACGGACGGCCTGGAGGGCCCCGGCCACGTGCTGGCCACGGAGCTGGCGCGCACGTTCCGCGCACGCCTCACGCTGGTGGAAGGCCCGGACTTCCCGCCCCGTGAGCAGTGGGAGCAGTGGCTGGCCACCCACGAGCCGCGGGACGCCACGCACCGCAAGGTGGAGGCCGCCCGGGCGCTGGAGGCCGCCGGGGCCGAGGTGCTCGTGCTCGCGGTGGACGCCACCCACGTGGAGCACCTGAAGGACGCCGTGGCCCGCGCGGTGGAGCGCTTCGGCCGGCTCGACGGCGTCATCCACGCCGCGGGCGGGCTGCGCGGCGCCATGCTGGGAGCCCTCCAGGACCTGGGCCCCGAGCAGCGCGCCGCGCACCTCGAGCCCGGGCTCGCCAGCCTGCGGGCCCTGGCCGCCGCGCTCCCGGTGGACGGGCCGGACTTCGTGCTGCTCATGTCCTCGCTGTCCTCGGTGCTGGGCGGCCTGGGGCAGGCGGCGCACGCGGCGGCCAGCGCGTACATGGACGCGCTCGCGGAGGCCCGCTCCGACGCGGGCACCGTGCCCTGGCACAGCGTGGGCTGGGACGCGTGGAAGCTGGACGACGCCTCCGCCCTGGGCGCGCTGGCGAAGTTCGCGCTCAGCCCCGCCGAGGGCGTGGACGCCACGCGCCGCATCCTCTCGGGTGCCTCGGGCGGCCCCATCGCCGTCTGCACGGCGGACCTCGCCGCGCGACGCCGGCAGTCGGTGCGCTCCGCCGCCCAGGCCGGCCCGGCCCCTGGCACCGCGCGCAAGAGCCACCCGCGCCCCGCCCTGCCCTCCGCCTACGTGGCGCCGCGCAATGAGCTGGAGCGCACCCTCACCACCGTGCTGCAAGGGGTGCTGGGCATCGAGCCCATCGGCATCGACGACAACTTCTTCGAGCTGGGCGCCGACTCGCTCCTCGCCGTCCAGGCCTCGGCGCAGCTCCGGCAGGCCCTGCAGGCGGAGGTGCCCGCCGCCACCCTGTACCAGCGCCCCACGGCACGCGCACTCGCGGAGCTGCTGGGCGAGGGCGACGCCGCGGCCCGCGAGCGCGCGGAGAAGCTGGCGAAGCGCAAGGAAGAGCTGGGCCGCCGCAACCAGTGGCTCCACCGCAGGCAGCGGTAGCAGCGCGAACGCGCGCACCGCCGTCCCACACCCCCCACGAGAAATCATCATGTCCGACAACAACGAGACCGAGAGCTACGAAGGACTGGCCATTGCCGTCATCGGCATGTCCGGGCGCTTCCCTGGCGCGAAGGACGTGGAGCAGTTCTGGAAGAACCTGTGCGCGGGGGTGGAGTCCATCGTCCCGCTCACCGACGACGAACTGCGCGCCGCGGGAGTCACGGCCGAGGAGCTGGGCTCCGGCCGCTACGTGAAGGCCGCCCCGGTGCTGGACGGCATCGAGCGCTTCGACGCGGGCCTCTTCGGCTACACGCCGCTGGAGGCGCGGGTGATGGACCCGCAGCAGCGCCTGCTGCTGGAGTGCGCGTGGGAGGCGCTGGAGCACGCGGGCTATGACCCGGACAAGCACCCGGGCGACCGCATCTCCGTCTTCGCCGGCACCCGCACCAGCACGTACCTGTTCCACCTGCTGGCCCACCGCGCGGCGCTCCAGCCTCAGGACAGGCTGCTGGTGGAGCTGGGCAACGACGTGTCGTCGCTGGCCACGCGCGTCTCGTACAAGCTCAACCTCACCGGCCCCAGCACCATGGTGCAGACGGCGTGCTCCACCTCGCTGGTGGCCATCCACCTGGCCTGCCAGAGCCTGCTGATGGGCGAGTGCCGCATGGCCCTGGCCGCGGCCACGGCCGTCAACGTGCCCCACCCCGCGGGCTACACCTACGAGCCGGGCAGCATGCTGTCACCGGACGGCCACGTGCGGCCCTTCGACGCGAAGGCGGAGGGCACCGTCTTCGGCAGCGGCGCGGGCGTGGTGGTGCTCAAGCGCCTCCAAGACGCGCTGGCGGACGGCGACCACGTGCTGGCCGTGGTGCGCGGCTCGGCGGTGAACAACGACGGCGCGAACAAGGCGTCCTTCACCGCGCCTGGCGTGGAGGGCCAGACGGAGGTGCTCCTGGAAGCGCTGGCGTGCGCCGGCCTGGACGCGGACGCCATCAGCTACCTGGAGGCCCACGGCACCGGCACGTCGCTGGGAGACCCGATTGAAATCCTCGCGCTGAACAACGCGTGGCGGGCCAGCACCGACAAGAAGGGCTTCTGCCGGCTCGGCACGGCCAAGGGCAACGTGGGCCACCTGGACGTGGCCGCGGGCATGGCGGGCTTCATCAAGACGGTGCTGTCGCTCCAGCACCGCAAGCTGCCGCCCATGCTGAACTTCACCCAGCCCAACCCTCAAATCGACTTCGCCAACAGCCCCTTCACCGTCAACACGAAGCTGACGGAGTGGGCGGGCGCGGGGCCGCTGCGCGCGGGGGTGAGCTCGTTCGGCTTCGGCGGCACCAACGCCCACGTCATCCTGGAGGAGGCGCCCAGGGCGGAGGCCTCGGGCGCTTCCCGTCCCGCGCAGCTCCTGGTCCTCTCCGCCCGGAGCGAGGCCGCGCTGGACACGGCCACCCACAACCTGGCCGCGTGGCTGCGCGAGCACCCGGCCGCGGTGCTGGCGGACGTGGCCTTCACCCTCCAGGTGGGCCGCAAGGACTTCGACCACCGCCGCGCGCTGGTGGCCCGCACCGCGAAGGAGGCCGCGGAGGCGCTGGCGGCCGGCGCCCCGGGCGTCCTCACCGGCGTGCGCGAGGTGGGGGACAGGCCGGTGGTCTTCATGTTCCCCGGCCAGGGCGCGCAGCACGTGAACATGGCGCGCGAGCTGTATGACAGCGAGCCCGCCTTCCGCGCCGAGGTGGACACCTGCGCGGAGAAGCTGAAGCCACACCTGGGCCTGGACCTGCGCACCGTCCTCTACCCCGCCCCTTCGTCGGAGCCGAAGGCGGAGACGGCTACGGAGGCTGAGGCGGAGGCCGCGAAGAAGCTGGAGGGCACCGCGCTCACCCAGCCGGCCCTCTTCGTCCTCGAGTACGCGCTGGCGAAGCTGTGGATGACCCGGGGCGTGAAGCCTCGCGCCATGGTGGGCCACAGCCTCGGCGAGTACGTCGCCGCGTGCCTCGCGGGCGTCTTCTCGCTGGATGACGCGCTGGCGCTGGTGGCCACGCGCGGCCGGCTGATGCAGGCGCTGCCCGCGGGCGCCATGCTCGCCGTGCCGCTGCCGGAGGCGGAGGTGACGCCGCTGCTGGAGGGACGGCTGGACCTCGCGGCCGTCAACGGCCCTGCCCTGTGCGTGGTGTCCGGCCCCACCGACGCGGTGGACGCGCTGGAGGCGAAGCTGTCCGCGCGCGGCGTCCAGGCCCGGCGGCTCCACACCTCGCACGCCTTCCACTCCGCGATGATGGACCCCATCCTCGCGCCCTTCACCGACGCGGTCCGCCGCGTGCGCCTCCAGGCGCCGAAGCTGCCCTGGGTCTCCAACGTCACGGGCACGTGGATTGAGGCGGCCCAGGCCACGGACCCGGCGTACTGGGCCCGCCACCTGCGCCAGCCGGTCCGCTTCGCCCAGGGCCTGCGCGAGCTGCTGAAGGACGCGGCGGACGTGCTGCTGGAGGTGGGCCCCGGCCAGACGCTGGCCAGCCTCGCCAGGGCGCAGCCGGAGTCCGCCGGACGCACGGTCCTCTCCACCTGCCGCCACCCGCGGAAGCCGGAGTCGGACGCCGCGAAGCTCATGGGCGCGCTGGGCGAGCTGTGGCTGGCCGGCGTGCCGGTGGAGTGGAAGGCCCTCTACGGCGCGGAGCGGCGCCGCCGCGTGCCGCTGCCGGGCTACCCCTTCGAGCGCGAGCGCTACTGGGTGGACCCGGTGGAGGGCGCCGCCTCGCAGCCGCAACAGCGGGCCCCCACGGGCAAGCACGCGGACGTGGCGGACTGGTTCCACGTCCCCACCTGGAAGCCCACGGCCCCGCCCGCGCTGGACGGCGAGGCGCTGGCGAAGTCGCGCTGCTGGGTCCTGCTGGAGGACGGCCTGGGCGTGGGCGACGCGCTGGCCCGCCGGCTGGAGGCGGAAGGACGGGACGTCGTGCGTGTCCGGGCCGGCACCGCCTTCGCCCGCGAGGACGCGCGCCGCTTCGTGGCGGCCCCGGACAGCCAGGCGGACGTGCTGGCGGTGCTGGAGGATTTGCAGCAGCAGGGCCTGCCCGCCGACGTGGTGGTGCACCTGTGGAGCCTGACGCCGCCGGACCTCGCGGGCACGGGCCCGGAGCTGTTCCAGAGGCTGCAGCGGGACGGCTACTACAGCCTGCTCGCGCTGGGCCAGGCGCTGGCGAAGGGCACCCGCCCGGTGCGCCTGGAGGTCATCACCAATCGGCTGCATGACCTGGAGGGCGAGCACCAGGCGCTGGCGGAGAAGTCTCCGCTGCTCACCGCCTGCAAGGTCCTCCCGCAGGAGCTGCCGCACGTCACCGCCCGCTGCGTGGAGGTGGAGGTCCCCGTGCCGCACGACCCCCGCGCGGAGCGGCTCGCCGGCCTGCTGGTGGCGGAGCTGGGCAATCGGAGCGCGGACCTGCTGGTGGTGCTGCGCGGCACCCGCCGCTACGTCCAGGCCTACACCCCGGTGCGGCTGGAGTCGAAGGGCGCGCCCGTGGCCCCGCTGCGCGAGGGCGGCGTGTACCTCATCACCGGCGGCCTGGGCGCGGTGGGCCTCATGCTGGCGGACCACCTGGCGGAGACGTCGAAGGCGAAGCTGGCGCTGGTCGGCCGCACGGCGCTGCCGGAGCGGAGCACCTGGGACGCGTGGCTGGCGGGCCACCCCGAGGACGACCCGGTGAGCCGCCGCCTGCGCCGCGTGAAGGCGCTGGAGGCGAAGGGCGCGCAGGTGCTGGTGCTCACCGCCGACGTGGCGGACGCCGCGCAGCTCCGGGCAGCGGTAACGCAGGTGGAGTCCCGCTTCGGGGCGCTGCACGGCGTGCTGCACACCGCGGGCGTCACCCGGGGCGACTCGCCCTACCTGTCGTTGACGGACGTGCGCCGCGAGGCGGCCGAGACGCAGTTCGGCCCCAAGGTGTACGGCACCTACGCGCTGGAGGAGGCGCTGCGCGGGCGCGTGCAGGACTTCGTGCTCCTCTTCTCGTCCAGCTCCTCGGTGCTGGGCGGCCTCGCGCACTTCACCTACGCGGCGGGCAACCAGTTCCTGGACGCCTTCGCGCAGAGCCGCCGGGGGCAGGACGCCCCGCGCTGGGTCAGCGCCTCGTGGGACCCGTGGCCCGAGGAGACGAAGCACACCACGCTGCGCACGGCCATGGACCAGTACACCATGACGGTGCCGGAGGGCACCGAGGCGCTACGCCGCGTGGTGCAGGCCGGGCTGGACGGCCAGGTGGTGGTCATCACCGGCGACCTGGAGCCGCGCCTGCGCCTGTGGGTCAACCGCGAGGCGAAGGCGCCGGGCGCGTCGCCGAAGAAGGCCGCCAACCGCGTGCGCCGGGGCAAGACGGCCTTCGTCGCCCCCTCCACGGAGCTGGACAAGGCGGTGGCCGCGCTCTGGAGCGAGCTGCTGGGCGTGGCCGAGGTGGGCCTGCACGACGACTTCTTCGACCTGGGCGGGCACTCGCTGCTGGCCACGCAGCTGCGCAACCAGGTGCAGGCCACCTTCAAGGTGGAGCCGCCGCTGCGCAGCCTCTTCGAGCACCCCACGGTGGCCGGCCTCTCCGGCCTCATCGCGAAGGAGCTGGCGGCGCGCGACGCGGCGCCGACGAAGCCCCTGGCCGAGGCCCTGCGCACCGCCTTCCCCACCGAGCGCCCGTCGCTCCTGGAGGACTGGCTGCGCCGCAAGGTGGCGAAGGTGACGAACCGGGCCGTGAAGGACCTGCCCGCCAACGGCAGCCTCGCGGGGCTGGACCTGGACGCCATCGGCTCGGAGCTGGAGTTCGACCTCAAGAAGGAGCTCAAGTTCCAGCTCTACCCGCACGAGCTGCGCGAGCACCCCTCGCTGCCGGACCTGTCGCGCTACCTGCTGGCGGAGCTGGAGCGCCAGACGGACCCGGCGCGCTTCGCCACGGACGTGCCGCTGTCGGCCCTCGCCCTGCGGCCCTACCGCCGGCAGGCGTCCGGCCCGAAGCTGCGGGCGGCGAAGAAGAACCCCGGCATGGTGTTCGTCCACTCCACGCCGCGCGCGGGCTCCACCCTCTTCCGCGTCATGCTGGCCGGCCACCCGCGCCTGTTCTGCCCGCCCGAGCTGAACCTCCTCTTCTTCGAGTCGATGCGCGAGTGGAAGCAGAACGTGGGCTTCGGCCATGAGATGGAGTGGACCGAGCGCGGCCTGCTCTGGGCCTTCATGGAGATGCTGGGCCTGGACTCCACCGCGGGTCAGGCCTTCGTCGACAAGCTGGTGGCGGACGACGCCTCCTCGCAGGCCGTCTACGGGCGGCTGCAGGAGCTGGCCGGCCCGCGGCTGCTGGTGGACAAGACGCCGCCCTACGCCATGGACCCGGAGACGCTCTGGCGCGGCGAGGAGCTGTTTGACGCGCCGAAGTACCTCTTCCTGCAGCGCCACCCGCTCCCCGTCATGGAGTCGCTGGTGCGCATGCGCTTCGACCGCCTCTTCGGCCCCAGCCTCTTCGGCTCGGCCGACGTGGACCCCTACGCCGTCGCGGAGACGGTGTGGGCCATGCCCAACCAGAACCTGCTCGACTTCTACGAGCGCATCGGCCCCGAGCGCGTCCACCAGGTCCGCTACGAGGAGCTGGTGAGCGAGCCCGAGCGGGTGATGAAGGGCGTCAGCGACTTCCTGGGCCTGCCCTACGACGCGGGCATGGTGCAGCCGTATGACGGCAAACGGGAGCGCATGCTGGGCGGCCTCGGAGACCCGAACATCCTCCAGCACACCCGCATCGAGGGGGAGCGGAGCGACGCCTGGAAGCGCATCCTGTGGCCTCGCGCGCTCGCCGCGTCCACGCGCGCGCTGGCCACGCGGCTCGGGTACCAGCTGCCCGAGGCCGCGCCCGTGGCGCGCAAGCCCGCCGCCACCGAGGCCCGGGCCGAGCAGCTCCTCGAGAACCTGGACCAGCTCTCCGACGAGCAGGTCGCGGCGCTGCTCGCGGAGATGGAAGGCAACCCGGACCAGGTGGCCGACGAGCAGGTCGCGGCGCTGGAAGGCAACCCGGACAAGGTGGCCTGAACCATGTCGCTCACTCCCGAACAGAAGCGCGCGCGACTGGCCGAGCTGCTGCGCGAGCGAGAGCGGGCCCGCGCCCGCCGTGCGCCCGTGTCCTTCGCCCAGGAGGGCCTCTGGCTCCAGGAGCGGCTCGGCTTTGGAGGCGCGGCCTTCAACATCCCCACCGCCGTGCGCTTCACCGGCGCGCTGGACGAAGAGGCCCTGCGCCGCGGCCTCGCCGAGGTGGTGCGCCGCCACGAGACGCTGCGGACCACCTTCATCGAGCAGGAGGGACAGCCGCACCAGCTCATCGCCCCGTCCGCGGAGCCCGCCCTCCAGGTGGTGGACCTGGAGCACCTGCCCGGAGCCGGACGCGAGGAAGCGGCCTGGAGCGCGCTGCACGACGAGGCGCGCCGGCCCTTCGACGTGGAGCGGGAACCGCTGCTGCGGGCCGTACTGTACCGGCTGGGCCCCACCGAGCACCTGCTGCTGCTCAACCTGCACCACCTCGTCTCCGACGCCTGGTCCCTCGGCGTGCTGGTGCGGGAGCTGGGCGTGCTCTACCCGGCGTTCGCGGCGGGGCGTGCCGCGCCACTGCCCGACCTGCCCATGCAGTACGCGGAGTACGCCGCGTGGCAGCGCGACTGGCTCCAGGGCGAGACGCTGGACTCGCGGCTGGCGTGGTGGCGCGAGCGGCTGGATGCGAATGCCGTGCTGGAGCTGCCCACGGACAGGCCCCGCACGGCCACGGCCAGCACGCGAGGTGCGCGGCGGACGGTGATGCTGCCGCTGCCGCTGCTCCACTCGCTCGGGGCGCTGGCCCGGAGCGAGGGCCGCACGTTGTTCTCGGTCCTGATGGCGGCGTATGGGGTGCTGCTGTCGCGCTACAGCGGGCAGCGGGACGTGGTGGTGGGCACGCCGGTGGCGGGGCGCACACGCGCGGGGCTGGAGGGTCTCATCGGGCTGTTCGTCAACGCGCTCCCCCTGCGCATGGACCTGTCCGGCGACCCGACCTTCCTGGAGCTGCTGGGCCAGGTGCACGAGACGGCGCTGGGGGCCATGGCGCACCAGGACCTGCCCTTCGAGACGCTGGTGGAGGCGCTCCGGCCCGAGCGGCGGGCGGGCAGCACGCCCGTGTTCCAGGTGACCTTCACCCTGCAGAACGCGCCGCTGCCTCCGCTGGAGCTGCCGGGGCTGGTGATGGAGGCCCGGCCCGTCGACACCGGAGCCAGCCAGCAGGACCTGTCGCTGCTGGTGACGGAGCTGGACGAGGGGCTGCGCGTCGCGGTGGTCTACCGCACCGACCTCTTCGAGTCCGAGCGGGTGACGCGCCTGCTGGGGCACCTGCAAACGCTGCTGGAAGGCCTCGCCGCCGCTCCCGGCACGCGCCTGTCCGAGCTGTCGCTGCTGTCCCCCGGGGAGCGGCGTCAGGTGCTGGTGGAGTGGAGCGGCCACGCCGCCCCCTTCCCCGACGGCGCCTGCATCCATGAGCTGTTCGACGCCCAGGTCCGGCGCACGCCCGACGCGGTGGCGCTCATGCATGGCGAACAGTCGCTGAGCTACGCCGAGCTGGAGACGCGGGCCAACCAGCTCGCCTGGCTGCTGCGCGCGCGCGGCGTCGGCGCCGAGCTTCGCGTCGCCCTCTGCCTGGAGCGCTCCGTGGAGCTGATGGTGGCGGTGCTCGCCATCCTCAAGGCCGGTGGCGCCTTCGTCCCCATGGACCCGGCCTACCCCGCCGAGCGACTGGCCTTCATGCTCGGTGACTGCGGCGCGCCCCTGCTGCTCACCTCCTCCGCGCTCGACGTGCTGCCGCCTCCCGGCATGCTGGTGATGGAGCTGGATACGCTCGAAGCGCTGCTCGAACGGCAGCCCACCCACGCGCCCGCGCCGCTGGCCACCGCCGACAACGTCGCCTACGTCATCTACACCTCGGGCAGCACCGGCCAGCCCAAGGGCGTCATGGTGCCCCACCGGGGCGTGCCCAACCTGGCGCTCAGTCAGGTGGAGCCCCAGGGCCTCGGCCCCGGCACCCGCGTGCTCCAGTTCGCCTCACCGAGCTTCGACGCCTTCGTCTGGGAGACGTTCCTCACGCTGCTGTCGGGCTCCACGCTGTGCCTGGCCTCGGGAGAAGCGCTGCAACCGGGCCCCGCGCTGGCGGAGCTGCTCAAGGCGCAGGATGTCCACGTCATCGCCATGTCGCCCACCGCGCTTGGCGCGCTGCCGGCCGAAGGGCTGGAGGGGCTCCGCACTGTCATCTCCGCTGGCGAGGCCTGTCCCGCCGAGCTGGTGTCGAAGTGGGCACCGGGCCGGCGCTTCTTCAATGCCTACGGCCCCACCGAGGCCACCGTGTGCGCCACCATGGTGCCCTGCGTGCCCGACGGGACACCTCCGCCGCTGGGTCGCCCACTGCCCAACGTGCGTGTCTACGTGCTCGATGAGGCCCTGAGGCCCGTCCCCGTGGGAGTGCCCGGCGAGCTGTTCCTCGGCGGCGTGGGAGTGGCGCGAGGCTACCTGGACCGGCCGGCCCTCACCGCCGAGCGCTTCGTGCCGGACGCCTTCAGCGCGGTGCCCGGAGCGCGCCTGTACCGCACCGGAGACCGGGCGTGCTGGAGGGCGGACGGCCAGCTCGAGTTCCTCGGGCGCACCGACACCCAGGTGAAGCTGCGTGGCTTCCGCATCGAGCTGGGCGAAGTCGAGGCCGCCCTGCGCGCCTCGCCGGACGTCTCCGACGCCGTGGCCGTGGTGCGCGAGGACGGCTCCACCGGTCCCCTGCTCGTCGCCTACGTGGCCCCCGTGCAGGGCGTCGAGGCCGCGAGCCTGGACACCCGGGCCCTGCGTAACGCCCTCTCGGAGCGACTTCCGGAGCACATGGTGCCCTCGGCCGTGGTGGCGCTCCCGGCCCTGCCGCTGAACCCCAACGGCAAGGTGGACCGCAAGGCCCTGCCCGCGCCAGACGCGGCCAGCACCGCCGCCTCCCAGCACGTCGCGCCGAGCACGCCCACCGAGCTGTTGCTCGCCGACATCTGGGCCCAGGTGCTGGGCGTCTCTCGAGTAGGCACCGGAGACAACTTCTTCGAGCTGGGCGGCCACTCGCTGATGGCCACGCAGGTCGTCTCCCGCCTCCGCACCGTCTTCCGCCTCGAGCTGCCCGTGCGCGAGCTGTTCGCCGCGCCCACGCTGGGAGCCCTGGCCCGGCAGGTGGACACGGCCCTGAGGGCGACGCGGGGACTGGTGCTGCCTCCGCTCCTGCCCGTGCCGCGCACGGGTGAGCTGCCGCTGTCCTTCGCCCAGCAGCGGCTGTGGTTCATCGACCAGCTCGAGCCGGGCAGCCCGCTCTACAACATGCCCGCGGCCCTGCGGCTGGAGGGCTCGCTCGACGCACAGGCGCTGGAAGCCGCGCTGGCCGAAGTGGTGCGCCGTCACGAAGCCCTGCGCACCACCTTCGTCTCCCACGAAGGCCAGCCCGTGCAGCACATCCACCCCGACGGCGGCTTCCGCCTGTCCCGCGTGGAGCTCACGGCGCTGCCCCCGGCACAGCGACAGGACGAGGCCCGCCGCCTCGCGCGAGAAGAAGCCCAGCGTCCCTTCGACCTCGCCGCCGGCCCGCTGCTGCGCGCCCTGCTGCTGCGGCTGGACGAGGACGAGCATGTGCTGCTCCTCTCGCTGCATCACATCGTCACGGACGGCTGGTCCACGGGCAACCTGGTGCGCGAGGTCGCCGCGCTCTACACCGCCTTCACCTCCGGCCAGCCCTCGCCGCTGTCACCGCTCCCGGTGCAGTACGCGGACTACGCCGTCTGGCAGCGGGGCTGGCTCCAGGGCGAGGTGCTGGAGCACCAGCTCTCCTGGTGGCGCCAGCGACTCGAAGGCGCGCCGCATGCGCTGGAGCTGCCCACGGACAGGCCCCGCCCGGCCGTGCAGACCTCGCGCGGCGCCTATCTGCCGGTGCGCCTGCCCCTGGAGCTCTCCGAGTCCCTCAAGGCCCTCTCGCGGCGACAGGGCCTGACGCCCTTCATGACGCTGCTGGCCGCCTTCCAGGTCCTGCTGCACCGCTACTCCGGGCAGGACGACCTCATCGTCGGCTCGCCCATCGCCGGCCGCAACCACTCCGACACCGAAGGGCTCATCGGCTTCTTCGTCAACAACCTGGCCCTGCGTGCGCGTATCGACCCGCGCGCCCCGTTCCTCTCGCTGCTGGAGCAGGTGCGGGAGACGACCCTCGCCGCCTACGAGCACCAGGACGTTCCCTTCGCCAAGCTCGTCGAGGAGCTCCGTCCGCAGCGCAGCCTCAGCCACGCACCGCTGTATCAGACGAGCTTCAGCCTGCTGAACACACCCATGGCCGCGCTGGAGCTGCCGGGACTGCGCCTGCATCCGCTCGCTCCGGACAGCCTGCCCGCCCGCTTCGACCTGAACCTCGCGCTGGAGGAGACGCCCGCGGGCTTCAGCGGCAGCCTCCACTACGCCACCGACCTGTTCGACGCCTCCACCATCGAGCGCATGTGGGGGCACCTGCGAACGCTGCTCGCCGCCATCAGCGAGGACGCAACCCGGCCGGTGGCCCTGCTGCCGCTGCTGTCCCCCGAGGAGCAGCGCCAGCTGCTGGTGGAGTGGAGCGGCCACGCCGTTCCCTTCCCGGACGGCGCCTGCATCCATGAGCTGTTCGACGCCCAGGCCCGGCGCACGCCCGATGCGGTGGCGCTCGTCCATGGCGAGCAGTCGCTGAGCTACGCCGAGCTGGAGACACGGGCCAACCAGCTCGCCCATGAGCTGCGTGCGAACGGCGTCCGCGCCGAGACGCGTGTCGCCCTCTGCCTGGAGCGCTCGGCAGAGCTGGTGGTCGCGGTGCTCGCCACCCTCAAGGCCGGAGGCGCCTTCGTCCCCATGGACCCGGCCTACCCCTCCGAGCGGCTGGCCTTCATGCTCGGTGACTGCGCCGCGCCCCTGCTGCTCACCTCCTCCACCCTGGACGTGCCCGCCCCATACGGAGTGCTGGTGCTGGAGCTGGACACGCTCGCGCCACACCTCGCCCGGCAGCCCACCCACGCACCGGCGACGCTGGCCACCGCCGACAACGTCGCCTACGTCATCTACACCTCGGGCAGCACCGGCCAGCCCAAGGGCGTCATGGTGCCCCACCGGGGCGTGCCCAACCTGGCGCTCAGCCAGGTGGAGCCCCAGGGCCTCGGCCCCGGCACGCGTGTGCTCCAGTTCGCCTCGCCGGGCTTCGACGCCTTCGCCTGGGAGACCTTCCCCACGCTGCTGTCGGGCGCCACGCTGTGCATGGCCTCGGGAGAAGCGCTGCAACCGGGCCCCGCGCTGGCGGAGCTGCTCAAGGCGCGGGACGTCCATGTCATCGCCATGACGCCCACCTCGCTGGCAGCGCTGCCGGCCGAGGGGTTGGACGGACTGCGCACCGTCATCTCCGGCGGCGAGGCCTGCCCTCCCGAGTTGGTGACGAAGTGGGCGCCGGGCCGCCGCTTCCTCAACGTCTACGGCCCCACCGAGGCCACCGTGTGCGCCGCCATGGCGCCCTGCGTGCCCGATGGAACACCGCCGCTCCTGGGTCGCCCGCTGCCCAACGTGCGCGTCTACGTACTCGACGAGTCACTCCAGCCCGTCCCGGTGGGAGTGCCCGGAGAGCTGTTCCTCGGTGGCGTCGGCGTGGCGCGAGGCTACCTGGACCGGCCGGCCCTCACCGCCGAGCGCTTCGTGCCAGACGCCTTCAGCGCGGTGCCCGGAGCGCGCCTGTACCGCACCGGAGACCGGGTGCGCTTCAGGGCAGACGGTCAGCTCGAATTCCTCGGGCGCACCGACACCCAGGTGAAGCTGCGCGGCTTCCGCATCGAGCTGGGCGAAGTCGAGGCCGCCCTGCGCACCTCGCCGGACGTCTCCGACGCCGTGGCCGTGGTGCGCGAGGACAGCCCCACCGGGCCCAGACTCGTGGCCTACGTGGTGTCCGCGCAGGGAGTCGAAGCAGCGGGCCTGGACACCCGGGCCCTGCGCGACGCCCTCTCGGCGCGGCTGCCGGAGCACATGGTGCCGTCGGCCGTGGTGGCGCTCCCGGCCCTGCCACTGAGTCCCAACGGCAAGGTGGACCGCAAGGCCCTGCCCGCGCCGGACGTGACCACGACTCCGGCGGAGCACCTCGCGCCAAGCACGCCGACCGAGCTGCTGCTCGCCGACATCTGGGCCCAGGTGCTGGGCGTCGCCCGAGTGGGCACTGGAGACAACTTCTTCGAGCTGGGCGGCCACTCCCTGCTGGCCACGCAGGTCGTCTCCCGCATGCGCTCGGTCTTCGGCACCGAGCTGGCCGTGCGTGAGTTCTTCTCCTCACCGACGCTGGGCGAGCTGGCCCGGCAGGTGGACGCGGCCCTGCGAGCGGCCCAGGGGCTCACCCTTCCACCGCTCGTCCCCGTGCCGCGCACGGGTGAGCTGCCGCTGTCCTTCACCCAGCAGCGGCTGTGGTTCATCGACCAGCTCGAACCGGGCACCGCGACCTACAACATGCCCACCGCGCTGCGCCTGGAGGGCATGCTCGACGCGCAGGCGCTGCAAGCCGCGCTGGCCGAAGTCGTGCGCCGCCACGAAGCCCTGCGCACCACCTTCGCCTCCCGCGAAGGCCAGCCCACGCAGTTCATCCACCCCGACAGCGACTTCCGCCTGTCCCAGGTGGACCTGGAGCCACTCCCCGCCGACGAGCGCCAGGACGAAGCCCGCCGCCTCGCCCGCGAGGAAGCCCTGCGTCCCTTCGACCTCGCCAACGGCCCGCTGCTTCGCGCCCTGCTGCTGCGACTGGCCGAGGACGAGCACGTGCTCCTCCTCACCCTCCACCACATCGTCTCCGACGGCTGGTCCATGGGCGTCCTGGTGCAGGAAGTCGCCGCCCTCTACACCGCCTTCTCCTCCGGCAAGCCCTCTCCCCTTCCTCCCCTGCCCCTCCAGTACGCCGACTACTCCGCCTGGCAGCGCGGCTGGCTCCAGGGCGACGTCCTCGACTCCCAGCGCTCCTGGTGGCGTCACCACCTCTCCGGCGCTCCTCACACCCTCGAGCTGCCCACCGACAAGCCCCGCCCCGCCGTCCTCTCCTCGCGCGGCGCTTCCGTCCCGCTCCTCCTGCCCGCCCCCCTCGCAGACGCCCTCGACGCCCTCTGCCGCCGCGAGGCCGTCACCCCCTTCATGGCCCTGCTCTCCGCCTTCCAGCTCCTGCTGGGCCGCTACTCCGGGCAGTCCGACTTCCTCGTCGCCTCTCCCGTCGCAGGACGCGACGCCGCCGAGCTGGAGCCCCTCATCGGCTTCTTCGTCGGCACCCTCCCCCTGCGCGCGCGCCTGTCCCCCTCCGACTCCTTCCGCGCGCTCCTCGCCCATACCCGCCACTCCTCCCTCGAAGCCTTCGCACACCAGTCCCTCCCCTTCGAGCGCATCGTCGAGGCCCTCGAGCCCCAGCGAGACCTCAGCCGCCCTCCCCTCGTCCAGGTCCTCTTCGCCCTGCAGAACGCGCCCCTCCCGCCCCTCGACCTCCCCGGCCTCTCCCTGCATCCGCTCGAAGGGCTCGGCAGTGGAATCATCAAGCTGGAGCTGGAGCTGTACCTGTGGCGCTCGCCGGAGGGCTACGCCGGGCAGCTCGCCTACAACACCGACCTCTTCGAGCGCACCACGGTCGAGCGCCTCGGCGCGCACCTCCGCACGCTGGTGGAAGCCCTGGTCGCCCGCCCCGAGGCGCCCCTGTCCTCGGTGTCGCTGCTCACCGGGGCGGAGCGCCAGCGGATGTTGGTGGACTGGAACGCCACCGCCACCGACTACCCGCGAGGCTCCACCCTGCCCGAGGTCTTCGCCCAGGCAGCAGCCCGCTACCCGGACCACGTCGCTGTCGAGTCCGGAGGCGCGAAGCTCACCTACCGGCAGCTCGACGCGCGCGCCAACCAGCTCGCGCACCACCTGCGCGGCCTGGGCGTGAGCACCGACGCACGGGTGGCCCTCGGCCTGGAGCGCTCGCTGGAGTTCGTCGTCTCGCTGCTCGCCGTCCTCAAGGCGGGTGGAGCCTACGTCCCGCTGGACCCGTGGCTCCCACCGGCACGGCTCGCCAGCATGGTGGAGGACGCACGGCCTCGCGTCCTCCTCACCACCCGAGCCCTGCTGCCAGGGCTGTCGGGCCTGGGCCTCGCCACCGTGGTGCTGGACGACGCCCCGCTGTCCGCCCTGCCCACGTCCGCGCCGCCCGCCACGGCCCTGCCCGGCAGCCTCGCGTACGTCATCTTCACCTCCGGCAGCACCGGCCGGCCCAAGGGCGTCGCCGTCGAGCACCAGTCCGTGCTGCGCACCGTCCTCGGAGTCGACTACCTCCACTTCGGCCCCGACGAGTCCCTCCTGCAGGTGGCGCCCATCTCCTTCGACGTCTCGGTCATGGAGCTATGGGGCGCGCTGCTGCACGGCGCGCGGCTGGTCCTCCTGCCGCCCCACACCCCGTCGCTGGAAGAGCTGGCCACGCTGCTGCGCCGCGAGCGCATCACCACCTGCTGGCTGCCCTCCGGCCTCTTCAGCCAGATGGTGGAGTCCGAGTTCGACTCGCTGCGCACCGTCCAGCAGCTCATCGCTGGAGGCGACGTCGTCAGCGCCCTGCATGCCCGCAAGGTGCTGGAGGGCCTGAGCGCCTCACTCACCAACGGCTACGGCCCCACCGAGGCCACCGTCTTCGCCGTCTGCCACCGCATGACGTCGCCCGCGCGGCTCTCCGCCTCCGTCCCCATCGGCCGCCCCATCGGCAACACGCGGGTGTACGTGCTGGACGACTCCGGCCAGCCGGTGCCCGTCGGAGTCACGGGTGAGCTGTTCATCGGCGGTGACGGCGTGGCCCGGGGATACCTCGAACAGCCCGCCCTCACCGCCGAGCGCTTCGTCCCCGACGCCTTCTCCGGAGTCCCAGGAGCCCGCCTCTACCGCACCGGAGACCGCGTGCGCTGGAGCGAAGACGGCGTCCTCGACTACCTCGGCCGCGCCGACAGCCAGGTGAAGGTGCGCGGCTTCCGGATTGAATTGGGCGAAGTCGAAGCCACCCTCCTCGTCCACCCCCAGGTGCGAGAAGCCGTCGCCCTGGTGCGCGAGGACATGCCCGGCGACAAGCGCCTCGTCGCCTACGTCGTCCTGGCATCCGCACAGGCCGAAGCACCACGCGCCTTCCTCCAGCAGCGGCTGCCTGAATACATGGTGCCCTCGGCGGTGGTGGTGCTCCCGGCCCTGCCGCTGACGGCCAACGGCAAGGTGGACCGCAAGGCCCTGCCCGCGCCGGACGCACCGGCGTCCAGCGCCGGCTACCTCGCGCCGAGCACGCCCACCGAGCTGCTGCTCGCCGACATCTGGACCCAGGTGCTGGGCGTCTCCCGCGTGGGCACCGGGGACAACTTCTTCGAGCTGGGCGGCCACTCGCTGCTGGCCACGCGAGTCGTCTCTCGAATCCGCGCTGTCTTCGGCACCGAGCTGCCGCTCCGGGAGCTGTTCTCCTCACCGACGCTGGGCGAGCTGGCCCGGCAGGTGGACACGGCCCGACAGCCCGCCCCGGACCGCAAGCTGCCGCCGCTCGTCCCCGTGCCGCGCACGGGTGAGCCGCCGCTGTCCTTCGCCCAGCAGCGGCTGTGGTTCATCGACCAGCTCGAACCGGGCAGCCCGCTCTACAACCTCCCCTTCGCCCTGCGCCTGGAGGGCACGCTCGATGCGCAGGCACTGCAAGCCGCGCTGGCCGAAGTCGTGTGCCGCCACGAAGCCCTGCGCACCACCTTCGCCTCCCGCGAAGGCCAGCCCGTGCAGTGCATCCACCCAGACGCCGACTTCCCCCTCTCCCAGGTGGACCTGGAGCCGCTCCCCGCCGACGAGCGCCAGCACGAAGCCCGCCGCCTCGCCCGCGAAGAAGCCCTGCGCCCCTTCGACCTCGCCAACGGCCCGCTGCTGCGCGCACTGCTGTTGCGACTGGCCGAGGACGAGCACGTGCTCCTCCTCACCCTCCACCACATCGTCTCCGACGGCTGGTCCATGGGCGTCCTGGTCCAGGAAGTCGCAGCCCTCTACACCGCCTTCTCCTCCGGCAAGCCCTCTCCCCTTCCTCCCCTGCCACTCCAGTACGCCGACTACTCCGCCTGGCAGCGCGGCTGGCTCCAGGGTGACGTGCTCGACTCCCAGCGCTCCTGGTGGCGTCACCACCTCTCCGGCGCTCCTCACACCCTGGAGCTGCCCACCGACAAGCCCCGCCCCGCCGTCCTCTCCTCGCGCGGCGCTTCCGTCCCGCTCCTCCTGCCCGCCCCCCTCGCAGACGCCCTCGACGCTCTCTGCCGCCGCGAGGCCGTCACCCCCTTCATGGCCCTGCTCTCCGCCTTCCAGCTCCTGCTGGGCCGCTACTCCGGGCAGTCCGACTTCCTCCTCGCCTCTCCCGTCGCGGGCCGCGACGCCGCCGAGCTGGAGTCTCTCATCGGCTTCTTCGTCGGCACCCTCCCCCTGCGCGCGCGCCTGTCCCCCTCCGACTCCTTCCGCGCGCTCCTCTCACACACCCGCCACTCCTCCCTCGAAGCCTTCGCCCACCAGTCCCTCCCCTTCGAGCGCATCGTCGAGGCCCTCGAACCCCAGCGAGACCTCAGCCGTCCTCCCCTCGTCCAGGTCCTCTTCGCCCTGCAGAACGCGCCCCTCCCGCCTCTCGACCTCACCGGCCTCTCCCTGCGTCCGCTCGACGCGGCACAGGGCGCGGTGACGCGCTTCGAGCTGGAGCTGAGCATCGTGCGCACCGCCGAGGGCTACGCCGGGCAGCTCACCTACAACACCGACCTCTTCGAGCCCGCCACGGCCCTGCGTCTGGCGGAGCACTTCCGCACCGTGACGGAGGCGCTCGTCACCCATCCCGAGGCGCCCCTGTCCTCGGTGTCCCTGCTCACGGGGGCAGAGCGCCAGCGGATGTTGGTGGACTGGAACGCCACCGCCACCGACTACCCGCGAGGCTCCACCCTGCCCGAGGTCTTCGCCCAGGTGGTGGCCCGCACCCCGGACCAAGTCGCCGTCGAGTTCGCCGACGAGCTCGGAGCCTCGAAGCTCACCTACCGGCAGCTCGACGCGCGCGCCAACCAGCTCGCGCACCACCTGCGCGGCCTGGGCGTGAGCACCGACGCGCGAGTCGCCCTCGCGGTGGACCGCTCGCTAGAGCTGGTGGTGGCGCTGGTGGCCATCCTCAAGGCCGGCGGCGCCTACGTCCCGCTGGACTCGTCGTATCCCCGCGAGCGGCTCGCCGCGATGGTGGAGGACGCGCGCCCGTGCGTGCTCGTCACCACGCGCGAGCTGCTGGCGAAGCTGCCCGCGGACGGGCTGCCCGCCGTGGTGCTGGGCGAGGTGTCCCTGGAGGGACAGCCCACGTCCGCGCCGCTGTCCACGGCCCTGCCCGACAGCCTCGCGTACATCGACTTCACCTCCGGCTCCACGGGCCGTCCCAAGGGCGTGGGGACTCCGCACGCCGCCGTGCTGCGCACCGTCCTCGGCGTGGACTACGCGCACCTGGGCCCGGAGGAGACCTTCCTCCTCATCGCCCCGGTCTCCTTCGACGCCTCCACCCTGGAGCTGTGGGGCCCGCTGCTCCACGGGGCGCGCCTCGTCGTCTTCCCGCCCCACTCGCCCTCAGACTTGAAGGAGCTGGAGGCCGTGCTGGTGAAGCACGGGGTGACGACGCTGCACCTCACCGCCGGCCTCTTCACCCAGGTGGTGGACCACGACCTCCGTGCCCTGCGTGGGGTAAGGCAGTTGCTCACCGGAGGCGACGTGGTGAGCGCGCCCCACGTGCGCCGGGTGCTGGAAGGAATGCTCATTCCGGTGACGGCCTGCTACGGACCCACGGAGACGACCCTCTTCGCCTCCTACCACCGCATGACGTCGGTGGAGCAGGTGGGCACCTCCGTCCCCATCGGCCGCCCCATCGGCAACACGCGGGTGTACGTGCTGGACGACTCCGGCCAGCCGGTGCCCGTCGGAGTCACGGGTGAGCTGCTCATCGGCGGCGACGGCGTGGCCCGGGGCTACGTCGAGCAACCCGCCCTCACCGCCGAGCGCTTCGTCCCCGACGCCCACTCCGGAGTCCCCGGCGCTCGCCTCTACCGCACCGGAGACCTCGTCCGCTGGCGCGGTGACGGCGTGCTGGAGTTCCTCGGCCGCGCGGATGCCCAGGTGAAGGTGCGCGGCTATCGGATTGAGCTGGCCGAAGTCGAGGCCGCCCTGCTCGCCCATCCGGAGGTCCGCGAGGCCGTCGCCCTCGCGCGCGAGGACGTGCCGGGGGACAAGCGGCTCGTGGGCTACGTCGTGCCCGCCTCGGGTGACGGAGCCTCGCCGCTGGACACCGCGCACCTGCGCGACTTCCTCACGCGGCGCCTGCCCGGGTACATGGTGCCCTCGTCGCTGGTGGTGCTGCCGGCCTTGCCGCTCACGCCGCAAGGGAAGGTGGACAGGAAGGCGCTGCCCACCCCCGGCGCGGTGCGCGCGCTCGCGGACGAGGCCCACGTCGCCCCCCGCACCCGCACCGAGCAGGTGCTGGCGGAGCTCATGGCGACCCTGCTGCTCGTGCCGCGCGTGGGCCTCCACGACAACTTCTTCGCGCTGGGCGGGCACTCGCTGCTGGCCACGCGGCTCGTCTCGCGCATCCGCTCCGCCTTCGCGGTGGAGCTCCCCCTGCGTGCGCTCTTCGAGCAGCCCACCCTGGAGGCACTGGCCCGCCGCATCGACGAGGCCCAGGGCTCCGCTCCGCGACGCCAGGCGCCCGTCCCCGTTCCCGTGCCCCGCGCGGGCCCGCTGCCGCTGTCCTTCGCCCAGCAGCGGCTGTGGTTCATCGACCAGCTCGAGCCCGGCGGCACGCCCTACAACATCCCCGTCGCGCTGCGCCTGGAGGGGCCGCTGGACGGCGACGCACTCCAGCGCGGCCTGTCCGAGCTGTTCCACCGCCACGAGGCGCTGCGCACCACCTTCGTCCAGGAAGAGGGCCAGCCCCTCCAGCGCATCTCCCCTCCCGCCGGACTGCCACTGCACGAGGTGGACCTGAGCGGCCTGGAGTCGGACGCGGCCCTCCAGGAGCTCCACCGGCAGGTGCGCGAGGAAGTCGCGCGGCCCTTCGACCTCGCCGCCGGCCCGCTGATGCGCGCACGGCTGTGGAGGCTGGGCCCCACCGAGCACGTGCTCATGCTCAACCTGCACCACATCGTCTCGGACGGCTGGTCCATGGGCGTGCTGGTGCGAGAGATGGCGGCGCTCTACGAGGCCTTTGCCCGGGGCGCGCCCTCCCCCCTCCCGCCGCTGCCCCTCCAGTACGCCGACTATGCCGTCTGGCAGCGCCAGTGGCTCCAGGGCGAGGTGCTGGAGGAGCAGCTCGACTGGTGGCGCCAGCAGCTCTCGGGGCTCCCCAAGCTGGAGCTGCCCACGGACAGGCCGCACCCGCCCGTGCAGACCTTCCGCGGCGCGGAGCTGACCTTCCGCCTCTCGCAGCCAGTCTCCGAGGCCGTCCAGTCGCTGTGCCAGCAGGAGGGGCTCACGCCCTTCATGCTGCTGCTCGCGGCCTGGCAGGTGCTCCTGTCGCGCTACTCCGGGCAGCGGGACGTCGCCGTCGGCACGCCCATCGCCGGCCGCCAGCATGCGGACCTGGAAGGCCTCATCGGCTTCTTCATCAACACGCTGGTGCTCCGGGCCCGGGTGGACGCGAGCGGCTCCTTCCTGTCCCTGCTGCGCCAGGTGAGGGAGACGGCGCTGGGGGCGTACGCGCACCAGGACGTGCCCTTCGAGCGGCTGGTGGAGGAGCTGCACCCGGAGCGCGACTTGAGCCGCCCCCCGCTCTTCCAGGTCATCTTCGCCATGCAGAACTCGCCCATGGCCACGCTGACGGGCCAGGGCCTGGCGCTGCGCCCGGTGGAGCTGGACACCCCCACCGTCCGCTTCGAGCTGGAGCTGAGCCTCCGGGACGCGCCCGGGGGCTACCAGGGCGCCCTCGTCTACAACACGGACCTGTTCGACGCGGCCACGGCGGCCCGGATGACGGAGCACTTCCGCACGCTGGTGGAAGCGCTGGTCGCCCGGCCCGAGGCGCCCCTGTCCTCCGTGTCCATGCTCACCGAGGCGGAGCGCCAGCGGATGCTGGTGGACTGGAACGCCACCGCCGCGGACTACCCGCGCGACTCCACCCTCCCCGACATCTTCGCCCAGGTGGCCGCGCGCTACCCGGACAAGGTCGCCGTCGAGGCGGGGGACGCCCACCTCACGTACCGGCAGCTCGACGAGCGCGCCAACCAGCTCGCGTGGCACCTGAAGAGCCTGGGCGTGTCCACCGACGCACGGGTGGCCCTCGGCCTGGAGCGCTCGCTGGAGCTGGTGGTGGCGGTGCTGGCCCTCCTCAAGGCGGGTGGCGCCTACGTCCCGCTGGACGTCAACTACCCGCCCGCGCGGCTCGCCGGCATGGTGGAGGACGCACGGCCGCGCGCCCTCATCACCACCCGCGCGCTGCTGCCGAGGATGCCCGCCGAGGGCCTGCCCACCGTGGTGCTGGACGACGCCGTCCTGTCGCACCTGCCCACGACCGCGCCGCCGTCCACGGCCCTGCCCGGCAGCCTCGCCTTCATCGTCTTCACCTCCGGCAGCACCGGCCGGCCCAAGGGCGTCGCCCTCCAGCACCGGTCCGTGCTGCGCACCATCTTCGGCATCGACCACCTCCACTACGGCCCCGACGAGACTCTCCTGCAGGTGGCGCCGACCTCGTTCGACGTCTTCACTTCGGAGCTGTGGGGCTCGCTGCTGCATGGCGGTCGCCTCGTCCTCCTGCCGCCCCACACCCCGTCGCTGGAAGAGCTGGCCTCGCTGCTGCGCGACAAGCGCATCACCACCACCTGGCTGCCCTCCGGCCTCTTCAGCCAGATGGTGGAGTCCGAGTTCGACTCGCTGCGCACCGTCCGGCAGATCATCGCCGGAGGCGACGTCGTCCCCGCCCCGCATGCCCGCAGGGTGCTGGAGGGCCTGAGCGCCACCCTCACCAACGGCTACGGCCCCACCGAGACGGCCGTCTTCGCCGTCTGCTACCGGATGACGGACGCCGCGCAGGTGGGCGCCTCCGTCCCCATCGGCAGGCCCATCTCCAACACCTGCGTCTACGTGCTGGACGACTCCGGCCAGCCCGTCCCCGTCGGAGTCACCGGAGAGCTGTTCATCGGCGGCGACGGCGTGGCCCGGGGCTACGTCGAGCAGCCCGCCCTCACCGCCGAGCGCTTCGTCCCCGACGCCCTCTCCGGCATCCCCGGCGCCCGCCTCTACCGCACCGGAGACCGCGTGCGCTGGCGCGACGACGGCATCCTCGAATACCTCGGCCGCGCCGACACCCAGGTGAAGGTGCGCGGCTTCCGGATTGAGCTGGGCGAAGTCGAGGCCGCCCTCCTCGCCTGGCCCCAGGTGCGAGACACCATCGCCCTGGTGCGCGAGGACGTGCCCGGCGACAAGCGCCTCGTCGCCTACGTCGTCCCGGCGCCCGCGAGCGAGGGCGCCGCGCTGGACCTCGAGCACCTGCGCGCCTTCCTCCAGCAGCGGCTGCCCGGGTTCATGGTGCCCGCGGCCCTGGTGGCGCTCCCCGTGCTGCCGCTGACGGCCAACGGCAAGGTGGACCGCAGGGCCCTGCCCGCGCCGGACGCACCCGCGCCCGGCACCGAGTACGTCGCCCCGCGCACCCCGCTGGAGACGCGTCTCACGGAGACCTTCGCCAGCGTCCTGCGCGTGCCGCGCGTGGGCCTCACCGACGACTTCTTCGCGCTGGGAGGCCACTCGCTGCTGGCCGTGAGGCTGGTGGCCCGCGTGCGGGACAGCACCGGCCTCAGCATCCCCATCTCCGCCATCTTCCAGTCCGCCACCGTGGAGCGGCTGGTGCGCTGGCTGGAGCAGCGGCGGGACGGAGCCAGCACCCCGCCCAACCTGACGCGGATGAACGCGGGTGCGCCCGGCCGGCGTCCCTTCTTCCTCTTCCATGGCGGAGGGGGCGGCGTGGGTAGGTTCTCCGAGCTCGCCCGCCTGCTCGGCCCCGACAGGCCCGTGTATGGCGTGCACGCCTCCGGCATGGACGGCGGCGAGCCGCCCCATGACTCCGTCGAAGCGCTGGCGGACCAGTACCTGCGCCAGGTGCGCGCCGTGCAGCCCCGGGGGCCCTACGTCCTGGGCGGCTGGTCCTTCGGCGGGCTCGTCGCGCACGAGCTGGCGCGGCGGCTCCAGGACGCGGGCGAACAGGTGGAGCTGCTGGCCCTCCTCGACAGCGTGGCCCCCGGCAGTCGGCCCGCGCCCGAGCCGGACACCCTGGCGGACCTGGCCGGCTTCGGCCGCCTGCTCGGGCTGTCGTGGGAAGGCCTGACGCTGGACGTGGACCTCTTGCGGCGGGTGGAGGCGAGGGAGGCGCTGGCCCACGTGCTGGAGCAGGCACGGCGCTCGCCCTCGGGCGCACCGGACCTGGACCTGGACGCGGCCGAGCGCCTCTTCCGTGTCTACCAGCGGCTGGACCACGCGCTGCGCACCTACGTGCCCGCCCGCGCCTTCCAGGGCCCCGCCATCGTCCTCCGCGCGGCCATTCCACCCGCCGGGCCCGCTCCGGCGAAGGACCTGGGCTGGAGCGCGTGGCTCCCCGGCACGCTCACGGTGTATGAAGTGCCGGGCGACCACTACACGCTGCTGAGCGCGCCCCACGTCCCCCACGTGGCCGAGCGGCTCGCCCATCACCTGGACTCCCTGGAGCGCGACGTCTCATGAATCCCCAGGCTCCCTCCCCGCCGGGCCACTCGATGCGGACCTTCGGCACCGTCTGGCTCGGGCAGTTCATCTCCATGTTGGGCAGCGGCCTGACGAACTTCGCGCTCGGGGCGTACGTCTACGAGCTGTCCGGCTCCGTCACCCGGTTCGCCCTCATCTACTTCTTCAGCACCCTGCCCACGGTGCTGCTGTCGCCGCTGACGGGCGTCCTCGCGGACCGGTGGGACCGGCGCAAGCTCATCCTGCTGGGGAACGTGGGCTCGGGGTTCAGCATCTTCCTCATCTGGCTGCTGTTCGCGGGCCGCGACGCCGGGTACTGGACCCTGCAGACCGGGTACTTCTACGGCCCCATCTTCCTGGGCTCCGCCTGCTCCACGCTGAGCTTCCCGGCGTGGAGCGCCACCGTGCCGCTGCTGGTCCCCCGGAAGCACCTGGGCCGCGCCACCGGAATGACGGAGCTGAGCAGCGCCTTCTCGCTGATTGCCGGCCCCCTCCTCGCGACCGCGCTGCTGGGCACCATCGGCATGCGCGGCATCCTGCTCCTGGACGCGGTCTCCTACGTCTTCGCCGCGGGGACGTTGCTCGTCGTCCGGCTCCCCACGCCGCCCCGTGGCGCCGGGCCCGCGGGGCCGCGCTCCCTGACGGCGGACCTCGTGGAGGCCTGGCGCTTCGTCCGCGAGCGGCCGGGCCTGGTCGGCCTGCTGGTCTTCATCTCGGCCAGCGCCTTCATCGTGGCCATGGTGATGCTGCTCATCAACCCGCTGGTGCTCGCCTTCACGGACATCCACTCGCTGAAGTGGATTGCCTCCATCGCCGGCATGGGGGGACTGACGGGTGGCATCGTCACCAGCCTCTGGGGAGGCCCCAGGCGCCGCATCCTGGGCCTCGCCCTCATCTCCACCCTGGGCGGGCTCGTCCTCCTGCTGGCCGCCCTGCCCCCCAGCGTGCCGCTCATCGCGGTCGCCGCCGCCACCTTCCTCTTCACCTTCCCCCTCATCCAGGCCAGCCAGCAGTTCATCTGGCAGACCAAGGTGCCCCCCGCGCTGCAGGGGCGCGTCGCCGCCCTGCGGCGCGTGGTCTTCCAGAGCATGACCCTGCTCGTGTCCCTCGTCGGTGGCATCCTGGCGGACCGCTTCTTCGAGCCGTGGATGGCGCCAGGCGGCGCGCTCGCCGACTCCGTCGGACGGGTGATTGGCACCGGCCAGGGACGCGGCGTCGCGCTCATGTTCGTCATGCTCAGCCTGCTGCTGCTGACGAACGTGCTGGTGCTGTGGCTTTCACCCCGCCTGCGCAACGTGGAGACCGAACTGCCCGACACCCTGCCCACCCCTCCGCGAGGCGCGCCCACGCCCTCGACCACCACGCGCAACGAGGACGCCCCCCCGCCCCTCGCCACCCCCGGGAGCGCCGAGTCATGAACCCCCTCCGCTGGCTCCAATTGCTCCGCCGGATACCCCCGGCCCTGGCCGTCGCCACGCCGGGCCTCGGCCCCTGGCTCGCCCGCCGCCGCTGGCCGCGCCTGCAAGGCACCCTCCAGGTGGACGGCCTGCGCGGCCCCGTGGAAATCCTCCGCGACACCTGGGGCACGCCCCACCTCTACGCGCAAGACGAGCAGGACCTGTTCTTCGCCCAGGGCTACGTCCACGCCCAGGACCGGCTGTGGCAGCTCGACTTCGGCCGCCTCACCGGCAGCGGGCTGCTCGCCTCGGTGATGGGCCCCCGGCTGGTGCCCATGGACCGACTCATGCGCACGCTGGGGCTGCGGCGCATGGCGGAGCAGGCCCTGCCCCGGGTGGGCGCGGAGTCACGCGCCATCCTCGACGCCTACTCCGCCGGAGTGAATGCGCGCATCGCCCTGGAGCCGCTCCCCCTGGAGTTCACCCTCTTCGGCACCACCCCGGCCCCGTGGACGCCGGTGGACACGCTGGTGCGCGGCAACCTGCTGGCGATGATGCTGGGCGGCAACCACCGGCTGGAGCTGCTGCGCGCGCGCCTGGTGGCCGAGGCGGGAGAGGACGTGGCGGCGCTGCTGCTGCCCACGCACGCGCCGCAGACGCCGCTCATCGTCCCCCCCGAGGCGATGCTCGAGGGCCTGCGGGGCGTGAAGTCCCTGGAGGGGCTGGACGCCACGGACGCCGTGCTCGGAGACCCGAACATCGTCTCCGGCAGCAACAACTGGGTGGTGCACGGCCAGCGCACCGCCAGCGGCAAGCCGCTGCTCGCCAACGACATCCACATCGGCCTGGGCCTGCCGTCCCAATGGTACGAGAACGGCCTGCACGGCGGCCGGTTCAACCACGTGGGCTTCTCGCTGCCCGGCGTGCCGCTGGTCGTCATCGGCCACAACGGCCACTCCGCGTGGGGCATGTCCAACCTGGGGCCCGACACCCAGGACTTCTACGTGGAGAAGCTGGACGACCCGAAGGCGCCCCGGCGCTACGAGTACCAGGGCGCGTGGCATGACCTGGAGGTGACGCGCGAGACGCTTCCCGTCCGGGGCGGCCCGTCCGTCGAGGTGGTCATCCACTCCACCCGCCATGGGCCGCTCGTCAACAAGGCCATGGGCCGCGCGCTCGGCGACGCCGAGCCCATGGCGCTGCGGTGGGCCCACGCGGAGAGCCTGCCCCTCATCGACGCGCTGCTGGGGCTGAACCTGGCGAAGGGCTGGACGGAGTTCCGCGCGGCCTGCGCGCTGTGGGAGAGCCCGGGACAGAACTTCGTGTACGCCGACGCGGACGGCAACGTGGGCTACCAGTCCACGGGCCTCATCCCCCTGCGCGCCCCCAATCACCAGGGGACGGTGCCGGTGCCGGGCTGGACGGGCGAGTACGAATGGCGGGGCTACATCCCCTTCGAGGAGCTGCCCTCCTCCCTCAACCCGCCCGCGGGCTTCGCGGTCACCGCGAACAACAAAATCACGTCGGATGACTACCCGTACGCCATCGCCAGCAACTGGTTCCCGGGCTACCGCGCCAGGCGAATCACGGACCTGCTGGCGGCGGGGACCCGGCACACCGTGGAGGACATGCGCCGCATCCAGGCAGAGACGTACTCCCTCCCAGCGGAGCTGCTGCGCCCGTACCTGCTGGCGGTGAAGCCCGAGGACGACGCGCAGGCGAAGGCGCTGGCGGAGCTGGCTGCGTGGGACTTGCGCTTCGAGGTGGACCGCACCGGCGCCACCGTCTTCCAGGCCTGGTACATCCACGTGCTGCGCGCCCTGCTGCGCCACAAGCTGGGGCCGAAGCTGGCGGAGCGCTACCTGGACGGCGAATACGAGCGCCACGGCAGCCTGCACATGCCGCTGGTCGTCGACCTGATGTCGAAGCCCGAAGACTCGTGGTGGGACGACCCGAAGACGCCCGAGCGGGAGACGCGCGACGACGTGCTCCGGCGTGCGCTCGGCGAGGCCGTCCGCTGGCTGGCAAAGCACTACGGGGCGGACGCGAAGGGGTGGACCTGGGGCCGCGTGCACACGCTGACGTACCAGCACGGGGTGCTGGGCGGGCCGGGCATCCCCGGGCCGCTGCGGCGTGCCGCCAACAGCCGGACGCAGCCCGCGCGCGGTGACAACTACTCGGTGGACGGCGCCTCCTTCCAGTGGAGCCGGCCCTTCAACGTCATCCACGGCACCGCCCTGCGCGTGGTCATCGACCTGGGAGACCTCTCCCGCTCCATGTCCATCCACGCGCCCGGCCAGAGCGAGCACTTCTTCCACCCGCACCGTGAGGACCTGATGGACCTGAGCCAGCAGGTCCAGTACCACCCGCTGCTGTACACGCGACAGGCGGTGGAGTCCCACGTCAGGAACACGCTGACGCTGCAGCCTTCGCCCAAGCGCCTGGCCTGATTCCACCCCTGCGCCGTTCCATCGTCGCTCCCGCGATTTCAACTTCGATTGAGTATTCTTCGTGAGCGCGTGCAACGCGCGGCCGGCCCCCAGGGGCCCTGTCGTGGAGTCGTGTGCGCGCCGGGAAAGGAAGTCTGGTCATGGCACTGACCCCTGAGCAGAAACGCGCGCGGCTGGCCGAGCTGCTGCGCGACAAGGCCCGTCAAGCACGGCGCGCTCCTGTGTCCTTCGCCCAGGAGCGGATGTGGTTCCAGGAGCGGCTCAACCCCGGAAGCGCCGCCTTCAACGTCCCCATCGCCGTGCGTCTGTCCGGCGAGCTGGCCGTCGAGGCCCTCCGCCGCGCGCTCCAGGAGCTGGTGCAGCGCCACGAAGCGCTGCGCACCACCTTCGTCGAGCAGGACGGCCGCGCGGTCCAGCACATCGCCGCCTCGGGAGAGGTCTCCCTGCCCGTGGTGGACGTGACGGACGGGAGCGACTCCGAGCGCGAGGCCGGGGCGTGGCGCCGCCTGCGCGAGGACGCGCAGCGCCCCTTGAATCTGGAGACGGGCCCGCTGCTGCGCACGGTGCTGTACCGCTGGGGCGCACGCGAGCACCTGCTGCTCCTCGACGTGCACCACATCGTCTCCGACGGCTGGTCCCTGGGCCTGCTGGTGAAGGAGCTCGGCGCGCTCTACCCCGCGCTCGCCGAGGGCCGGACCTCGCCCCTGCCGCCGCTGCCCATGCAGTACGCGGACTTCGCCGCGTGGCAGCGCGACTTCCTCCAGGGCGACACGCTGGACTCGCAGCTCGGCTACTGGCGCCAGCGGCTGGACCCGAACGCCCTGCTGGAGCTGCCTGGCGACAAGGCCCGCCCCGCCATCGCCAGCACCCGCGGCGCCCGCCTGACGGTGCTGCTGCCCCCGGAGCTGCTCCAGTCCCTCGATGCGCTGGCGCGCGGGGAGGGCCGCACCCTCTTCACGCTCCTGATGGCCGCGTACCAGCTGCTGCTGTCGCGCTACAGCGGCCAGGACGACGTCGTCGTCGGCACGCCCGTGGCCGGCCGCAACCGCTCCGAGCTGGAGGGCCTCATCGGCCTGTTCGTCAACACGCTCGCCCTGCGCACGGACCTGTCCGGAGACCCCACCTTCCTGGAGCTGATGGCCCGGGTGCACGAGGCGTCGCTCGGCGCCTTCGCCCACCAGGACGTCCCCTTCGAGAAGCTGGTGGAGGCGCTCCAGCCCGAGCGCACGCTGAGCGCCTCACCCCTGTTCCAGGTGAGCTTCACCCTGCAGAACGCGCCCCTGCCCCCGCTGCACGTGCCGGGGCTGGTGCTGGAAGCGGAGCCGGTGGACAGCGGCACCAGCCAGGTGGACCTGTCGCTGCTCGCCACCGCGCTGCCCCAGGGCCTGCGCCTCGTCACCCTGTACCGCACGGACCTCTTCGAGGAGTCGACGGTGCGGCGGCTGCTGGGCCACTTCCGGACGCTGCTGGAGTCCCTCGCCGCGCACCCGCGGCGGCGCCTGTCCGAGCTGCCGATGCTGGACGACGCCGAGCGCCAGCGCGTGCTGGTGGCGTGGAACGGCGCGGCCGTGCCCTTCGGGGACGGCGCCACCGTGCACGCGTGCTTCGAGGCCCAGGCCCGCGCCACCCCCGACGCCGCCGCCCTGCTGCACGAAGACGCGGCCCTGAGCTACGGCGAGCTGGACGCGCGCGCCAACCAGCTCGCGCACCACCTGCGCGGCCTGGGCGTGGGCCCGGACACGCTCGTCGCGCTGCACCTGGAGCGCGGCGTCGACCTCGTCGTGGCCATGCTCGGCGTGCTCAAGGCCGGCGGCGCCTTCGTCCCGCTGGACCCCGGCTACCCCGCGGACCGGCTGGCCTTCATGCTCACCGACGCGGCCGTCCCCGTCGTCATCACCACGGAGCCGCTGGCGGACGAGCTGCCCTCGCGGGGCGAGCAGCTCGTCCTGGTGGACGCGGACGCGCCGCTGCTCGCGCGGCAGCCCACCGCGCCTCCCGAGGTCCGCGTCACCGCCGCCCACCTCGCCTACGTCATCTACACCTCGGGCAGCACCGGCCGTCCCAAGGGCGTCATGGTGACGCACCGGGGCGTGCCCAACCTGGTCCAGCGTCAGGTGGAGGCCCAGGGCCTGGGGCCCGGCGCCCGCGTGCTCCAGTTCGCTTCCCCCAGCTTCGACGCGTCCGTCTGGGAGGTCTTCACCGCGCTGCTCTCCGGCTCCACCCTCTGCCTGGCCTCGCGCGAGGCGCTGCTGCCCGGCCCCTCCCTCCAGCAGTTGCTGCGCACGCGGCACATCCACGTGGCCACCCTGCCTCCCACCGCCCTGGGCGTGCTGGACGCCGAAGGGCTGGGTGAGCTGCGCACCGTCGTCTCCGCCGGTGAGGCCTGCTCCGCCGAGCTGGTGGCGAAGTGGGCCCCCGGCCGCCGCTTCATCAACGCCTATGGCCCCACCGAGGCCACCGTCTGCGCCACCCAGGCCCCGTGCGTGCCCGACGGCCTCAAGCCCTCCATCGGCCGGCCCCTGGCCAACGTCCGCGTCTACGTGCTGGACGCGCACCTGCGCCCGGTGCCCGTGGGCGTGGCCGGCGAGCTGTTCCTCGGCGGCGTGGGCCTGGCCCGCGGCTACCTCGGCCGCCCCGACCTCACCGCCGAGCGCTTCGTCCCCGACGCCTTCTGCGCCGAGCCCGGCGCACGCCTGTACCGCTCCGGCGACCGCGTGCGCTGGCAGGCCGACGGCACGCTGGAGTACCTGGGCCGCACCGACTTCCAGGTGAAGCTGCGTGGCTTCCGGATTGAGCTGGGCGAAGTCGAGGCCGCGCTGCGCGCCTGGCCGTCCGTCTCCGAGGCCGTGGCCGTGGTGCGCGCCGACGGGCCCTCCGGCTCGCGGCTCGTCGCGTACGTCGTGCCCGCCTCCGAGGAGGGCGCGGGCCCCGCGCCGGAGCCCCAGGCCCTGAGGACCTTCCTCGCCGAGCGGCTGCCGGAGTTCATGGTGCCCGCCGCCCTGGTCGTGCTTCCGGCCCTGCCGCTCACGCCCAGCGGCAAGGTGGACCGCAAGGCGCTGCCAGTCCCGGAGGTTCAGCAGCGCGACGCCGGGGACTTCGCCGCGCCACGCACGCCCGGGGAAATCGCCCTGGCCACCGTCTGGGCGGAGCTGCTGGGCGTGGCCCGCGTCGGGCTGCACGACAACTTCTTCGAGCTGGGCGGCGACTCCATCCTCTCCATCCAGCTCGTCTCGCGCGCCCGGAAGGCCGGCCTGCACCTGGCCGCCAACCACATCTTCCAGCACCAGACGCTGGAGGCCCTGGCGCGCGTGGCGAAGCAGGAAGGCCACATCCAGGCCGAGCAGGGACGGGTGCAGGGCCCCGTGCCGCTGACGCCCATCCAGCGCGCCTTCTTCGAGCAGCCCCCCGCCCGGGTGCACCACTACAACCAGGCCGTCATGCTCGCCGCGCGCGGGCCGGTGGACGTGCCGTGCCTGGAGCAGGCGCTCCAGGCCCTGGTGGCCCACCACGACGCCCTGCGCCTGCGCTTCACGCGCGGGGCGGACGGCGAGTGGCGGCAGGAGCTGGCCGGCCCGGAGGCCCCGGTGCGGCTGGCGCGGGTGGACCTGTCCTCCACTCCCGAGGCCGGACGGGCCCGGGCGCTGGAAGCCGAGGCCTCGCGCCTCCAGGAGGGCCTCAACCTGGAGGAGGGCCTGCTGCTGCGCGCCTGCCTCTTCCACACGGGCGCGGACGCCGCGCCCCGGCTGCTGCTGGCGGTGCACCACCTCGCCGTCGACGGCGTCTCCTGGCGCACGCTGCTGGAGGACCTGGCCACCGCGTACGCGCAGCTCCAGCGGGGACAGGCGCCGGTGCTGCCGCCCAAGTCCACCTCCTTCAAGGCCTGGGCGGAGCAGCTCCACGCCTTCGCCCGCTCCGAGGACCTGGCGCGCGAGCTGCCCTACTGGCTGGAGGAGGGCCGCCTCCAGGTGCCGGCCCTTCCGGTGGACGTGCCCGGCGCGGCCAACACCCTGGCCGACGCCCGCGTGGTGCAGGTGTCGCTGGACGCGGAGGAGACACGCCTGCTGTTGCAGGAGACGCCCGCCGCGTGGCGCGCGCACATCCAGGACGTGCTGCTGGCCGCGCTGGCCGGCAGCCTGACGGAGTGGACGGGCCAGCCCCGGCTGCGCGTGGCGCTGGAAGGCCACGGCCGCGAGGCGCTCTTCGACGACGTGGACCTGTCCCGCACGGTGGGCTGGTTCACCGCCACCTACCCGGTGGTGCTGGACGTGTCCGGCGCCTCCACGCTCGGCGACAGCTTGCGCGCCGTGCGCGACTCGCTGCGGCGGCTGCCTCGGCGCGGCATCGGCCACGGCCTGCTGCGCTACCTGGGGAGCGATGAACAGGCGCGCGCTCTCCGCGAGGCGCCCCACGCGCAGGTGCTCTTCAACTACCTGGGCCAGTTCGACCAGGTCGGCGGCGCCCAAGCCTCCGGGGCGCTGCCCTTCGCGCCGACGCGCGAGCCCACCGGCGCGCTCTGGAGCCCCCAGGGCGAGCGAGCCTGGCTGCTGGAGATCAACGGCTACGTCTTCGAGGGCCGGCTGACGCTGGGCTGGACGTACAGCGCGGCCGTGCACCACGAGGACACCGTCCAGGCCCTGGCCGCGCGCTGCCTCTCCGCGCTGCGGCAGCTCATCTCCACCCGCGCTTCCGAGGATGCGCGCCGCTACACGCCTTCCGACTTCCCGCTGGCGAAGCTGGAGCCGTCCACGCTCGACAGGCTGCTGCCGGCGGGCCTGGCCGTGGAGGACCTGTACCCGCTGTCGCCCCTCCAGCAGGGCATGCTCTTCCACTCGCTCGCGGAGCCCGCGTCGGGCGTCTACGTCTCGCAGCTCGCCTGGACGTTCGGCGGGACGGTGGACCTGGCCGCCTTCCGGCGCGCGTGGGAGGCCGCCGTGGCGCGCCACCCGGTGCTGCGCACCTCCTTTATATGGGACGGGCTCGAGGAGCCCTTGCAGGTGGTCCACCCGAGCGCGCCCCTGCCCTGGCAGGAGCATGACTGGCGCGACGTGCCCGAAGCGGAGCATCAGGCGCGCTTCGACGCCCTGGTCGCCGAGGACCGTGCGCGCGGGTTCGACCTGCTCCGCCCGCCGCTGACGCGCCTGACGGTGGTGCGCCTGGGCGAGCGCGCGCACCGCGTCCTCTGGACCCACCACCACCTGCTCATCGACGGCTGGAGCCTGGGCGTCATCCTCCAGGAGCTGTTCACGTCCTACGAGGAGCTTCGCGCCGGCCGCGCGCTCCAGCAGGGCGTGTCCCTGGCCTTCCGCGACTATGTCGCCTGGCTCCAGCGCCAGCCGATGGAGCGCACGGAGGCGTACTGGCGCCAGACGCTGCGCGGCCTCACCGCCCCCACGCCGCTGCCCGGACTCGTTCCGGAGCGGGCCGGCGTGGCCCACGGGCGCAGGGAGCTGCACGCGTCGGTGTCCGCCGAGGCCAGCGCGGCGCTCCAGGCGTTCGTCCGCCAGCACCAGCTCACGCCCAACGCCGTGGTGCAGGCTGCCTGGGCGCTGGTGCTCTCGCGCCACTCGGGCGAGGACGACGTCGTCTTCGGCGCCACCGGCTCCGGCCGCTCCGCCGAGCTGCCCGGCATCGACCGCGCGGTGGGCCTGTTCATCAACACGCTGCCCGTGCGCGTCCGCGTGGACGAGGAGGCCCGGGTCCTCGCGTGGCTCGAGGGGCTGCACGCGCAGCAGGGAGGGCAGCGCCAGCACGAGCATGCGCCGCTGGTGCGAATCCAGGGCTGGAGCGCGGTGCCTCGCGGCACCCCGCTGTTCCAGTCGCTGTTCGTGTTCGAGAACTACCCTGTCGACGCCGCGGTGAAGTCGGCCCGCGCCGAGCTGGGCATCCGTGACATCAGCGCGCTCGAACAGGCGGACCTGCCGCTGGTGGCCATCATCGTCCCTGGCACGAGGCTGGAGCTGCGGCTGGCGTACGACCCGGCGCGGTTCGAGCCGGCCCGCCTGGAGCGGCTGCTGAAGCACTGGGCCCTGGCGCTGGAGACGCTGGTGGCCCGGCCCGACGCCCGGCTGGGTGAGCTGTCCCTCCTGTCCGATGCCGAGCGCCAGCAGGTGCTGGGGGAGTGGAGCGCGGCCGCCTCCACCTCCCCGCGAGAGACCACCCTGCCCGACGTCTTCGCGCGGGTGGTGGCCCGCTTCCCCGACAAGGTCGCCGTCGAGCTCGCCAGCTCGAAGCTCACCTACCGGCAACTCGATGAGCGCGCCAACCCGCTCGCCTGGCACCTGCGCGGCCTGGGCGTGTCCGCCGACTCGCGCGTGGCCCTCGCCGTCGAACGCTCCCTGGAGCTGATTGTCTCGCTGGTGGCCATCCTCAAGGCCGGTGGCGCCTACGTCCCGCTGGACCCGTCGTATCCGCGCGAGCGCCTCGCCGCCATGATGGAGGACGCCGCTCCTCACGTGCTCGTCACCACGCGCGCCCTCCTCCCGAAGCTGCCCACGGAGGGGCTCTTCACCGTCGTGCTGGAGGAGGCCGCGCTCGCCTCCGCACCCACTCACGCCCCGGCTCCGTCGGCCCTGCCCGACTCGCTCGCCTATATCGACTTCACCTCCGGCTCCACCGGCAGGCCCAAGGGCGTCGGCATCACCCACCGCAACGTCCTGCGCACCCTGCTGGACGTCGACTACGCCCGCTTCGGGCCCGACGAAGTCCTCCTCCACCTCGCGCCCATCTCCTTCGACGCCTCCACCCTGGAAATCTGGGGCGCGCTCCTGCACGGCGCCCGCCTGGTGGTGATGCCGCCCCAGGTGCCGTCCCTGGAAGAGCTGGGCCACGTCCTCCAGTCCGCGGGAGTGACGCTGCTCTGGGCCACCAGCGGCCTGTTCACCCAGCTGGTGGACACCCCGCCGCCGGGGCTGCGCGGGGTGAAGCACCTCCTGACGGGCGGCGACGTGGTGTCCCCGGCCCACGTGCGCCGCGCGGTGGAGGAGCTGCGCATCCCCGTCACCGCGGGCTATGGCCCCACCGAGACGACGGTGTTCGCCACCACCTGGCCGGTGACCCGGCCCGAGCAGGTGGGCACCTCCGTGCCCATCGGCCGGCCCATTGGCGGCACGCACCTGTACGTGCTGGACGCGCGCGGCCAGCCGGTGCCCGTGGGCGTCACGGGCGAGCTGTTCATTGGCGGAGACGGCCTGGCGCGGGGCTACGTGGAGCAGCCAGCCCTCACGGCTGAGCGCTTCGTGCCCGACGCCTTCTCCGGCCTCCCCGGGGCTCGCCTCTACCGCACGGGGGACCGGGTCCGCTGGCTCGACGGGGGCGTGCTGGACTTCGTGGGCCGCGCGGACTCCCAGGTCAAGGTGCGCGGCTTCCGCATCGAGCCCGGCGAGGTGCAGGCCGTCCTGAGCACCCATGCCGGGGTCCGCGACGCGGTGGTGGTGGCACGCGCGGACGTGCATGGCCACAAGCGCCTGGTGGGCTACGTCGCCGCGTCCGAGTCGCTGGACCTCGCCGCGCTGCGCGCCTTCCTCCAGGAGCGGCTGCCGGACTACATGGTGCCCTCCGCCCTGGTGCGACTGGACGCCCTGCCCCTCACCGCCCAGGGCAAGGTGGACCGCAGGGCCCTGCCCGCGCCCGAGTCGCTGGCCACTCCCGCGGCAACGGCCTACGTCGCCCCGCGCACGCCCACGGAGGAGCTGCTCGCCGGCCTCTGGGCGGAGCTGCTGGGCCTGCCGCGCGTGGGCACCCACGACAGCTTCTTCGAGCTGGGCGGCCACTCGCTGTTGGCCACCCGGGTCGTCTCCCGCGTCCGCGCGTGTTTCGGCGTGGAGTTGCCCCTGCGCGCCCTCTTCGAGGCGCCCACCGTGGCCGCCCTCGCCGTGCGCATCGATGCCGCCGTGAGCGCCGGTGCGGTGGGGGCGCTCCCGGCCATCGAGCGCGTGCCGCGCACGCAGCCGCTGCCCGTCTCGTACTCGCAGCAGCGCCTGTGGTTCCTGGACCAGCTCGAGCCCGGCAGCCCCGCCTTCAACATGCCGTTCACCCTGGAGCTGGACGGGGTGCTCGACGCCGGGGCCCTGCACCGGAGCCTGGAAGCCCTGGTGCACCGCCACGAGGCCCTGCGCACCACGTTCCAGGGTGAGGCGGAAGGCCCCGTGCAGCGCATCGCCGAGCCCGCCCCGCTGGCCCTGTCCCGCTTCGACCTGAGCGGGCTCCCCCCCGAGCAGCGCCAGCCCGAGGCGCGGCGGCTCATCAACGAGGAGTCCCTGCGCCCCTTCAGCCTCGCCGCCGGCCCGCTGCTGCGCGCCATGCTGCTGAAGCTGGAGGAGGGGCGGAACGTGCTGCTGCTCAACGTCCACCACATCGTGGCGGATGGCTGGTCCATGAGCGTCCTGGTGCGTGAGCTCACCGTCCTCTACTCCGCCTTCACCGCGGGCCAGCCCTCGCCCTTGCCGGAGCCGACGCTCCAGTACGCGGACTACGCGGCCTGGCAGCGCCAGTGGCTGGATGGCACGGAGCTGGAGCAGCAGCTCACCTGGTGGCGGCGCCAGCTCGACGGCGCGCCGCAGGACCTGGAGCTGCCCACTGACAGGCCGCGCACGCACTCGCCCTCGCCTCCGGGCGCCCTGGCGCCCGCCGTACTCCCACGCGAGCTGGCCGGGAGCGTGGAGGCGCTCTGCCACCGCGAGGGCGTCACGCCCTTCATGTTCTTCCTGGCGGCCTTCCAGCTCCTGCTGTCGCGCTACTCCGGACAGGAGGACCTCTGCGTCGGCTCCCCCGTCGCCGGCCGCAACCGCGCCGAGCTGGAGGGCCTGGTCGGCTTCTTCCTCAACACCCTCGTCCTGCGCACCCGCCTGGACGGGAACCCCTCCGTGCGCGAGCTGCTGGGCCGCGTGCGCGAGCTGGCGCTCGGCGCCTACGCCCACCAGCACGTGCCCTTCGAGCAGCTCCAGCCCATGCGCGATTTGCGCCAGGCCCCGCTGTTCCGGGTGATGTTCATCCTCCAGAACACCCCGCCCGCGGAGCTGACCCTGCCAGGGCTGACGCTGCGCACCGCCCCTGTGGGAGCGCACACCGCCAAGTTCGACCTCACGCTGACGCTGACGCGCACGGCGGACGGGTTCGAGGGCGCGCTGGACTACCGCGCCGACCTGTTCGACGCCTCCACCGCCGAGCGCATGGTCCGGCACCTGCGCACGCTCGTGGAGGCCATGGTGGCCGGCCCCGAGCAGCGCCTGTCCGCGCTCTCACTGCTCTCGGAGGACGAGCGCAGGCGCGTGCTGGTGGACTGGAATGCCACCCGGGCGGACTTCCCGGAGGCGTGCGTCCACTCGCTCTTCGAGGCCCAGGTGCGCCGCGCGCCGGACGCGCTGGCCGCCTCCTTCCAGGGTGAGCACCTCACCTACGCGCGGTTGAATCAGCGGGCCAACCAGCTCGCCCACGCGCTGCGCCGCCGGGGTGCTGGACCCGAGGTGCGCGTCGCGCTCAGCGTGGAGCGCTCGCTGGACCTCGTCGTGGGCCTCCTCGGCATCCTCAAGGCCGGCGCCGCCTGGGTGCCCGTGGATCCGCTGCTCCCCCGGGAGCGCCTGGCCTTCATGCTGGAGGACAGCGGGTCCACGGCGCTGGTGACGCAGTCCGCGCTGCTGGAGCGCTACCCCGAGGCCCATCGCGCCCGCGCGCTCTGCCTGGACTCCGAGCGGGACGCGCTGTCCCGGGAGAGCACCGAGGCGCCGGTGACGGGCGTGGCCCCGTACCACCTGGCCTACCTGCTCTACACCTCCGGCAGCACCGGCACGCCCAAGGGCACCGCCATCGAGCACCGGAGTGTCGCCAACCTCGTCACCCACGAGGCCGTGGCCTACGGCATCGGTCCCGGCAGCCGCGTGCTCCAGTTCGCCAACCTGAGCTTCGACCTGTCGGTGGAGGAGGTCTTCACCACGCTGTGCTCCGGCGCCGCGCTGGTGCTGGCGCCGCTGGAGCAGCTGATGCCGGGCGCGCCGCTCCAGAAGCTGCTGCGCGACGAGGCCCTCACCGTCATCAGCCTCACGCCCGCGGCCCTCGCCGCCACGTCGGCCGAAGGGCTGCCCGAGCTGCGCACCGTCATCTCCGGCGGCGAAGCCCTGCCCGCCGAGGTGGTGGCGCGCTGGGCTTCAGGACGGCGGCTGCTCAACACCTACGGCCCCACGGAAGCCACGGTCATCGCCACGCTCACCGGGTGCGTGGCGGACGGACGCGTGCCTGCCATCGGCCGCCCGCTGGCCAACGTGCGGGTGTACGTGCTGGATGCGCGCGGCGCGCCGGTGCCCGTGGGGGTGAAGGGCGAGCTCTTCATCGGCGGCGTCGGCGTGGCGCGCGGCTACGCGGGCCGCCTCGCCCTCACGGCCGAGCGCTTCGTCCCGGACTCCTTCTCGGGCGAGCACGGAGCCCGCCTCTACCGCACCGGCGACGTGGTGCGCTGGCGCGAGGACGGCACGCTGGACTTCGTCGGCCGCGCCGATGCGCAGGTGAAGGTGCGCGGCTTCCGCATCGAGCCGGGCGAGGTGGAGTCCGCCCTGTCGAAGCTGCCCGCCGTGCGCGAGGCGGTGGTGGCGGTGCGCGAGGACGGACCCGGCGGCAAGCGCCTCGTGGGTTATGTGGTGATGCGTGAGGGCGTGCGGACCGACGGCGCCGCGCTGCGTGCGGCGCTCAAGGAGTCGCTGCCCGAGTACATGGTGCCCTCCGCCGTGGTGGTGCTGCCCGCCATGCCGCTGACACCCAACGGCAAGGTGGACCGCAAGGCCCTGCCCGCCGCGGACCTGGCCGCCGCCAGCGGGCGTCCGGACTTCCTCGCGCCTCGCACCCAGACGCAGACGCTGCTCGCGGGGGTGTGGAGCGCGGTGCTGGGTGTGGCGCAGGTGGGCCTCGCGGACAACTTCTTCGAGCTGGGTGGACACTCCCTGCTGGCCACGCAGGCCATCAGCCGCATGCGCGCCGCCTTCGGCGTGGAGTTGCCGCTGAGGGACCTCTTCGACGCATCCACGCTGGCCGACCTGGCGGCGCGGGTGGACCGGGCCGTCCTGGCGGGCCAGGGCCCCCAGCTGCCGCCGCTGGTGCCGGTGCCTCGCACGGGCGAGCTGCCCGTGTCCCTGGCGCAGCAGCGCCTGTGGTTCCTGGACCAGCTCGAACCGGGCAGCGCCTTCTACAACCTCCCAGTCACACTCCGCCTGACGGGTGCGCTGGAGGTGAGCGCCCTGGAGCGGAGCCTGACGGAGCTGGTGCGCCGGCACGAAGCGCTGCGCACCACCTTCCGCGAGGGCGCGAGCGGCGCCGTGCAGGTCATCCGCCCGGCCGCGCCCGTGGCGCTGCCGGTGACGGACCTGTCCGAGCAACCCGAGGCGCAGCGAGACCTCAGCCGCTGGGTGCGTGACGAGGCGCTCCGCCCCTTCGACCTGGTGCGCGGCCCGCTCCTTCGCGCGGCCCTGCTCAAGCTGGGGGCGCGGGAGCACGTCCTGGTGCTCACCCAGCACCACATCGTGTCGGATGGCTGGTCGATGGGGGTCGTGGTGCGGGAGCTGGCCGCGCTCTACGTGGCCTTCACCGAGGGCCGGCCCTCGCCGCTGCCGGAGCTGACGGTGCAGTACGCGGACTTCGCGGCGTGGCAGCGCGGCTGGCTGAAGGATGACGTGCTGGCGGGCCAGCTCGGCTGGTGGCGCGAGCGGCTCGCCGGGGCACCGCTGGCACTGGAGCTGCCCACGGACAAGCCGCGCCCCGCCCTGCAGACCGCTCGCGGCGCCGCGAGCCCCGTCCTCCTGCCCCTCCCCCTGGCCGAGGCGCTGGAGGCCTTCTGCCACCGCGAGGGCGTCACGCCCTTCATGCTCCTGCTGGGGACGTTCCACCTCCTGCTGAGCCGCTACACCGGACAGGAGGACCTGCTCGTCGGCTCCGTGCTGGCCGGCCGGGACCGCGGAGAGCTGGAGGGGCTGGTCGGCTTCTTCGTCAACACGCTGCCGCTGCGGGCCCGGGTGTCCGGCGCGGACACCGTCCGCGCGTTGCTCGCCCAGGAACGGGAGAGTGTGCTCGGCGCCTTCACCTACCAGTCCGTGCCCTTCGAGCGGCTGGTGGAGACGCTCCGGGTGGAGCGGGACTTGAGCCGTCCCCCGCTGGTGCAGGCGACCTTCGTCCTCCAGAACGCGCCCATGCCCGAGCTGAGCCTGCCAGGGCTGGCCGTGCGCGTGCTGCCCGTCGAGGACAGCCCTGTCCGCTTCGAGCTGGAGCTCGGCCTGTGGCGCACGCCCGAGGGCTACGCCGGCAACTTCTCCTACAACGCCGACCTGTTCGAGCCCGGGTCCATCGAGCGCATGGCGGCCCACTTCCGCGTCCTCGCGGAGGGGCTCATCGCTCGACCCGAGGCGCCACTCTCGTCCCTGTCCCTGCTGACGGAGGCCGAGCGCCTGCAGGTGCTGGTGGAATGGAACGCCACCGCGACGGACTTCCCGCGCGACGCGGCCATCCACACGCTGTTCGCCTGGCAGGCGGCCCTCACGCCGGACGCGGTGGCCGTCGTCTTCGCGGACGCGCAGCTCACCTACGGAGCGCTGGACCGCCGCGCCAATCAACTGGCCTGGCACCTGCGCGCCGTGGGCGTGGCCCCCGGTACGCGCGTGGGCGTGTGCATGGAGCGCTCACTGGACCTGGTGGTGGCCCTGCTCGGCGTGCTCAAGGCTGGCGCCGCCTATGTGCCAGTGGACCGCGCCTCCCCCACCGAGCGAATCACCTCCCTGCTCCAGCAGGCCGGCGTCGGCGTGCTGCTGACGCAGGAGCAGGTGGCGGACGAGCTGCCCGCCCTCGGCCAGCTGCTGGTGTGTGTGGACACCGAGGCGTCCCTGGTGGCCCGCCAGCCGGAGACGGCACCGGAGGTGGACGTCTCCGCCACCAGCCTCGCCTACGTCATGTTCACCTCGGGCAGCACCGGCCAGCCCAAGGGCGTCAGCGTGCCGCACCGGGGCGTGGTGCGCCTGGTGCGCGGCTCCACCTTCATCGACTTCGGGCCCCGGCACACCTCCTTGCTGCTGGCACCCGTGGCCTTCGACGCCTCCACCCTGGAGGTGTGGGGCGCGCTGCTCAACGGTGGCCGCCTGGTGGTGGCCCCGCCCCACCCGCTCTCCCTGGAGGAGCTGGGCGCGCTGCTCGTGGGCCAGCGCATCACCACGCTGTGGCTGACGGCGGCCCTCTTCGAGCAGGTGGTGCGGCACCAGGGTGAAGCGCTGGCCGGGGTGCAGCAGGTGCTCGCCGGCGGTGACGTGCTGCCCGTCGAGCGCGTGCGCCAGCACCTCGCGCGGCTGCCCGAGGGCGCCGTCCTCGTCAACGGCTACGGCCCCACGGAGAACACCACCTTCTCCGCCACCCATGCGCTCAGGCGAGGCGCGGAGCCAGGCACCTCGGTGCCCATTGGCCGGCCGCTGTCCAACTCCACCACGTACGTGCTGGACGCGGCCCTGCAGCCGGTGCCGGTGGGCGTGCCCGGCGAGCTGTACGTCGGCGGTGACGGACTGGCCTGGGGCTACCTGGGCCGCCCGGAGTTGACGGCGGAGCGCTTCGTCCCCCACCTCTTCAGCGCCGAGCCGGGCGCGCGCCTCTACCGCACCGGCGACAAGGTGCGCTGGAGCCGCGACGGCACGTTGGACTTCCTGGGCCGCACCGACTTCCAGGTGAAGGTGCGCGGCTACCGCATCGAGCCGGGCGAGGTGGAGGCCGTGGTGCGCCAGCAGGCGGGCGTGCGCGAGGCGGTGGTGGTGGTGCGCGAGGACGTCCCCGGCGACAAGCGCCTGGTGGCGTACGTCGTGGCCGAAGCGGAGCAGGAGCTGGAGGGCCAGGCCGTGCGTGCCTTCCTCGGACAGAAGCTGCCCGAGTACATGGTGCCCTCGGCCGTGGTGGTGCTACCGGCGCTGCCGCTGTCGCCCAACGGCAAGGTGGACCGCAAGGCCCTGCCCGCACCGGAGGCCCCGGGCAGCGACGGCCAGCAGTACGTGGAGCCGCGCACCGAGACGGAGCGCCAGCTCGCCGGCTTCTTCGCGGAGCTGCTGCGCGCCGAGCGCGTGGGCGCCCACGACAACTTCTTCGACCTGGGCGGCCACTCGCTCATGGCCACGCAGTTGGTGTCGCGCGTGCGCGCGGCGTTCGGCTTCGACCTGCCGCTGCGCGACCTCTTCGAGGCGCCCACCGTGGCGGAGCTGGCCGGACGCATCGACGCCGCGCGCGCCACCCAGGCCGGTGTGGCACGCCCCGCGCTGGTCCCCGTGCCGCGCACCGGTGCGCTGCCGCTGTCCTTCGCCCAGCAGCGCCTGTGGTTCCTCGACCGGCTGGAACCCGGCAGCCCCTTCTACAACATCCCCTCCGCGGTGCGGCTGGACGGGCCGCTCGAGGTGGCCGCGCTGGAGCGCGCACTCCAGGAGCTGGTCCGGCGGCACGAAGTCCTGCGCACGTCCTTCCGTCAGGAGGACGGAGCTCCCGTGCAGGTCATCGCGCCCGTCGCGGAGCTGCCGCTGCGCACGGTGGACCTCAGCGGGCTGGATGAGGACACCGCGGAGGCCGAGACGCGGCGCCGGGTGGACGAGGACGCGCGGCGGTCCTTCTCCCTGGACACCGGCCCGCTGATGCGTGCGCTGTTGCTGAAGCGCGGCGCCACCGACCACGTGCTGCTGCTCAACCTGCACCACATCGTCACCGACGGCTGGTCCTCGGGGGTGCTCGTCCGGGAAGTGGCCGCGCTCTACGAGGCCTTCTCGCAGGGCCAGCCCTCGCCCCTGCCCGAGCTGCCGGTGCAGTACGCGGACTACGCGGTGTGGCAGCGGGAGTGGTTGCAAGGGGAGACGCTGGAGGCGCAGCTCGACTACTGGCGCAAGCAACTGGACGGAGCCCCCCGCGCGCTGGAGCTGCCTGGCGACAAGCCGCGCCTGGCCGCCCAGCGGTTCCGCGGCGGTGTCCGGCAGGAGGCGTGGCCGAAGGCGCTGTGGGACGGCGCGAAGGCGCTGGCACAGCAGGAGGGCGCCACGCCCTTCATGGTGCTGCTGGCGGCATACCAGACGGTCCTCGCGCGCTACTCGGGGCAGGACGACCTCTGCGTCGGCTCCCCCATCGCCGGACGCACGCATGCGGAGACCGAAGGGCTCATCGGCTTCTTCGTCAACACGCTGGTGCTGAGGGCGAAGGCCTCCCCGCTGGCCACCTTCCGCGAGCTGCTGGCCCAGGTGCGCGAGGTGACGCTCGGCGCGTATGCGCACCAGGACGTCCCCTTCGAGAAACTGGTGGAGGAGCTCCAGCCCCGGCGAGACCTGAGCCGCAACCCCCTCTTCCAGGTGGCGCTGACGCTGCAGAACACGCCCACGACGGAGGTGAAGCTCCGGCATGGCCTGTCCCTGAAGGGAATGGAGGCGAGCCACCTCACGTCGAAGTTCGACCTCTCGCTGCTGGTGTGGGAGACGGCGGAGGGTGCCTCCGCGGTGCTCAACTACGACAGCGACCTGTTCGAGGCGGACTCGGCCGGGCGGCTGCTGGAGCACGTACGGGTGCTGCTGGAGGCCGCCGTCGCCGGGCCCGGGAAGCGGCTGAGCGAGCTGCCGCTGATGGGAGCCGCGGAGCGGCGCCGGGTGGTGGAGGCGTGGAGTGGGACGGCGACCCCGTACCCGCGAGACGCGTCGCTGGCGGAGCTGTTCGAAGCGCAGGTGCTGAAGACGCCGCACGCGGTGGCGGTGGAGTACAGGGACCAGCAACTGACGTACGACGCGCTGGACCGGCGGGCCAACCAGCTGGCGCACCACCTGCGCGGCCTGGGCGTGGGCCCGGAAGCGCGAGTGGGCCTGTGCGTGGAGCGCTCGCTGGACCTGGTGGTCAGCGTGCTGGGCATCCTCAAGGCGGGCGGCGTGTACGTCCCGCTGGACGCCAGCTACCCGGCGGAGCGGCGCGCGTGGATGAAGCGCGAGGCTGGCGTCACCGTGCTGGTGGCCCAGGAGAAGCTGGCCGGCACGGTGGCCGAGGCCGGCGAGCAGGTGGTGTGCGTGGACTCCGGGTGGACGGCCCTGGAGACGGCCCTGGACACCGCGCCGGGTGCCGGCGTGAGCGGTGCCAACCTGGCCTACGTCATGTTCACCTCCGGCTCGACGGGCAAGCCGAAGGGCGTGGGCGTGCCACACCGCGCGGTGTCGCGACTGGTGCTGGACACGGACTTTGCGCGCTTCGGGCCTGACGAGGTCTGGCTGCAACTGGCGCCCGTCTCCTTCGACGCCTCGACGCTGGAGCTGTGGGGCGCGCTGCTGCACGGCGCGAAGCTGGTGGTGTACCCGGCGGGGACGCCCTCGCTGGAGGAGCTCGGCCGGGCGCTGACCCGGTCGGCAATCACCTCCCTGTGGCTGACAGCCGCCCTCTTCGAGCAGCTGCAGGCGCACCAGCCCGAGGCCCTCGCCCGGGTGAAGCAGGTGCTGGCCGGCGGAGACGTGCTGTCCGTCGTGAGGGTGAGGGAGCGGCTCGCCTCCGGACAGGTGCTCATCAACGGGTATGGCCCGACGGAGAACACGACGTTCTCCACCTGCCACCGGATGGAACGGCAGGAGCAGGTGGGCGCCCGCTCGGTGTCCATTGGCCGGCCCATCCGCAACACGGCGGCGTACGTGCTGGACGCGGCCATGCAAGCCGTCCCCGTGGGCGTGCCGGGCGAGCTGTACGTGGGCGGAGCTGGACTGGCGAGGGGCTACGTCGGCCGTCCGGAGCTGACGGCGGAGCGCTTCGTGCCCAGTCCCTTTGGGGACGGCGAGCGGCTGTACCGGACCGGGGACCGCGTGCGGTGGCTGGCCGATGGCACCCTCGAGTTCCTCGGCCGTACCGACAACCAGGTGAAGCTGCGCGGCTTCCGCATCGAGCCGGGCGAGGTCGAGGCGGCGCTGACGCGGCACCCCGGCGTGCGGGAAGCGGTAGCGGTGGTGCGCGAGGACACGGCGGGTGACAAGCGACTGGTGGCGTACCTCGTGGCGCCCGGCGCGGACACGCAGGCGCTCAAGGACTTCCTGCGTGGGACGCTGCCCGAGTACATGGTGCCCTCGGCACTGGTGCTGCTGGACGCACTGCCCCTGACGCCCAATGGCAAGGTGGACCGGCGTGCGCTGCCCGCTCCCGAGTCTCTCGACTCCGGGCAGCGTGAGTACGTGGCACCGCGCACGGACACGGAGCAGCGGCTGGCCACCCTGTGGACCGGATTGCTGGGCAGTGGGCGAGTCGGCCTCGAGGACGACTTCTTCGAGCTGGGCGGCCACTCGCTGCTGGCCACACGGCTCGTCTCGCTCATCCGGGCCGCCTTCAGCGTGGAACTGCCCCTCCGCGCCCTGTTCGAGGCGCCCACGCTCCAGGCGCTTGCCCTGCGCCTCGAGGCCGCGCGGCGCGACGGCGGCACACCCGAGGCGCCGCCTCCAGCGCCCGTGCCGCGTGATGGCGCGCTGCCGCTGTCCTTCGCGCAGCAGCGGCTGTGGTTCATCGACCAGTTGGAGCCCGGGAGCGCCGCCTACAACATCCCCGTGGCCCTGCGCATCTCGGGCGCGCTGCACGTGGAAGCGCTCCAGCAGGCCTTCTCCGCGCTGGTGGCCCGCCACGAGTCGCTGCGCACGACCTTCGCCTCGCACGAGGGCCAGCCCACCCAGGTCATCCATCCGCCCGCGGACTTCCCGCTCGCCGTCGAGGACCTGGGCTCGCTGCCCGAGGCCGAACGCGGTGCAGCAGCCCTCCGCATCGCCACGCGCGAGGCGGCGAGTCCCTTCGACCTGGGCGCAGGCCCGCTGCTACGCGCCTGCCTGCTGCGGCTGGCTCCCGAGGCGCACCTGCTGGTGCTGGTGATGCACCACATCGTCTCGGATGGCTGGTCCATGGGCGTGGTGGTGCGCGAGCTGGAAGCGCTGTACGCGGCGTTCTCCGAGGGCCTGCGCCCCACGCTGCCGACCCTGCCGGTGCAGTACGCGGACTACGCCGTGTGGCAGCGGAAGTGGCTGAGCGGCGAGACGCTGGATGCGCAGCTTGGCTGGTGGAAGCAGCAACTGGCTGGAGCGCCGTCACATCTGGAGCTGCCCACCGACAAGCCCCGGCCCGCGGTGCTGTCGCAGCAGGGCGGCACGATGCCGGTGCGGCTGTCTCGGGAGCTGAGCGAGGCCCTGACAGAGCTGGCACGGCGGGAAGGGGCCACACCCTTCATGGTGCTGCTGGCGGCCTTCCAGGTGTTGCTGTCGCGCTACTCCGGACAGGAGGACGTGCTGGTCGGCTCGCCCATCGCGGGCCGCCGGTACGCGGAGACGGAAGGGCTCATCGGCTTCTTCGTCAACACCCTGGTGCTCCGCGCGCGGGTGGCCTCGCGGAGCAGCTTCCGGGCGCTGCTCGCCCAGGTGCGGGAGACCACACTGGGCGGCTACGCGCACCAGGACGTGCCCTTCGAGAAGCTGGTGGAGGAGCTGCGACTGGAGCGGGACCTCAGCCGCCCCGCGCTCTTCCAGGTGCTCTTCGCCCTGCAGAACGCAACCCGGCCCGCGGCTAGGAAGTCTTCGCTGGTGCTGCGGCAGGTGGAGGTGGACAACGCCTCGGCCAGGTTCGAGCTGGAGCTCAATCTGGGAGAGACGCCGGAGGGCTACGAGGGGGTGCTGGGGTACAACACCGACCTGTTCGAGAGCACCACCGCGCAGCGGATGGCGGAGCACTTCCGCGTGCTGGTGGAGGCGCTCGTCAACCGGCCCGACGCGGCGCTGGACTCCTTCTCCCTGCTGTCCCAGGCGGAGCGCCGGCAGGTGCTGGTGGAGTGGAATGCCACCGCCTCCGAGTACCCGCGCGCCTCCACCCTCCCCGAGGTCTTCGCGCAGGTGGTCGCCCGCTTCCCCGACAAGGTCGCCATCGAGTTCGCCGGCGCGCCCACCAGCGAGCTCACCAGCGAGCTCGGACCCTCGAAGCTCACCTACCGGCAGCTCGACACGCGCGCCAACCAGCTCGCTCACCACCTGCGTGGCCTGGGCGTGTCCACCGACTCGCGCGTGGCCATTGCCCTGGAGCGCTCGCTGGAGCTGATTGTCTCCCTCGTCGCCATCCTCAAGGCCGGCGGCGCCTACGTCCCGCTGGACCCGTCGTACCCACGTGAGCGCCTCGCGGCCATGCTGGAGGACGCCCGCCCCACGGTGCTCCTCACCACGCGCGAGCTGCTCGCGAAGCTGCCTGCCGAGGGCCTCTCCACCGTCGTGCTGGGAGAGGTGTCCCTGGAGGGCCAGCCCACGTCCGCGCCGTCTCAGGCCGCGCTGCCCCAGAGCCTCGCGTACATCGACTTCACCTCCGGCTCCACCGGTAGGCCCAAGGGTGTCGGGACTCCGCACGCCGCCGTGCTGCGCACCGTCTTCGGCGTCGACTACGCACACCTCGGCCCGGACGAGACGTTCCTGCTCATCGCCCCCGTCTCCTTCGACGCCTCCACCCTGGAGCTCTGGGGCCCGCTGCTCCACGGAGCGCGTCTCGTCGTCTTCCCGCCCCACTCGCCTTCCGACCTGAAGGAACTGGAAGCCGTGCTCACCAAGCACGAGGTGACGACGCTGCACCTCACCGCCGGCCTCTTCACCCAGGTGGTGGACCACAACCTCCAGGCCCTGCGCGGCGTGAAGCAGCTCCTCACGGGTGGCGACGTTGTCTCCGCCCCCCACGTGCGCCGAGTGCTGGAAGGAATGTTCATTCCGGTGACGGCCTGCTACGGCCCCACCGAGACCACCCTCTTCGCCTCCTGCCACCGCATGACGTCGGTGGAGCAGGTGGGCACCTCCGTCCCCATCGGCAAGCCCATCGGCAACACCCAGGTGTACCTGCTGGACGCCTCAGGCCAGCCGGTGCCCGTGGGCGTCACCGGAGAGCTGTTCATCGGTGGAGACGGCGTGGCGCGCGGCTACGTGGAGCAGCCCGCCCTCACCGCCGAGCGCTTCGTCCCCAATCCCTTCTCCTCCACACCCGGGGCCCGCCTCTACCGCACGGGGGACCTCGCTCGCTGGCGCCATGACGGCGTGCTGGAGTTCCTCGGCCGCGTCGACGCCCAGGTGAAGGTGCGTGGCTACCGCATCGAGCTGGCCGAAGTCGAAGCCGCCCTCCTCTCACACCCCGACGTGGGCCAGGCCGTGGCCCTGGTGCGCGAGGACGCCCCCGGCGACAAGCGCCTGGTCGGCTACGTCGCCGCGCCCGAGTCGCTCGACCTCGCCGCGCTGCGCACTCACCTCAAGCAGCGGCTGCCCGAGTACATGGTGCCCTCCGCCCTGGTGCGGCTGGACACCCTGCCCCTCACTGCCAACGCCAAGGTGGACAGGAAAGCCCTCCCCGCTCCGGACTCGGCCCCGACCTCGTCCGCCGTGGCCTACGTCGCTCCGCGCACTCCCGCCGAGGAGCAGCTCACCGCCCTCTGGGCCCAGGTGCTGCGCGTGCAGCGTGTGGGCATCCACGACAACTTCTTCGAGCTGGGTGGCCACTCGCTGCTCGCCACGCAGCTCGTGTCCCGGGTGCGCTCCGCGCTGGGTGTGGAGCTGCCCCTGCGCGCTCTGTTCGAGGCGCCCACCGTGGCCGCCCTCGCCGCGCGCATCGATTCCACGGACGCTTCCACACGGCGGACGGCACCCCCGATTGTCCCCGTGCCTCGCACAGGTCCGCTGCCGCTGTCCTTCTCCCAGCAGCGCCTGTGGTTCATCGATCAGCTCGAGCCCGACAGCGCCTCCTACAACATGCCCACCTTCGTGCGCATGGAAGGTCCGCTCGACGCCGACGCCCTCCGCCAGGGCCTCACCGAGCTGGCGCGCCGTCATGAAGCGCTGCGCACCACCTTCACCCAGTACGAAGGCCAGCCGGTCCAGGTCATCGCTCCGCACGCAGAGCTGCCACTGGACCTCGTGGACCTGAGCGGGCTGGATGCCCAGGCCATCCGTGCAGAGCTGGAGCGCAGGCTGCGCGAGGAGGTGCTCCGGCCCTTCAACCTCGCCACCGGTCCGCTGGCCCGGGCGCAGCTCTTGAAGCTGGGCCCGGACGAGCACGTGCTGGCGATGAACCTGCACCACATCGTCTCGGACGGCTGGTCCATGGGCATTCTGGTGCGTGAGGTGGCGGCGCTCTACGCAGCCTTCGTCCAGGGCCGGCCTTCCCCCCTGCCGCCCCTCCCCCTCCAGTACGCCGACTACGCCGTCTGGCAGCGCGACTGGCTGCAAGGCGCGGTGCTCGATGAGCAACTGGGGTGGTGGCACGGGCACCTCTCCGGCCTCGCCACGCTGGAGCTGCCCACCGACAAGCCTCGCCCGCCCGTGCAGACCTTCCGGGGTGCGCAGGTGCCCGTCGCGCTCTCGTCGGCCACCTCCGAGAAGCTCGACGCACTCTGCCAGCAGGAGGGCATGACGCCCTTCATGACCCTGCTCGCGGCCTTCCAGGTGCTGCTGTCCCGATACTCCGGGCAGCAGGACATCAGCGTCGGCTCGCCCATCGCGGGCCGCCGGCATGGCGAGCTGGAGGGGCTCATTGGCTTCTTCGTCAACACGCTGGTGCTGCGGGCCCAGGTGGAAGGCCGGACCTCCTTCCTCCAGTTCCTCCGTCGGGTGAAGGAGTCCGCACTCGGGGCCTACGCCCACCAGGACGTGCCCTTTGAGCGGCTGGTGGAAGAGCTCCAGCCCACGCGCGACCTGAGCCGCGGTCCGCTGTTCCAGGTGCTCTTCGCCTTGCAGAACACGCCCGCGCCGTCAGTCGGCATGCAGGGGCTGGTGCTGCGACCACTCGAGGTGGGCAATCCCACCATCAGGTTCGAGCTGGAGCTGAACCTGGGGCGGTCCGCACGGGGCTACGAGGGGGTGCTGGGGTACAACACCGACCTGTTCGAGAGCACCACCGCGCAGCGGATGGCGGAGCACTTCCAGGTGCTGGTGGAGGCGCTCGTCAACCGGCCCGACGCGGCGCTGGACTCCGTCTCCCTGCTGTCCCAGGCGGAGCGCCGGCAGGTGCTGGTGGACTGGAATGCCACCGTCACCGAGTACCCGCACGGCTCCACCCTGCCCGACGTCTTCGCGCAAGTGGTCGCCCGCTTCCCGAACAAGGTCGCTGTCGAGTTCGCCAGCGAGCTCGGAACCTCGAAGCTCACCTACCGGCAGCTCGACACGCGCGCCAATCAACTGGCCTGGCACCTGCGTGGCCTGGGCGTCTCCACCGACTCGCGTGTGGCCATCGCGCTGGAGCGCTCGCTGGAGCTGATTGTCTCCCTCGTCGCCATTCTCAAGGCCGGCGGCGCCTACGTCCCGCTCGACTCCTCGTACCCCCGCGAGCGCCTCGCCGCCATGCTGGAGGATGCGCGCCCGCGTGTGCTCGTCACCACGCGTGCATTGCTTCCGAAGCTGCCCACGAAGGGGCTCGTCACGCTGGTGCTGGAGGACATGCCCGTGGAAGCGCCGCCCGCGCACGCGCCGCCCTCCACGGCCCTGCCCGACAGCCTCGCGTACATCGACTTCACCTCCGGCTCCACCGGCAGGCCCAAGGGTGTCGGGACTCCGCACGCCGCCGTGCTGCGCACCGTTTTCGGCGTGGACTACGCACACCTCGGCCCGGACGAGACGTTTCTGCTCATCGCCCCCGTCTCCTTCGACGCCTCCACCCTGGAGCTGTGGGGCCCGCTGCTCCACGGAGCGCGTCTCGTCGTCTTCCCGCCCCACTCGCCTTCCGACCTGAAGGAACTGGAGGCAGTGCTCACCAAGCACGAGGTGACGACGCTGCACCTCACCGCCGGCCTCTTCACCCAGGTGGTGGACCACAACCTCCAGGCCCTGCGTGGCGTGAAGCAACTCCTCACCGGCGGCGACGTCGTGAGCGCCCCCCACGTGCGCCGAGTGCTGGAAGGAATGTTCATTCCGGTGACGGCCTGCTACGGCCCCACCGAGACCACCCTCTTCGCCTCCTGCCACCGCATGACGTCGGTGGAGCAGGTGGGCGCCTCCGTCCCCATCGGCAAGCCCATCGGCAACACCCAGGTGTACCTGCTGGACGCCTCCGGCCAGCCGGTGCCCGTGGGCGTCACCGGAGAGCTGTTCATCGGCGGCGACGGCCTGGCCCGCGGCTACGTGGAGCAGCCCGCCCTCACCGCCGAGCGCTTCGTCCCCAATCCCTTCTCCTCCACACCCGGGGCCCGCCTCTACCGCACGGGGGACCTCGCCCGCTGGCGCCATGACGGCGTGCTCGAATTCCTCGGCCGCGCCGACGCCCAGGTGAAGGTGCGCGGCTACCGGATTGAGCTGGCCGAAGTGGAAGCGGCATTGATGGCCCAGGCCGACGTCGGAGAGGCCGTGGCCCTGGTGCGCGAGGACGCCCCCGGCGACAAGCGCCTGGTCGGCTACGTCGCCGCCTCGAAGACGGGTGCGGAGTCCGCGCTGGACCCGGTGCAGCTGCGGGCCTTCCTCGCCCAGCGCCTGCCCGAGTACATGGTGCCTTCGGTCATCGTCGTCCTCGCGGCCCTCCCGCTCACCGCCAACGGAAAGGTGGACCGCAAGGCCCTGCCTCCTCCCGGGGCGGTGACGTCCGCCGCCCAGGCCGACTTCGTTGCCCCGCGCACGCCCGCCGAGGAGCTGGTTGCCGGCCTCTTCGCCCAGGTGCTGCGCGTGCCACGCGTGGGGGCCCACGGCGACTTCTTCGCGCTCGGCGGACACTCGCTGCTGGCCACCCGGCTCGTCTCCCGACTGAGAGCCGCCACTGGCGTCGAATTGCCGCTGCGCGAGCTGTTCTCCGCCCCCACCGTCGAGGGGCTCGCCGCGCGCATCGGGTCTGTCCGGGCGTCGACTCCGCCCCCCCCGCCGCAGGACCTGCTCCCGCTCCCCCGCACGGGTCCGCTGCCCCTGTCCTTCGCCCAGCAGCGCCTATGGTTCATCGACCAGTTGGAGCCTGACGGCTCCACCTACAACATGCCCACCTTCGTGCGGCTGGAGGGGACGCTGGACGTGGCCGTGCTCCACCGCTGCCTCACGGAATTGGTACGTCGTCACGAGGTGCTGCGCACCACCTTCGCCGACCAGGAAGGTCAGCCGCTCCAGCACATCCATCCGCCCATGGAGGTGCCCCTGGCCACCGTGGACCTCAGTGGACTGGAGTCGGGCGCTGCCCGTGAAGCGCTCCCACTGCAGCTCCGCGAGGAGGCGTCGCGGCCCTTCAACCTCGCCACCGGGCCCCTGCTGCGGGCGAAGCTCTGGAAGCTGGACCCGGCCGAGCATGTGCTCGCCCTCGACATGCACCACATCGTCTCGGACGGCTGGTCCATGGGCGTGCTGGTGCAGGAGGTCGTCGCGCTCTACGCGGCCTTCTCCCAGGGCCGGCCATCCCCCCTGCCGCCCCTGCCCATCCAGTATGCGGACTACGCCGTCTGGCAGCGCCAGTGGCTCCAGGGGGCGGTGCTCGACACGCAGCTCGGCTACTGGAAGCGGCAGCTCGCCGGCCTCGCCTCGCTGGAGCTACCCACCGACAGGCCTCGCCCGCCCGTGCGCACCTTCCGGGGCGACAAGGTCGTCGTCACCCTCTCGCGTTCCGTGTCCGAGGCACTCAAGGCGCTCTGCCATCAGGAGGGGGCCACCCCCTTCATGGCCCTGCTGGCCGCCTTCCAGGTGCTGCTCTCCCGCTACTCCGGGCAGCAGGACATCAGCGTCGGCTCGCCCATCGCCGGGCGCAACCGGGGTGAGCTGGAGGGGCTCATCGGCTTCTTCGTCAACACGCTGGTGCTGCGCTCCCAGGTGGACACCCGCGTGGCGTTCCGCCACCTGCTGCGTCAGGTCAAGGAGACGGCCCTCGGTGCGTACGCCCACCAGGACGTGCCCTTCGAGAAGCTGGTGGAGGCGCTCCAGCCCACGCGCGACCTGAGTCGCAGCCCGCTCTTCCAGGTGCTCTTCGCCTTGCAGAACGCCCCCATGTCCTCGGCGGCAATGCAGGGGCTGGCGTTGCGGCAACTGGAGGTGGACAACCTCTCGGCCAGGTTCGAGCTGGAGCTGAACCTGGGAGAGACGCCGGAGGGCTACGAGGGGGTGCTGGGGTACAACACCGATCTGTTCGAGGCCACCACGGCGGCTCGAATTGCGAAGCACTTCCGAGTGCTGGTGGAGGCGCTCGTCAACCGGCCCGAGGCGCCCCTGGCGTCCATCTCCATGCTCACCGAGGCGGAGCGCCGGCAGGTGCTGGTGGACTGGAATGCCACCGTCACCGAGTACCCGCACGGCTCCACCCTGCCCGACGTCTTCGCGCAGGTCGTCGCCCGCTTCCCCGACAAGGTCGCCGTCGAGTTCGCCAGCGAGCTCGGAACCTCGAAGCTCACCTACCGGCAGCTCGATGAGCGGGCCAACCAGCTCGCACACCACCTGCGCGGCCTGGGCGTCTCCACCGACTCGCGCGTGGCCATCGCCCTGGAGCGCTCGCTGGAGCTGATTGTCTCCCTCGTCGCCATCCTCAAGGCCGGCGGCGCCTACGTGCCGCTGGACTCCTCGTACCCCCGCGAGCGCCTCGCCGCCATGCTGGAGGACGCACGCCCCACGGTGCTCCTCACCACGCGCGAGCTGCTCGCGAAGTTGCCCGCCGAAGACCTGTCCACCGTCGTGCTGGGAGAGGTGTCCCTGGAAGGCCAGCCCACGTCCGCGCCGTCTCAGGCCGCGCTGCCCCAGAGCCTCGCGTACATCGACTTCACCTCTGGCTCCACGGGCAGGCCCAAGGGTGTCGGCACGCCACACCAGGGCGTGCTGCGCACCGTCTTCGGTGTCGACTACGCGCACCTGGGCCCGGACGAGACGTTCCTCCTCATCGCCCCCGTCTCCTTCGACGCCTCCACCCTGGAGCTGTGGGGCCCGCTGCTCCACGGAGCGCGTCTCGTCGTCTTCCCGCCCCACTCACCTTCGGACCTGAAGGAACTGGAGGCCGTGCTCACCAAGCACGAGGTGACGACGCTGCACCTCACCGCCGGCCTCTTCACCCAGGTGGTGGACCACAACCTCCAGGCCCTGCGTGGCGTGAAGCAACTCCTCACCGGTGGCGACGTCGTGAGCGCCCCCCACGTGCGCCGAGTGCTGGAAGGAATGTTCATTCCGGTGACGGCCTGCTACGGCCCCACCGAGACCACCCTCTTCGCCTCCTGCCACCGCATGACGTCGGTGGAGCAGGTGGGCGCCTCCGTCCCCATCGGCAAGCCCATCGGCAACACCCAGGTGTACCTGCTGGACGCCTCCGGCCAGCCGGTGCCCGTGGGCGTCACCGGAGAGCTGTTCATCGGCGGCGACGGCCTGGCCCGCGGCTACGTGGAGCAGCCCGCCCTCACCGCCGAGCGCTTCGTCCCCAATCCCTTCTCCTCCACACCCGGGGCCCGCCTCTACCGCACGGG